>JALYHR010000054.1 GCA_030776465.1 Pseudomonadota bacterium
GACTTCGATCAGGCTGACCCCGGCGCCGATAGCGTGGACGGTATTGGCCGGGATCATGAAAAAATCGCCCGGCGCCACCGGGTACCATTGCATCAACGTCTCGATGCTGCCGTCCAGCGCCGCCGCGCGCAACGCATCGGCACCCACATCATGGTGAAAACCGATGCCGATTTTTGCCCCCGGTTCGGCGGCGATAATCAGCCAGCATTCTTCCTTGCCCTGCTTGCCCAACCCCGCTGCCATGGTCTGGTCATCGCTGGGGTGAACCTGCACCGACAGGTTTTCGCTGGTGAAGATATATTTCACCAGCAATTGCGGCAGCCCGGCGGGCGGTTCAAACCAGATTTCACCGATCCGCTTGCCAGCGGGAGCTTCGAACGGCGGCGGCAGGTGGTCGCGGCCCCATGGCTTTTCAACCATGCGGACCGGCAGTTTAGCGGTCATTGGTTCGCAGCTCCGGTCAGTTTGCCGACCTTTTGCGACCCGTCCGCGCTGGTCACCAGCACTTCATCGCCATTGACGACGATAATCACGTTCTCCAGCCCGATGACGGACACCCTGGCCCCGTCGCTTTCAACCAGGACATTGCGGCAATCGACCAGTTCCGCCTGCCCGATGACGGTGTTGCCATCCGCGTCCTGCTTGCGCGCGGCGTGCAGCGCTTGCCAGTTGCCTATGTCGGACCATGCCATGGCGACGGGCACCATGGCCGCGCGCGTGGTGTTTTCCATCACCGCATAATCCACCGATTCGCCAGCGATCTCGGCAAAAGCCCCAGCGTCGGGATGGAAGCAGCGTCCTTCGCTGCGCCCCAGTTCCACCGATCGGCGTACCGCGCTGGCGATGGCGGGACGATGTTGTTCCAGTTCCGCCATGTAATCGCCCGCGCGAAAAGCGAAGATCCCGCCGTTCCAGCTATAACCGCCCGCAGCGAGAAAGGCCTCGGCGCGCGCAAGATCGGGCTTTTCGACGAATTCGGCCACTTTGAAGCCGATGTGGCGGCCCAGGATGGCAATCGCTTCGCCGCTGCGGATATAGCCATAACCGGTTTCGGGCGCGGTCGCGGCAATGCCGAAGGCGACCAGCCAACCCTCGCTCGCCAGGCTGGCCGCAGCCCGCGCCGCCGCGACAAAGCTGCCGGGATCGCCGATGTGATGGTCGCTGGGGCAGACCAGCATGACGGCATCGGCGGGCAGGCTGGCGGCGGCCAGGGCAATCGCGGCAGCGGTGTTCCGGGCCGCAGGCTCGACAATCACGCGGGCATCCAGCGCGTCGGCAAGCTGGGCCTCGACATGGGTCAGATGCGCCGCGCCGGTGACGATCAGCGGCGGGGTGAAATGTTCGGGATCGCTGGCGCGCAGCAGTGCCTGTTCGAACAAGGTCTCATCGCCGACCAGCGGCAAAAATGGCTTGGGCTTGACCGCGCGGCTACGCGGCCACAATCGTGTGCCGCTGCCGCCACAAAGGATCACCGGCGTGATGGTCATATCTTGCGTTTATCTCCAGATGTGCCCCGTATCGCCCACAAAGGATCCCGAGACGCTTGCCAGTACCGGGATTTGCTGAGCTTGATCACAGTTGGGTCAGGCGTTCAAATGCGTTGGACGGTTGCCAGTTCCTTTTCGCTGGCCCCAGGTTCCGCCGTCAATGGCCGTTCCTGCGTCAATGCCCGCAGATACCGGGCATAATCGCTTTTTCCCAACCGGGCGATGCCGCGCTCCAGCCCTTCGTCGGTGATAAAACCCATGCGCCAGGCGATTTCTTCGGGGCAGGCAATCTTCATTCCCTGCCGTTTTTCGAGCGTTGCGACGAAATGCGCCGCTTCCAGCAGGCTGTCGGGGGTGCCGGTATCGAGCCAGGCATAGCCCCGTCCCATCATTTCGACCCGCAACCGTCCGGCATCGAGATAGGCCTGGTTGACGTCGGTGATCTCCAGCTCGCCGCGAGCCGACGGACGGATATTGGCGGCGATGTTCACCACCTCGGCGTCGTAAAAATAAAGTCCCGTCACCGCCCAATTCGAACGCGGCTGCGCGGGCTTTTCGGCGATGCTGAGCGCGCGCCGGTTGCCATCGAATTCGACGACTCCATAACGCTCCGGGTCGGCCACCTGATAGGCGAACACTGTCGCCCCATCGAGCGCCCGGCGCGCCTTTTGCAAGGCACCGGGAAAACCATGGCCGAAGAAGATGTTGTCACCAAGCACCAGGCAGGACGGCCCGCCCGCGACGAAATCGGCGCCGATGGTGTAGGCCTGCGCCAGTCCTTTGGGTTCGGGCTGGACGGCATAGCTGAGCTTCAGGCCCCATTGCGTGCCGTCGCCCAGCATGTGTTGAAACTGCGCGGCATCGTGCGGGGTGGTGATGATCAGGATGTCGCGGATACCCGCCAGCATCAGCGTGGTCAGTGGATAATAGATCATCGGCTTGTCATAGACCGGCATCAACTGCTTCGAGACTGCCAGCGTCATCGGAAACAGGCGCGACCCGCTGCCTCCGGCCAGAATGATGCCTTTCATTATTTGGCTCCCGCGAATGTTTCATGGACCAGACGCGCCACGACAGCGTCGGTGCTGTCGCGCCAGTCGGGCAGGCGTACACCGTGAATGTGCGCCAGCAGGCTGCAATCGAGTCGCGAATTGGCCGGACGGCGTGCCGGGGTCGGATATTGCGCAGTGGTGATCGACTTGACCTTGGCCGAGGGACCGTGCTGCGCCGAGGATGCAGCAAATATGGCCTGGGCAAAATCAGCCCAACTGGCCTCGCCGCTGCCCGTTGCGTGGAAAATTCCTCGCATTTCGGGCGCGGCATCGGCCTTTAAATTGGCGGCAACGGTCAGCACGGCATCGGCCAGATCGAGCGCGCTGGTCGGATTGCCGCGCTGGTCGGCGACGACGCCCAGTTCATCGCGGGTTTCCGCCAGCCGCAGCATCGTCTTGACGAAATTCGCACCGAACGGGCTATAGACCCAGGCGGTGCGCAGGATCGCGGCATCGGCGCCCGAGGCCAGCACCGCTTGTTCGCCCGCCAGTTTGGAGGCGCCGTAAACGCCGGTCGGGGCGGGTGCGTCGGCTTCGGTATAGGGCGCTGACTTGTCGCCCGAAAAAACATAATCGGTCGAGACATGGACCAAAGGCACACCACATCGCGCCGCTGCCCGGGCCACCGCTCCCGCGCCCTCGGCATTGATGGCAAAGGCCAGCTCGCGCTCGCTTTCCGCCTTGTCGACCGCGGTATGGGCGGCGGCATTGACGATCACATCGGGGCGTTCCGCAGCCAGGACGGCATAAATCCGATCGTCATCCGGCGCTGACAGATCGAGTTCGGGCGGGCCCACGGCAATCACTTCGAAACTTCCCCCGGCATCGCGCGCGGCGCCGCGTTCGATCAGCGACAGCACCAATTGGCCGGGCCCTCCGGTGACGACGATCCTCAAGTTACTGGCTCCTTGGCGGCTTGCGCAGTCGCCAGACCCAGCCGCTCGCCGTCATAGCGTTGGCGCAAGGGGCCCCACCACCACTCATTATCGAGATACCATTGCACGGTCTTTTCGATCCCGCTTTCGAAATTTTCCTGCGCCCGCCAGCCCAGTTCGGTCTCCAGCCGGGTCGCGTCGATGGCATAACGCGCATCGTGGCCGGGGCGATCGGTGACATAAGCGATCAGTTCGGCGCGCGGGCGCCCATTGGCCGAGGCAGCGGGCACCAGCCGGTCGAGCACTTCGCAGATGCGCTGCACGACATCGATATTGCGGCGTTCATTGCGGCCGCCGACGTTGTAGGTCTCGCCCGGCTGCCCCTTGGCAGCAATCAGATCCAGTGCGCGGGCGTGGTCCTCGACATAAAGCCAGTCGCGGATGTTATCCCCCTTGCCGTAAACCGGCAGTTCGCGCCCTTGCAGGGCATTGAGGATGGTCAGCGGAATCAGCTTTTCGGGAAAATGGTAGGGCCCGTAATTGTTCGAGCAGTTCGACACCACCACCGGCAGCCCATAAGTGCGATGCCACGCCTTGGCCAGATGGTCGGAGGCCGCCTTGGAAGCCGAATAAGGCGAACTGGGATCGTAGGGCGTCGTCTCGTGAAACAGCCCCTCTGCACCCAGCGAGCCATAGACCTCGTCGGTCGAGACATGGAGGAAACGGAACGTGTCGCGCTCCGCCGGGGCCAGCGTGAGCCAATAAGCGCGGGCGGCTTCCAGCAGCACGAAAGTGCCGACGATATTGGTCTGGATGAAATCCGCGGCCCCGGTGATCGACCGGTCGACGTGGCTTTCGGCGGCAAGATGCATGACCCGCTCGGGCCGGAACCCGGACATGGCCTGGTTCATCGCCCCGGCATCGCGGATATCGGCCTTCAGGAAGCGGTAATTCGGACGATCCGCCACCAGCTTGAGCGAGGCCTGGTTACCGGCATAGGTCAAGGCGTCGACATTGAGCACGTCATGGCCATCTGTCACCAGATGCCGAACCAGCGCCGATCCGATAAATCCGGCCCCACCGGTCACCAGGATGCGCATGCTTTAATTCTCCATCTGGAACAGCACCGGCAGTTCGGCCAGTGTGGGCTGCACCCGGTCTTTCGCCGACAGTGTTTCGGGGTCCGCCACATCAGGCCAAACGATGCCGATAGCAGGATCGTTCCATAGCACGCCGCCGTCGTTGGGTCCGCTGTAATAGGCGGTCACCTTGTAGCTGACCGTGCTATGGGGTTGGAGCGTGCAAAAGGCGTGACCAAATCCTGCGGGAATCCACAATTGGTTGCCCAGTTCAGATGACAATTCCACCGCAATCCACCGGCCGAATGTGGGCGAGCCGTGCCGCATATCGACCGCCACGTCGAATATCGCGCCCGACGTGCAGCGCACCAGCTTGCCTTGGGCGAACGGCGCGGTCTGATAGTGGATGCCCCGCAACGTCCCTTGCCTGACGCTGAGCGACTGGTTTTCCTGGACGAAATCGATCGGACCGGCTTGTTCGAAAAAACGGTCCTGGCGATAGATTTCCGCGAAATAGCCGCGCTCATCGACATGTCGGGCCGGTATAATTTCCAACGGGCCAGCGATGTCAAAAGCGCGAAACTGCATAATTTCGGTCGATTCCAGTCAATCCACAACAGCCTTGCCATACGCCGATGCTGCGGCGCAGCGCAACCATTTTGCCGCAAGGACCAAGGCAATCGCAGATTGGCACGGCGGGAGCAAAATGTTTGCGCTACGGCTATCCTTTCTATTCCCCGCTCGCTTGTGGGAGGGGGAAGGAGGAGCAAGCGCCAAACACAATTGCGCAGAACCTCAAACCGTTTAACCTTGATTTTGTGGTTGCGTTTCCGGCAGGAAGAAACGATCGATGCCCAAACAGCCCCATAACACAAGATCGCCTCGCCGCGACGAAGCCGATTTCGACTGGTCGCGAAGCGAGCGCGTCAATGCGGCGCAGGCCCCCGGCGCGATAAAGGCGGCACCTGGGAACAGCATCCAGTCTGCGGGCGCAGCCAAATCCGTACCCGCTCAACCGGTTCGCAATCGCATTTTCCTGTTCCTGCAAGGTCCGCCGGGGACATTTTTCCGCGATCTCGGAGCCGAGATCGAGGCGCGGGGAGCGCGCGTGCTGCGCATCAATTTCAACGGCGGCGATCAGCGCGACTGGAGCGGCCCGGCGACTTGCTATCGTGGATTTCAGGGCAACTGGACGTTGTTTATCGACCGCTTCCTGCGCGATCGGGGCGTTACCGACCTGGTCCTGTTCGGGGATTGCCGGCCGATGCACATGGCCGCACACCAGATGGCGCGGCTGCGCGGCATCCGCGTCCATGTCTTTGAAGAAGGCTATATTCGCCCCAACTGGCTGACGCTGGAACGTGATGGGGTCAATGGCCATTCCAGCCTGCCCCGCGATCCCGCAACGCTTCTTGTCGCGGCGGAGGGGCTGGAATTGCCCCAGCCGATGCCGCCGATCGTCGCCAGACTGGGGCGGCGAGTTCGCGATACCACCCGCTATTTCACCCATTCGTTGATCGGTACGATCACTTTGCGATACCCTTTTTATGTATCGCATCGCCCAGGCTCGATCATGGTCGAGGGAATTGGCTGGGTTGCCAAATTCGCCACGCGCAAAACCGCCGCGCGCCGGGCTGAAACCACGCTGCGCCAGATCGCGGGACAACGGTATTTCCTGCTGCCGCTGCAATTGTCGTCGGATTACCAGATCCGCTCGCATTCGCCGTTCAGCAGCATGCGCCAGGCCGCAGACTATGTGCTGGGCAGCTTTGCCGCACATGCGCCGCCGGACAGCAAATTGCTGATCAAGGCGCATCCGCTCGACGCGACGCTCGGCGGCTGGGGTGGATATGTCAAGGCGCGGGCACGGCGGCTGGGGCTGGCCGACCGGCTGGTCCATATCGATGGCGGGGACCTGCGGACGCTGGCCGAAAGCTCGCTGGGGGTGGTGGTGGTGAACAGCACCTCGGCCACTTTCGCACTGGACCGCGGGGTGCCGGTGATGGCGCTGGGCAGCGCGGTCTATGCCATGCCCGGCATCACGCACCAAGGCTGCCTCGACGATTTCTGGACCGCGCCGCAAGCCCCCGATCCGGCGATTTACGATGCTTTCCGCCGCGTCCTCCATAACCGCTGCCTGGTTCGCGGCGGCCTGGCCAGCGAATCCGCCACGCGCATCCTGGTCCGCAACGCCGCCGAACGCCTGTTGGCGAGTGCGTGAGGCGGCGCGATCGGGTTTCGTCAGGTTGCCTTAAAGCCCGCTGTTCACCACCACTCCGCTCACCGTGGAAAAGGGCGTAAACAACTGGCTGACCAGTTGAACCAGCTTGCTCGGCTGGTTGGCCGCAGCATTGCCGACATACAACAAATCCTTGTCGTGCATGGCGAAACGCTGCGACAGGAAATAGGCTCCGGGATGCATCATGTTGAGGTGATAGACCACGGGTGCTTCCTTGCCATCGGGTAACGGCAAGTAACGGAACACGAAAATCGCCTTGGCATCGCCCAGGTTGGGATTGGCGCCGCCCGCCATGGCGATGGCTTCGGCGAGCGAGGTATCCGCCGCTGGAAAACTCATCTGCTCGACCTTGGTCGGTGCGCCCAGCACGGTGAAGGTCAGCGGCTTGCGCAGCACTTCGATCCGGTCGCCGGGCACGATCCGCATGTCGCGGTCGGAGCCGCTGAGCACGTCGCTCAACCTATATTCGAAATCATGCCCGCCCCGGCTCACGCGCACCGTCAGATCCTTGGGGTCACCATGATAGCCCGCCGCCAGCGCGATCGTGTCGCCCAGCGATTCGCGGTTGGTGGTCAGGACCAGCCGCCCCGGATGACCGACTTCCCCGCCTATGATCACGCTGTTGCCGATGGTGGTGGCGATCGTCACCGCTACTTGCGGGTCCTGCGACATGCCGCGCAACGCCCGGCGGATCATGGCGCTCAATTCTTCCGGGGTATGGCCTGCGGCACGCAGCCGCCCCGCGAACGGAACCCGGATATAGCCCAGGTCGTCGACACGTTCCGGCGGCAAATGTTCGACCTGAACGCCGCCGGGCGTGTCGCTCGCCCCGACGGCGGCGGCACTGCGCGACGAATTGCCCGAAAACAGCGCCACCCCGGCTTCATAGACCGAAATGTCCAGGACATCGCCTTGACCGATCATGTCGGAAGGCGGCGGCGGCAGCGCAGGCACCTCGATCGGCGGTTTATCCGCAATCGCAGGCAGCGTCGCGACGTCGCTTAACTCGATGACATGAAACGGGACCGCGTCGGTGCCGCGCGCGGCGGTTTTCAGCACTTGCGAGCCGGTCGGGCCACTGATCGGCAGCGACGCGCAAGCACCAAGACCCAGCGCCAGGACGCTCGCCATAGCCGTCGCGGCCAGACGCAACGTGCGCGCCCGCGTTCGTAAAGCGCACGACTGATCCATGGGGCAGAAAAATCCTGATACTAAACCGAACACGTCGCGCCTCTATCACCGCTTTCGTCCTTTCGCGCAACCATGTCGCAACTTCGCCAAGGCAATTGCATTTGAGCGAATGGCGCGGCAGGAACGGCTGACCAACTTGCGGCTGGCCAAATTGCCGACTACAGCGCGCCGCGAAGCTCCCTTCAGGCGAAACGGGGCAATCAGAGCTAGCGACGCGAATATGCTGCAGTTTTTCCGCTCTTTTTTCAGTTCCACGCTCGGCATTGCCTTGACCCTGGGCATGGTCGGCTTGATCGCGCTGGCCTTTGCCGCGGGTGATGTCGCCAGCAGCGGCGGATTTGGCGGGGTTGCAGGCGGCGACCGCGCCGCGATGGTCGGCAATCAGCGGATCAGCACCTCCGATCTGGGCAAGGCGCTGACCCAAAATCTGGATCAGGCGCGCCAGCAGGATCCCAATTTGACGATGAAGGCCTATGTCGCGGGCGGCGGCGTGGATGCGTCGCTGAACCAGTTGATCGATCGCACCGCCGTTGCCGTATTCGGCGAAAAGCACGGCATCGTCGCAGGCAAGCGGCTGGTCGACAGCGAGCTTGCCAAGATCCCCAGCCTGCAAGGGCTCGACGGCAAATTCAGCGAAGCGACTTACCGCCAGATGCTGGCGCAACGCCAGTTGACCGATGCCGAGGTGCGCGACAGCATCGCCCAGAGCCTGATTGCGCGCGAGACGCTGAGACCGGCCCAATACGGCGCGGTCATCCCAGCAGGCGTGGTCATGCGTTACGCCCAGATATTGAAGGAACACCGCAGCGGCATCATCGCGCTGCTGCCCTCGGCGGCTTTTGCCCCGGCCGCTGCACCCACGGACGCGCAGGTGGCCAGCTTTTACGACAACCACCGCGCCGCTTTCATTCGCCCGGAAACCCGCGTGTTGCGGTATGCGATCTTTGGCGACGACGCGGTGAAATCAGTAGCCGCACCGACCGATGCTGAAATCGCCGCCAGCTACGCCGCCAACCAGGCGCAATACGCCGCTTCCGAAAGCCGCAGCATCACCCAATTGGTGGCGCCGACGCAGGCCGCCGCGCAAGCCATCGCGCAGCAGGTGGCCACCGGCAAGCCCCTGGAAACGGTCGCAACCAGCCATGGATTGAGCGCCGCGCCGCTTGGCCTCGTCACGCAATCGGCGTTGGCCGATCAAACCGCACCCGATGTCGCCGCCGCCGCATTCGCTGGCAAGCGTGGCGCGCTGATCGGACCGATCAAGGGCCCGCTCGGCTGGCACCTGCTGCGCATCGATGCCATCGAGGAAAAACCGGGCCGGTCGCTGGCGCAGGCGCGTGCCGACATCGCCGCCAAACTGAGCGCCGACCGGCACCGCGCCGCGTTGGCCGACCTGACTGGCCGGATCGATGACCGACTGGGCCAGGGCTATGCGCTGACCGACGCCGCCAAGGATCTGGGCCTGCCACTTCAGACCACTCCGCCGATTACCGCCGACGGCAAGGTGCCGGGCGCGCCCACCACCACCCTGCCCAAGGAATTGTCGCCGCTGCTGCGCACCGCCTTCACCATGGACCGCACGAACCAGCCGCAACTGGCCGAAGTCGAGGCGGGCAAGACCTATGTCATCTATGACGTCAGCCAGATCACGCCGTCGGCGCCCGCGCCGCTGGCCCAGATCAAGGGCGATGTGACAGCGGCGATGGTGCTGGAACAAGGTGCCACCAATGCGCGGCTTGCAGCGCAAAAGCTGTTGGCAGAAGTGCGCAAGGGCACCGATCTGGCTGCCGGATTGAACGGGCTGGGGGTAAAGCTGCCGCCGCCGTCACCGGTGTCGATCAGCCGCGACCAATTGGCGGCGATGGGCCAGAAGGTGCCCGCGCCGCTATCGTTGCTGTTCGCTATGGCGCCGAATACGATCAAGCTCATGGCAGCGCCCATCAATGAGGGGTGGATCGTCGTCCAGTTGAAACAGATCCAGTCCGATCCCCTGACCGCGACCGATCCGCTGCTGGCCAGTGCCGCCACCGAACTGGGGCAGATGACCGGCAATGAATATGCCGAGGAAATGGGCCATGCGATGCGCGGCGAAGTCGGCGTGACCCGCAATCCCGTCGCGATCAAAGCCGTTGCCGCGCAAGCGGTCGGCAACTGACCGCAGGCGGGCATGACCGGATTTGCCGATAGTCGGCCCGAAAACGCGCTGATCAACGCTGACCGCGCCGAGGCAGAACTGGCGCGCGGGCAAGCGACACTGGTATGGCGAAGGCTGATTGCGGATACCGAGACCCCGGTCGGCGCGGGGGTCAAGCTGATCCAACCGGGCCGAGGCGATTTCCTGCTCGAATCGGTAGAAGGCGGCGCGGTGCGCGGGCGCTACAGCCTGCTGGGGCTTGATCCCGACCTGGTTTTCCGCGCGAGCGCGCACCAATCGACGGTCAACCGCCAATGGCAACACGATCGCGACGGCTTTGAGCCGCTGCCCGGCGATGCCTTGACGGAATTGCGCGGCCTGGTCGCGGAATGCCGCATCGATATGCCCGCCGAGCTGCCGCCCGCGCTGGCATGCCTGGTCGGGTATTTCGGCTATGAAACCATCGGCCTGGTTGAAAAACTGCCCCGCGCGGCCCCCAGCCCGCTTGAATTGCCCGACATGCTGTTCGTGCGCCCCACCCTGATCCTGGTGTTCGACCGGCTGGGCGAGGAACTGTTCGCGGTCGCTCCGCTATGGCCATCGACGGTGGCGCCTGCCGATCAGATTTCGATGGCACGGGATCGTATCGACGAGGCGCTGCGCCGCCTTTCCCAACCCGCGCCGGATCCGGCGCCGCCGGGCGCGCTGCCCACGCCACAGCTTACCCCGACGATGGCGGCGCAAGATTATGGTGCGATGGTGCGACAAGCCAAGGATTACATCGAGGCAGGCGACATCTTTCAGGTGGTGCTGGCGCAGCGCTTCACCTGCCCGTTCACCTTGCCCCCACTGGCACTGTATCGCGCGCTGCGCCGGGTCAACCCGTCGCCATTCCTGTATTTCCTTGACCTGCCGGGCTTTGCCCTGATCGGGTCATCGCCGGAAATCCTGGTGCGCGTGCGCGATGGCGAGGTTACCATCCGGCCAATCGCGGGCACTCGGCCACGCGGCAAGACCCCGCAGGAAGACGAAGCCAACCGCATCAGCCTGCTCGCCGATCCCAAAGAACGCGCCGAACATCTGATGCTGCTCGACCTGGGCCGCAACGATGTCGGGCGAGTCGCCGCGAAAGGCACGGTGCAAGTCACCGAAAGCTATACGGTCGAGCGTTACAGCCATGTCATGCACATCGTCAGCAATGTCACCGGAACGCTGGATTCCCCCCGGCATGACGCAATCGACGCGCTGTTCGCGGGTTTTCCGGCAGGCACCGTCAGCGGCGCACCCAAAGTTCACGCCTGCGAAATCATCGCCGCGCTGGAACCGGAAACACGCGGGGCTTATGCGGGCGGCGTCGGCTATTTCGCCCCCGATGGCTCGGTCGACAGTTGCATCGTGTTGCGCACCGCCGTGATCAAGGACGGCGTCATGCACGTCCAGGCCGGCGCGGGCATCGTCGCCGATTCGGACCCGGATTATGAACAACGCGAATGCGAGGCCAAGGCCAGCGCGTTGTTTGCAGCCGCCCGCGAAGCCGTGCGGGTAGCCAGCGAGGCCGGGTTCGGGCAGTAACAGTCCGGGTCGATGCTTGCATAACTACCAAAGTTTGGTAAATATGGTAAGGAGGTGATCAGCATGGCACAAGCTCAGAACACGTCCATTTCGCTCGGGGAGCATCTGACCGAGTTCATTTCGGCAGCGGTGAAAGCCGGGCGCTATAGTTCCGCCAGTGACGTCGTGCGCGCCGGATTGCGCCTGCTGGAAGAGCAGGAGACCAAGTTGCAGGCGCTGCGCCAGGCCATCGAAGAAGGCGAGAAATCGGGCTACGCGGACAAGCCGTTCGATTTCGATGCTTTCCTTGGCCGGATGCAGGAGCGGCATGCCCCGCAAATTTGAATCGTATCGCTTATCCCGGCGCGCCGAAGGTGACCTTGCGGACATTTACGGTTACACCGTGACAAATTGGTCGGTTCAGCAGGCCGACCGCTATGTCACTGACATACATGAAGCGCTCGAAGGTCTTGTCGCTGGGACAAGCATCGGACGCAAAAGGGCCGAGATCGCGGCAGCCTATTTATGCTACGGGGTCGGCTCGCATGTGATCTTTTACCGCGAGACCGAGCACATACTTGTCGCACGAATACTCCATGCGTCGATGGACCTGCCGCAACATTTACCCCCTAACTAGAGCTTGCGCCATGATCCTCGTTATCGACAATTACGACAGCTTCACCTGGAATCTCGTCCATTACCTGATGGAACTGGGGGCCGAGGTCGAGGTCGTGCGCAACGATGCGCTGTCCGCTGGGCAGGCGATTTCTTCGGGCGCGCAGGGGTTCCTGATTTCGCCCGGTCCCTGCACCCCGACCGAGGCCGGGATCAGTCTCGATCTCGTCGGCGCGGCGGCCGATGCGCGGCGGCCACTGCTGGGGGTATGCCTGGGGCACCAGTCGATCGGCCAGTATTTCGGCGGCCAGGTGGTGCGCGGCGGGTTGATGCATGGCAAGACTTCGCCGGTCAGCCATGACGGTAGCGGCGTCTTTGCCGGGCTGCCTTCACCCTTCACCGCGACGCGCTATCATTCGCTGATCGTCGAGGATATCCCGGATAGCCTCTCGGTCAATGCGCGCAGCGACGATGGCCATGTCATGGGATTTCGCCACCGGGATTTGCCGATCCACGGCGTGCAATTCCACCCCGAAAGCATCGCCACCGAACACGGCCACGCCTTGCTCGCCAATTTCCTGAGGGCTTGCGGCATGACGCCGCTCGAACGGTGATGAGCATTTCCACCACGAGCATGGCCGATGCCGAAACGCTGTTTGCCCGGATGCTCGACGGCGAAATGGCCGATGAAGCCATTGCCGCGACCCTGATCGATCTGGCCGAGCGCGGCGAAACCGCCACGGACATCGCCGGTGCGGTCCTGGCGTTGCGCGCCCGGATGATCCCGGTCAGCGCGCCAACACACGCCATCGATGTCTGCGGTACGGGTGGCGACGGGCAGCACAGCCTGAACATATCCACCGCCGTCGCGCTGGTCGTGGCGGCCTGCGGCGTGCCCGTGGCCAAACACGGCAACCGCGCCGCGTCTTCGCTGGCGGGGGCGGCCGATACACTGGAAGCGCTGGGCCTGAACCTGAGCCACGCGGGCGAAATGGCCGAGGCAACGCTTCCCGATCTCGGCATCGCTTTTCTCTTTGCGCAAAGCCACCATCCGGCGTTGGCGCGTATCGCCCCGATCCGCAAGGCGCTGGGCCGTCGCACCATCTTCAACATGACCGGGCCTCTGGCCAATCCCGCGCGGGTCACGCGCCAGCTTGTCGGCGTGGCCAATCCGGCGCTGGTGCCGCTTTACGCCGATGCCATGCGCCGGTTGGGGACAACGCGCGCGATGATTGTCGCGGGCAATGAGGGGCTCGACGAATTGTCGATCAGCGGTCCCAGCACTCTCGCCACCATCGGTTTTGCCCTCGCATCCGATACCGTCACGCCTGAGGACGCCGGGCTGCCGCATCATCCGCTCGCGGCCCTGCGCGGCGGCGATGCGGCCACTAACGCGGCGGCGCTGCGTCGATTGTTGTTGGGTGAGCGAGGCGCCTATCGTGACGCGGTATTGCTGAATTCCGCCGCCGCTTTGATCGTCGCCGGTCAAGTGGACGATTGGCGCGAGGGAGTCGAGGAAGCTGCCGAGGCGATCGACAAGGGATTGGCCAAGGCGTTGCTCGATTGCTGGATAGCCACGGTAAAGTGAAGATTCGCAGGGGTCATCGCCCCTGCACCCTTTACTGTCCGCGTCGGTCATCGTTAAAGCGCCGGGATGACCGACAAGCTTACCGAAATTTGCGCCACCAAGCGCGGCGAAGTCACGGCGCGCAAGCAGCAGGCTTCGATCGGCGAACTCGACTCGCGCGCGTCCGCACAATCCGCGCCGCGCGGGTTTCGCCGGGCGCTCGCCGCCAAAGCCACGACCGGGTTTGGATTGATCGCAGAAATCAAGAAAGCTTCGCCATCCAAGGGATTGATTCGCAGTGATTTCAATCCGGCGCAACATGCCCGCGCTTATGCCGCAGGAGGCGCGGCTTGTCTCTCGGTGCTGACCGATGCGCCGTATTTCCAGGGGCATGAGGATTTCCTCATCGCGGCGCGCGCGGCTTGCGATTTGCCGGTATTGCGCAAGGATTTCATGATCGACCCGTGGCAAGTGGCCGAGGCGCGCGCTATCGGTGCCGATGCCATCCTGATCATCGTCGCCGCGCTGGACGATGGGCTGATGACCGAAATCGAAGCGGCAGCGCTGGAACGGGGCATGGATGTCTTGATCGAGGTTCACGACGACGCGGAAATGGCGCGGGCTGCCCGGCTCAAATCCCGCCTGATCGGCATAAATAACCGCGATCTCAAACGCTTTGTAACCGATCTTGCCATTACGGAAGAGCTTGCGCCGCTGGCTCCAGCGGATGCGTTGCTGGTCAGCGAAAGCGGCATTTCCAACCATCAGGACGTGCTCCGACTGGAACAATGCGGCTTGCGCAGTTTTCTGGTCGGCGAAAGCCTTATGCGGCAGGCCGATGTCGCGGCGGCGACGCGGGTCTTGCTGAATGGCTGATCTGAGCCATCTCGACGAGCATGGCCACGCCCGCATGGTCGATGTCGGCGGCAAGCCGCAAACCGCGCGGATCGCCGTCGCGACCGGCCGCATCACCATGAGCGCCGCCGCGCTGAATGCGATCCGCAATGGCGACGTTCCAAAGGGCGATGTGCTGGCAACCGCGCGCATTGCCGGCATCATGGCCGCCAAAAAGACCGCCGATCTGATCCCGCTGTGCCACCCGCTCGGCCTGGATGCGGTCAGTGTCGAATTTTCCTGGGAGAACGACGGCATCCGCGCCACCGCCACGACTTCGCTGACAGCCAGGACTGGCGTAGAAATAGAAGCGATGACAGCAACTTGTGTCGCACTTTTGACAATCTACGACATGGCCAAGGCGATCGATAAGGCGATGATCATCGGCGAAGTGCGGCTGCTGGAAAAACGCGGCGGCAAGTCGGGCGACTGGACCGCACCGCCGATCCCCGGCTCCGGCCGCAGCGCCTGATGGCAGGATTGATGCCGCTGGAGCAGGCACAAGCGCGACTGTTGGCGCTGGCCGCTCCCCTGCCCGTCGAAGACCTGCCCATCGAAGAGACCCAAGGTCGCTATCTGACGATGCCTTTGTGGGCGCGCCGGACCCAGCCTGCCGACGACCTCTCGGCCATGGATGGCTACGCGGTAGCTGGTTCCGGTACTGATGGCCCCTGGCGCGTCATCGGCGAAAGCGCCGCCGGGCATCCGTTTGCCGGCACTTTGACGCCCGGTGAAGCAGTGAGGATTTCGACCGGCGCACTGCTTCCGCAAGGCGCCGACATGGTAGTGATTCAGGAAAACTGCGCGCGCGATGGCGATCGATTGACGCTTGCCCACCATGCCTCGGCCGCGCCCGGCCGGCATATCCGCCGCAAGGGCATGGATTTCGCCGAGGGCCAGGAATTGTTGCCCCGCGGCGCGCGCATTGGCGCCGCGCAAATCGCATTGGCCATCACTTCGGGATATGCCCGGTTGCCGGTATGCCGCCTGCCGCATATCGCCATCATCGACAGCGGCGATGAATTGTCGGCACCGGGCGCGCCATGCCCGCCGCACCGCATTCCGGCCAGCAATGGCGCGATGGTCGCGGCGCTGACCCGCGCGGTGCCGTGCCGGATCACCCGGTTTGGGCCAGTCGCGGACGACCTGCCTGCGCTGGTTGGCGCGCTGGCGGCGGCGCGGGACGCCGATATCGTCGTTACCAGCGGCGGCGCATCGGTCGGAGATCACGATCTGGTCGGCCCGGCGCTGCGCGAGTGGGGGGCAACCATCGATTTCTGGAAAGTCGCGATCAAGCCGGGCAAGCCGCTGCTGGTGGCCCGGCGCGGCACCCAGATCGTGCTGGGATTGCCCGGAAATCCGGTGTCGAGCCTGGTGACGGCTTATTTGTTCCTGCTGCCGCTGCTGCGCGCGCTGCTGGGGGCAAGCCAGTGCCTGCCTCGCCCGATCACCGCGCAACTGACCACGCCGCTGGTTGCCACCGGCAGCCGCCGCGAATTCCTGCGGGCGCAGTGGGACGGCAGCGCAATCGCGGTCGCAGACACCCATGACAGTGGCGCGTTGGCTTCGTTGGCGGTCTGCAACACGCTCATCGATCGCCCGCCCGACAGCCCGGCCTTGCCTGTAGGCAGCTTTGTTCCAGCCTATCTGCTTGAAAGCACCGGAATTGCTTGACGAGAGCAAAAAGGTTGCTTAATTGTTCCGCATTCGTTCGTTAGGCAGGGCGGAACATCGAGGAGTATGCACCCATGCTGACCCGCAAGCAGCACGAGCTTGTCCGCTTTATCCAGGCGCGCCTGGAAGCTACCGGTGTCTCGCCCTCTTTCGAGGAAATGAAGGACGCGCTCGACCTGAAATCGAAATCAGGCGTGCACCGGCTGATTTCCGCGCTGGAAGAACGAGGTTTCATCCGCCGCCTGCCTAATCGGGCCCGCGCGCTGGAAGTACTGCGTCAACCGGAAGACGTCACCCGGCCAACCGCCGCCCCTCGCCCGTTCGTTGTCCCGCCAACCTTGCGCCCGGCAGCAGCCAGGCCCGCGCTGGCGTCTGCCAATTCGGCACCGGTTGCGGCCAATGACGTGATCGAAATACCGCTCCACGGCCGCATAGCCGCAGGCATGCCGATCGAGGCGGTCGAGGGGCAAGCGATGTTGCCCGTGCCTGCGGCGCTGTTGGGGGCAGGCGAGCATTACGCGTTGGAAGTATCCGGCGACTCGATGGTCGAAGCGGGCATCCTCGATGGCGATTTTGCCCTGATCCGCCGCACCGACGCAGCCCGCGATGGCGAAATCGTCGTGGCGCTGGTGCGCGGTGAAGAGGCCACGCTGAAATATTTGCGGCGCGAGAATGGCATGGTCCGGCTGGACCCGGCCAATGCCGCTTACGACCCGCAGTATTACCGGGCCAATGAAGTGCAAGTGCAAGGCAAGCTCGCGGGCTTGCTCAGGCGCTATAATTGAATGTCGCTGGTATGATCTGGAGCAACCTGCCCTTTACCTGCACCTACCCCCGTCCATGCTGAGCTTGTCGAAGCACTGTCCTTTTCTTCTTGCGCCTGCCCGCCTCAAGAAAGAAAGGCAGCCCTTCGACACGCTCAGGGTAGACGGGTTTGATTGGCGATTCAGAATGACGTCAGAACGATCTAATTCGGTAGCGCCTTGACGATATCGACGGCGGGGTCTGCTGGGGACGAGTAGCCCTGATCGTCATCGTCGTCGGTTTGCAGCTTATGGGCCGCGCGCCACCATGGGTGATCGCCTTCGTCGGCCACCACGCTGGTGACCCTCCGATCAACCAGGTCGAGCGCCAGGCCGCCGGTTCGCATCAACAACGCGCTGTCCGCCTTGATCAGGGCCGGCTTGCATGCGCCGAACAGCGTCTGCTGGGCCACGACGATATCGACCCCGGCGCAGGCCCGGGCAAGATCGTCGCCGGACACCCTGGCCTTGGTCCGGGCAATCAACAGGCGCCAGATACGATCGCCCCGGTCTACTTCAACCAGGCAGAAATCATGATTGCAACGCGCGCCCGGCCATTTGTCCAGCGGCCTGACCGCTCCGGACATGCCTGCGGCTTCCAGCATCTGGTCGCGGTTGAAGCTGCTGCGCCCTTCGCGCAGGATCATCAGGTTTTCGCCATTGTCCGAGACGATTCCCAGATTGCGACCATCGCCGGTGATCATGACATCGGGGGGACGCAGCCAGGCCATCGACGCCGTAGCCAGCAACGCCGGGATCAGCGCCAGCAACCGGACATTGCCGCGCCATAGCCCCAGCCACAGCATTGCGGCTACGAATACCATGTATCGCCCGGTGCCCAAAACCGGCAGCAAGGTCACCGCGCCGGGCAAATCCGCCGTCCCATGCGCGATCGCCAGCAGGAAGACCAGCGACTTGCCCGCCAGCCACCACATCGGCGCGCCCAATCCAACCAGATCCAGCGTCAGCGCCAGGGCGATCAGCGGCATCGCCACAAATGTCGTCAATGGAATCGCAAACAGATTGGCAAGCGCACCAAAAAGTCCGGCGCGATGGAACTGAAACAGCGCGATCGGCATCAGTGCCAGGTCGATGACCATTCCGCCCAGCAGGATCATGATCAGTTCGCGCGCGACGCGCATTGGCCAGGTTTCCACCCGATGGGCCAGGAAATCCTTGACGGGCTGGGCGTTATGCAGCGCGATGATGGCCACGACCGAGCCGAAACTCATCTGGAAGCTGGGCCCCGCGACCGATTCGGGCCACAGCAGCATCACCACCATCGCCGCCACCGCCAGCAGACGCAGGCTGAGCGGTTGTCGCCCCAACGCCAGAGCGGTCAGAACCAGCAACGCGCCCAGGCAGGCGCGCACCGTGGGCACATGCGCGCCGGTCATCAAGGTATAGGCGACGCCGACCAGCGCGCCCGCAACGGCAGCCACCATCGGCAATCTGACGCGCAGCGCGATCACCGGGAACAATGCGGCCAGGCGGAACACCAGCATATAGGCCAGCCCGACGACGGCGCTGACATGCAGCCCGCCGACCGCCAGCAGATGCGCAAGGCCGGCATCGCGCATCGCCTGCGCGTCCGCACGGCTGATCCCGCCGCGTTCTCCAGTCGCCAGAACAGCGGCGATCCCGCCCGCCGAACCCACGATTCGCGCGCGGATATGCGCCGCCAGCGCGTGTTGCGCGCGGGCCAATAAATGCCCGCCCGATGCTGGCGAGACGATGTCGACCGGGCCGATGACCCCGCCCGACGCGGATATGCCTTCGAACCAGGCGGCGCGGGCAAAATCGAAGCTGCCCGGCACTTTGGGTGCAGACGGCGGCATCAGCCGCGCTTTCAACCGGACGATGGCGCCTTCGACCAGCGCCCCTGTTACCAGGCGGTCCGCCGTATCGGGCAAGGTCACCCGCACGCGAATGGGCCGGTCGGTGCGCGGCTCTCGCGTGACCAGCACCAGGCGCAGGCGATGCTCGGCTGGTTCGTCGGTTCGCTCGAGCACACGACCGGTCATCGACGCCACTGTGGGGTAAGAAATCGGCGGGGTGCCCACCATCGCCGACTTGGCCCACACCGCGGTGCAACCCGCCGCCACCATCATCGCCATGGTCATGATGGCGAGGCGGATATAGGGGAACCGGCCATGTGCGCTCATCAACGCCGCCGCTGCCAACGCCGCCGCCAGGCTTGCCGCGATCAGCTCCAGCCACTGCCACGGACTATCGAGCGCGAACCACAAGCCGATGCCTGTGCCAAATCCGACAGCCAGCCACGGTGCCCGGTCAAAACCGGCACCATCGAGAAAGTGCTCTATTCCTCCCGCTGCGCCCGATAATTCTGCAATCGGGCCCGCCAAACGCCCTGCCAACCGGCTGGACAAGGCGGTAAACCTGCGCCAAGAACATTGTTGCAGTGCAGCGTTATCCCTTGCCGGAACCGCTGGAATCCCTGTGGACGCGCCCCCGGCGGTATTGGCGTTAAATGCCATGCCGCGCATTGGACAGTAAGGAACGAGGTATGGCAAGCGCAACCGCTGTTGGCGGCCATGAGGCGGTCACCCGCCCTGTCGTCACGCGCTTTGCGCCCTCACCCACTGGCTATCTACATATTGGCGGCGCGCGCACGGCGTTGTTCAACTGGCTGTTCGCGCGTCACCACGGCGGCAAATATCTGTTGCGGATCGAGGATACCGATCGCGTCCGATCGACCGAGCCCGCCATCGCCGCCATTTTCGATGGGCTGGATTGGCTCGGGCTGGGCGGCGACGAGCCTGCGGTGTTGCAATTCGCGCGGTCGGCACGCCATGCCGAGGTGGCCCATGCGTTGCTGGCCGCTGGCCATGCCTATCGCTGTTACCTGACGCCTGCGGAATTGGCCGAGCGCCGCAGCCGCGCCGTTGCCGCGCACCAGACTTACCGGCTGGACAGCGAGTGGCGGGATGCCGATCCTGGCTCCCCCCCCGTCGATAAGCCTTTCGTGGTGCGGATCAAAGCGCCGCGCGAGGGCGAAACCGTGATCGACGACCTGGTGCAGGGCCGCGTCACCGTTGCCAACGCCGAAATCGACGATTTCGTGCTGCTGCGCTCCGACGGGACGCCAACCTATATGCTGGCGGTGGTGGTCGACGATCACGACATGGCGGTCAGCCATGTCATTCGCGGCGACGATCATCTCAACAATGCATTTCGCCAGCTCACCATCCTGCACGCGATGGACTGGCCGGTTCCGGCCTACGCGCATATCCCGCTGATCCACGGCGCGGATGGCGCGAAACTGTCGAAACGGCACGGGGCGCTGGGCGTCGATGCCTACCGCGACGAGATGGGGCTGCTGCCCGAGGCTATGGTCAATTACCTGTTGCGGCTCGGCTGGGGGCATGGCGATGACGAGATTATTGCCCGCGAGCAGGCGGTGGCGTGGTTCGATATTGCCGATGTCGGTCGCGCCGCGTCGCGTTTCGACCTGGCAAAGCTGCAGAATCTGAACGGGCATTATCTGCGCGAAGCCGAAGATGGGCGTCTGGCTGCGCTGGTCGCCCCCCGCCTTGCGACCGTGACGCAGACCGGTGCCCTCGACATGGATCTGCTGGCACGGGCCATGCCCGTCCTGAAACCGCGCGCCAAAGACCTCAACGAACTCGCCGCCGGGGCAGCTTTCCTGTTCGCGCGGCTTCCGCTGGCGCTCGATGCCAAAGCCCAGGCACTGCTGACGCATGACGCGCGGGGGTTGCTGCACCGCATCCATTTGCGCCTGGCTGCCGAATCCGACTGGACAATTGCCAACCTCGAAGCCAGTCTGAAAGCAATGGCCGAGGAACTTGGCCTGGGGCTTGGCAAACTGGCCCAGCCACTTCGTGCGAGTCTGACAGGACAGGTGACTTCGCCTGGGATTTTCGATGTTCTGGTTTTGCTTGGACGGGACGAGAGCCTGGCGCGCATTGCCGCCCAGGTTCAACTGACCGAAACCGGGCCTGTTTGAGCCAATTATGTTTGAGGGAGTATGTGTGGTGGGTGACGATGCAAAACTGCAACTGGACGGCAAGGATTTCGGCTACCCCGTCATAAAAGGTACGGTCGGTCCGGATGTGATCGACATCCGCAAGCTGTATGCCCAGACCGGGGCATTCACATTCGATCCGGGCTTTACCTCGACCGCGGCTTGCGAAAGCGCGCTGACCTATATCGACGGCGATGAAGGCGTGTTGCTGCACCGGGGCTATCCGATCGGGCAATTGGCGGAAAGCTCCAGCTTCATGGAGGTGAGCTATCTGTTGCTCAACGGAGAATTGCCGTCGAGCGAGGAATTGACCAAGTTCAGCCGCACGATCAGCCGGCATACCATGCTGCACGAACAATTGATGAGCTTTTACAGCGGGTTCCGCCGCGATGCTCATCCCATGGCGATCATGTGCGGCGTGGTTGGCGCGCTGTCGGCGTTCTACCACGATTCGACCGACATCGCCGACCCCCAGCACCGCCGGATCAGTTCGCACCGGCTGATCGCCAAGATGCCGACGATCGCTGCCGCCGCCTACAAATACTCGGTCGGCCAGCCGTTCATGTATCCGGACAACAACCTGTCATACACCGGCAATTTCCTGCGCATGACCTTCGGTGTTCCCGCCGAGGAATATGAAGTGATGCCAGTGATCGAAAAGGCGCTGGACCGGATATTCATCCTGCACGCCGACCATGAGCAGAACGCCTCCACCTCGACCGTCCGCCTGGCGGGATCGTCGGGCGCCAATCCCTTCGCCTGCATCGCGGCCGGGATCGCCTGCCTGTGGGGTCCGGCGCATGGCGGGGCCAACGAGGCTGCGCTGAACATGCTGCGCGAGATCGGGACCCCCGATAAAATCCCGCATTATATCGAACGGGCCAAGGACAAGAACGATCCGTTCCGCCTGATGGGCTTTGGCCACCGCGTCTACAAGAACTACGATCCGCGCGCCACGGTCATGCAAAAGACCGTGCGCGAGGTATTCGCGGCGATGAAGGTGACCGATCCATTGTTCGAAACCGCGCTGCGGCTTGAAGAGATCGCGCTTTCCGATCCCTATTTCATCGAGAAGAAGCTGTTCCCCAACGTCGATTTCTATTCGGGGATCATCCTGTCGGCGATCGGTTTCCCGACCACGATGTTCACCGTGTTGTTCGCACTGGCGCGCACCGTGGGCTGGGTGGCGCAATGGAACGAAATGATTTCCGATCCCAACCAGAAGATCGGCCGTCCCCGGCAGTTGTATACCGGCCCGACCGAGCGCGAATATCTGACCGCCGACAAGCGTTAAAGGGGCGCCGTTAATCTGAATCGCCACGCAATCCTCCCCCGCTGGGGGAGGATGGTAGCCCGCAGGGCTGACGGAGGGGGCGGTTCCATGGACAATGGCCCGTGAATATTTCGCTCGGCGCACCCCCCCCTCCGTCTCGCTTCGCGAGCCACCTCCCCCGGAAGGGGTAGGATTTAAGTGGTGCAGGTTTTTAGCGCACGACGCTCAATCCCCAATCTCACCCCCCGGCAGCGACAAGGTAAATCGCGCGCCTTCGTTCGGGGCGCTGGCGGCGATCACGTCGCCGCCCATGGCGCGGGCCAGTCGCCGCGATATGTACAAACCCAGCCCCGAGCCGCCACCACCGCTGCGCCCCAGCCGTTCGAATTTTCCGAACAAGCGGCTTTGCTGCTCCGGGTTCAGGCCGGACCCCTGGTCCGCCACGGTCACTTGCGCGCAGCCAGCAAATTGCGCCAGTTCGATTGTGATCCGTGTCTGCTTGGGCGCGTAAATCAGCGCGTTTCCAATGAGGTTCAGTAGGACCTGCAACGTCCGGCGCAAGTCGGCCCGGGCGGGCATTGATGCATTCTGAGCCGGAGCCACGATGGTGATCTGTTTGCTCCGCGCCCGGCCGCTCAGGATAGAGGCGGCGCGGCGCGCGACATCGGCCAGGTCGATGGCCTCGGTCACTGTCGAAAAATCGTCGGCTTCGATCACTTCAAGATCGGCCAGGTCTTCGACCAGCGCCAGCAGATGTTCGCCCGCCGCGACAATGTCAGCGGCAAAACCGGTATATTGCTCTTCGAGCGGGCCAGCCATGCGCATGCGGATGGTTTCGGCATTGGCGATGATTCGCGCGATCGGCTGGCGCAGCGCCGGAGCGAGACCGCGCCCGAACACACGGTCGGTATCGACCAGGCTCGGTAGGTCGCCAGGACGCCCGCCATCCACCGCAAATGGCGTTTCCGCCAGGAAATAGAGATCGAAACCAGCCATTTCCGCAGCCGGGCTGGCCAATTCGCTACCGGGGCCAACAAGCGGGACCAGCTTTGCGCGCCATTTGCGCGGCGAACCGGAAATTTCCACCGTGGCCCCGTCCAGCGGCCCAAAATCCATCGCTGGGCCGCGATATTCGCCTGAAATAGTCACGAAATCCGTCCATGGCCGGCCCAGCCCACGCTGCATCGCCGCGATCAGCGCCGCCAGATCGGGTGCTTCGCCCGCTACCGCCAACAGGCATTGCCGGGCATCGAGCCGCGCCGTCAGATCGGCCTGCGTGCGATCGACTGCGGTACGGCGGCGGCGGCCGACAGCGGGATCTTCGTGCGCAAGCGGCACGGCATGCCAATGGCGCACCGTGATCGTGCAACCTGGTTCGCCCCCGCCCGTGCGCTTGCCGTCGGTGCGCGGCTCGATTTCGACCCAGGCGCGTATGGCATCCCGTCCATCCTGCGCCGCCATCGACCGGGCCATGCGCAACCCCATGCGCCGCGCCTTGCGCACCAGTTCAGCCAGCGGAGGAATGGCGATCGCGCCCGGAATCGTGCCGCCACAGCGCAACTGGAGCGACGCCAGCGGGCCGTCGGCACTGAGCAGGCGATCTTCCCCGTCGGTGACAGCGCGGGCCAGGGTCAAGGGAAAGCAGCGCCTGCGCCAGCCAGAAACTGCGTTGCGCGGCATGGCGGGAGCCCTGCGATCGCTGCTGCCAGATCGCCTGCGGCCATATCGTGCGGAGCCGTATCCAGACTGGCGCCCGCCGCCCGCAGCAGTAAGGCGAGCAGGGCGAGTTCATCGCCTAGCTGTCGCGCCAGATCGCCCAGCATGCCGCGCAGCCGCGCGATTACCTCATCATCGAATAATGCCCGATCGCGCGGATCGCCGACAATTTCCAGACCACGCCGCAAGGCCGTTTCCACAGTGTCCGCCATGAGATCAGGCGTCCCATCTTGCGATTTTAGCGCATGCCTCATGCGCCTGTTCCGGTCCGGCCCATGCGCCAATCATACGGGATGACAGTTAATCAAGTGTTACCAGTGTTCGCACCGGTGTCGGCGGCGCGCGCGCCATATAATCCGGCGGCCAGCATCAACGCCGTTGTCAGTTCGATGCCGGGTACCAGCACACCGGCGGCGCCAAAGCCTGCAAGGATCAACGCCAGCAACCCGCGATCGCCGAGCCAACGCGACCAGCCAGCCCCGACGCATTTGGGCACAAACCGGCACATTCCGATCAACATGACCGGCGCAAACGCCCGGTCGGCAATATTCTGCCCAGGCAGCCACGACCCGCACTCAATCATCAATAGCATCAGGATCGCGTCCATGGCCCAGCCAAAGACCCGTCCGCGCAGCACCCGTGGGGACAGCAGATGAAGCGTTTCCCGTTCCACTCGAGCCAGCAGCGCCGCCGCACAGAGCAAGACCCAGCCGACCCCCGCCAGCAGGAAAGCCGTGGCGACCCAATGAAAATGGCCGGCCACCAACCCCAGCGTCACCGTCGCGGCGGCCGCTACCGCCACAGCCTGATTGCCGCTGCCAGCGTGAAGCAATGCCGGGCCAAGTTGGCGCACCGCGAATTGCGCCCCTGCCAGCGAGGCATTGTCACCCCCGCTCATTTCGGTCTGAACCCGGATCCAGTGACTCTCTGCCGAATGCGCTTCGGCTTCGCTGCGCACCAGCGTCCATCGCCCTTCGGCCAGGGCCGCTGCCGGGACCATGCGCTGCGGTACGCCGCCTTGCAGGGCAATTCGCTGGAGCGCAGAAAAGCCATCGCAATCGGCAGGCAATTCGGCCAATCGGTCCACGAGTCGCCCCGGCGCCCGGAACGCTGCGGCGTCGGCATGGTTCAGGTCCAGCCTCTCGAAGCCAGCCGCCAGACCGGCGTCGATCGGCTGGACCAGCACCACCGGCCCCGCTTCCAGAAGCGCGATGGCAGTGCGCGGTGCGGCCAAAAGGCCATCCCCCAGCGCTACGATTTCATCAATTGCGGTGACCAGGCCAGCCAGCGCCCGCGGCTCCGAAATCAAATGGAACGTCGCGCCGACCGCTTCGGTGGCCGATTTGAGGTCGGTGACGTGCTCGTCGAAGGCCTGGGTCAGGCAAACGACCCGCTTGCAGCCCAATGCCAGCACCACGCCCAACTGATGCCGGACAAGAGAGACCGCTCCCAGCCGCAAATTGGCGCGCAGGACACTGCTTTCGGCTTCCGCCGGCTCCATCATGGTCAGGAATGCAACGCGCAGTATGCTTCTCCCAACCCGGACCGACCCGTGACTTGCCGCAATGCATCCTGCGCGGCGGGACAAGGTCTAATGGCCGAGCCGGGGGATCGCAATGCTCGTTTTGTCCGGACTGGATGGCACCCTCGCCCGCAAGCCCAGCCGTTTTTGCGGGTATGAACAGGAAATGATGAATCGGCTGTTTATTGCTGCCCCGTGCGTGCTATCCTCGCGGCATGGCAGGGGAACAGAAATTTACCGCATTCAACGCCGGGGAATCGCCCGGCGACACCAATTCGCCTGGCGATGCGCGACCGGATGCGAGTTTGGCGCCAGCGGATGACTCCCAGCAGGCCGATGTCGCCGAATATGGGGCGGAGCCCGACGCATTACCGGCGCGGTGGTCGTGGATCCTGCCGGTCGTGGCGGGTCTGGCGTTGATAGCGTGGACGGGTTTTTTCATCTGGGCCAATTTTTGGGCCATGGACAGCGCCATCGATCCCGCCAATCTGCCCGGCCAGATCAGCACCTGGGTCAGCACATGGGCCACGCCGGTATTGCTGATCGGCGTCATCTGGCTGATCGTGATGCGTTCCAGCCGCCGCGAAACCGGACGTTTCGCCAATACCGCTCGCCTGCTGACGATAGAGAGCGAGCGGCTGGAAAGACGCCTGCTGACGATCAATCGCGAATTGAGCCTCGCGCGCGAGTTTGTCTCGGCCCAGGCACGCGACCTCGATTCGGTCGGGCGCATCGCCGTCGATCGCTTGTCGCAACATGCCGACCGACTGCAAACCCTGGTTCAGGAAAACAGCGCCCAGGTCGAAGCGATCGGCACCGTCAGCGCGGCGGCACTGGAAAATATGGAGCGCCTGCGCGGCCAGTTGCCGGTGCTGACCAGCGCCGCCAAGGACGTGACCAATAATTTAGGCAATGCCGGCCGTACCGCCAATGCCCAGTTGCAGGAATTGATCGCCGGGTTCGACCGGCTCGTCCAGTCGGGCCAGGTCAGTGAAAATCTGGTGGTATCCCTGCGCGGCCAGTTCGATCAAACCATGGACAGCTTCACCGCGCGGACGTTCGAACTGGACCGCAGCTTTGCGGCGCGGGTGCAGGCGATGACCGGGCAGGCGGACAGTTTCCGCGCCGCGTTGCTAACTCATCAGGCCGAGTTCGAGGCGCAGTTGCGCAATCGCTTTGCCGCGCTGACCAACGAAACTGCCGAAACCCGCAGCCTGCTCGACCGCGAGGAAGCCGAGAGCATTATCTCGCTGCGGTCGCGCTTGACGGCGTTGCGTGATGAAACCTCGGCGGTCGCACGCGCATTGCGCGAAGGCGAAGGCGCCGCGCTGGCCAATTGGCGCGAAGCCGTGACCCGGCTCGACACCTATATAAACGCCGCCAATGAGGCCGCCGCCGATATCGATCGCCAAACTGCGGCGACCAGCAACGGCCGGATGGCAAAACTGGCCGAGGAAGCAGCCGCGCTCGAACGTGTATTGAGCGAAACCGGCGCGCGTTTCGAAAGCGAGACCGCTCGCCGCCGCCATGCCGCCGAAGCACAGGATCGCGGTATGGCCGAGCGGCTGGCGGCAACACTGGCCGCGCTCGACGCAGAGATCACGCAGCGCGAAACCACCTATCGCGCGCATCTTTCCGCGCTCGCCGATCAGGGCGAGGCGACCACGGCGCAACTGACAAAAATCGAAAACCGCATCGCTGCCATCGCCGCGTCGAATGCCGCCGCTGATGCCGGCATGACCGGGCGGCTGGATGTGCTGGGGACGCGGCTGGGCGAAGGGCGGCAATTGCTCGATGCCACTGACCAGACATTGGCCGCGTTGACCGAAAACGCCGGGCGATTGCTGGAACTGATCCAGTCCGCCGCCACCCATAGCGGCGAAAATCTGGTCCAGGCGATCGACACCGGCGCGGCGCGTCTAGCCAATATCGAACATCGTGCGACGGCGCTGCGCGACACCGTGGAAGACGCCGATCGCAGCGGGCAATCACTTTCGACCTATTTGTTGCTCGCGCAAAATCGGCTGGGAGAAGCCGCCGGGGACCTTGCCGCGTGGCACGAGGATATCCGCGTCAAGGCGGCATCGCACGCGCAAACGCTGGATGAACTGAGGCAGTCACTGGCGCTGCTGGACAGCCAGACCGAAGTCGCCGCCGCCCGTGTCCAGGGTGAACTGGCAGCCGCCATACGCCAGCTCGATGACGAGGGCGGCGCGGCGGTCGAACGGATCGAACAGCGCGGCGCGGCATCGATTTCCAGTCTGGCCAATCAGTTGGGGGAGGAAAGCGGCGAGGCCATCGAACGCGCCATGCGCCTGCAAGTGGCCGAGATTTCCGGCAAGCTGGAGCAGGCAGCGGCCCGCGCCGCCGGCATCAGCCGCGAAGCCGCCTCGCAATTGCGCGAGCAACTGGCCAAGGTCAACGATCTGGTCGGCAATATGGAAACCCGCGTCGATCAAGCGCGCGCCCGCGCCGAGGAACGTGTCGATGACGATTTTGCGAGGCGGGTGGCGCTGATCACCGAAGCGCTCAACTCCAACGCCATCGATATTGCCAAGGCGCTGGACACGGACGTCAGCGATACCGCGTGGTCGGCCTATCTGCGCGGCGATCGCGGCATCTTTACGCGGCGTGCAGTACGTTTACTCGATCCCCCCGAAGCGCGCGGCATCATGCAATTATACCAGAACGACCGCGATTTCCGCGAATACGTCAGCCATTACATCCACGATTTTGAGGGCATGCTACGCCAACTGCTATCCACCCGCGACGGCCACGCCCTGGGAGTGACGCTGCTGTCGTCGGACATGGGCAAGCTCTATGTGCTGCTGGCGCAGGCGATCGAGCGGCTGCGCAACTAGAGTTTCCGACTTGCGTCGAGACGGGCTGGTGCTGTCTTAGCCGGAAAAACGCAAAAGCTTTTGCGTTAACTCTTGCGCTCAATCGTCAGCTTCATCCGTCATCACCGGGCCCGAATCGAGACCCTTGGCGGCGACATCGCGCTCGACCAGTTCAATGACCGCGATCGGTGCGGCGTCGGACCCGCGGAAGCCAGCCTTGATCACGCGGGTATAGCCGCCCTGGCGAGTCGCATAGCGCGCGGCCAGCACGTCGAACAGCTTGACCAGTTGGGCATCGTCCAGCAGTCGGGCATGCGCGAGACGGCGGTTAGACAGCCCGCCATGCTTGGCCAGCGTGATCAGCTTTTCGGCATAGGGCCGCAGTTCGCGCGCCTTGGACAGGGTGGTGGTGATCTGCTCATGCTTGATCAGCGCGGCAGCCATATTGCGCAGCAGCGCTGCACGATGGGCACTGGTCCGCTGAAGTTTGCGGTGACCGACTTTATGACGCATGTTTCATTTCCGTTCGTAAGGGGGCCGTATCAGGTACCCCGTTCCGGGCCGACTGAGGCGTCGGCCCATGTCCTTCTCGTTTAGCCGAGCAGTTCCTGTTCGAGCTTCTTGGCCATTTCCTCGATATTTTCGGGCGGCCAGCCAGGGATGTCCATGCCCAGACGCAGGCCCATCGACGACAGCACTTCCTTGATCTCGTTCAGCGACTTGCGCCCAAAATTCGGGGTGCGCAGCATTTCTGCTTCGGTCTTCTGGACGAGGTCGCCGATGTAGATGATGTTGTCGTTCTTGAGGCAATTGGCCGAACGCACCGACAGTTCCAACTCGTCCACCTTCTTGAGCAGGTAGCGGTTGAGCTGGTTGGTGTCGCCTTCTTCGACCGGCGCAGAGGCCATGCCGATCATCGGCGATGTCCCCATCGGCGCGCTGTCCTCGAAATGGACGAACAGCGCCAACTGGTCCTGCAGGATGCGCGCGGCATAAGCCACCGCGTCCTCGGGGGTCACCGTACCATCGGTTTCGACCGTCAGGTTGAGCTTGTCGAAGTCTAGTTCCTGGCCGATGCGGGCATTGTCCACCTTGTAGGACACCTGGCGAACCGGGCCATACAGCGAGTCGACCGGGATCAGGCCGATCGGCGCATCGACCGGACGGTTGCCGACTGCGGGCACATAGCCCTTGCCGGTGTCGGCGGTCAGTTCCATGTTGAAGCTGGCACCCTCGTCAAGGTGGCAGATCACCAGATCCTTGTTCATCACCTCGATGTCGCCGGTCACGGCGATATCGCCGGCGGTGACTCTGGCGGGACCGGTGGCCGAAAGCTGGAGCCGCTTGGGCCCCTCACCCTGCATCTTGAGCGCGATCTGCTTGACGTTCAGCACGATGTCGGTGACGTCTTCACGCACACCGGCCAGCGACGAAAATTCGTGCAGCACGTTTTCGATCTTGATCGAGGTGATCGCGGCACCCTGCAACGAGGACAGCAGCACGCGGCGCAGCGCGTTGCCCAAAGTCAGCCCGAAACCACGCTCCAGCGGCTCGGCGATGAAGGTCGCGCGACGCTTGGCGTCGTTGCTCGACCTGACCTCGAGGTTGTTGGGCTTCTTCAGTTCCTGCCAGTTCTTGATATTGACAGTCATGGATTTCCCCTAGGGTTGTATCTGGCGGGAAGACCGCAGCTTCGCTTTGCGAAAGACGCGGGCATCCGAATTTGCGGGCCGAAATCGCGAGAAGGCTGGATGCCGTCCCGCGTAGGCTCGATCAGACGCGGCGACGCTTCGACGGTCGCACGCCATTGTGCGGAATCGGCGTCACATCGCGGATCGAAGTGATGGTAAAGCCTACGGCCTGCAAGGCGCGCAGCGCGCTTTCGCGGCCCGAACCAGGCCCCTTCACTTCGACTTCCAGAGTGCGCACACCGTGTTCGGAAGCCTTTTTACCGGCGTCATCCGCTGCAACCTGGGCGGCATAAGGCGTCGACTTGCGGCTGCCCTTGAAGCCCATCGTGCCCGCTGACGACCAGGCAATGGTGTTGCCCTGCGCGTCGGTGATGGTGACCATGGTATTGTTAAAGCTGGCGTTCACATGCGCGACGCCGCTGGATATATTCTTGCGCTCCCGCTTTTTGATGCGCTGAGGTTCACGTGCCATTGCTGGAATTCCTGAGGATAGGCGCCTGAGGATAGGCGGTAGTAAAGACGAAGTCAGAGGATCGGAAAACCGAAGCCCGGATTACTTCTTCTTGCCGGCGATGGCCTTGGCCTTGCCCTTGCGGGTGCGGGCATTGGTGTGGGTGCGCTGGCCGCGAACCGGCAGCCCCTTGCGGTGACGCAGTCCGCGATAGCAGGCCAGATCCATCAACCGCTTGATGTTCATCGCGGTTTCCCGACGAAGATCGCCTTCGACGGTGTAATCCGCGTCGATCGCCTCACGGATTTGCAGGATTTCCTGATCGGTCAGATCCTGCACCCGGCGGGCATGATCGATGCCGACCTTGTCAGCGAGGGCCTTGGCCTTGTGTGCACCGATTCCATGAATATAGGTCAGCGCGATGATCACGCGCTTGTTAGTGGGGATGTTTACCCCGGCAATACGAGCCACTTAATTCTCCATGCTCCACAGAGCAGATCGTTTCCCTGGTGGGAAAATCAACTCCATCTCAACGCTTTGTCACTACGACGCTATCGGACCGAAACGGAAAAAAGCCCGGTTGGCGTGCATGTCTGCACTTGCCTGCCGGACTGAACCCGATGTTGTCGCGTGAAGGGGGCGCTTAAGACGATTCGAGCCGCCTGTCAACAGGCAAGCCCATCAACGCATGCATCGTCCAAATCAAGCCTGCGCGGCTGATGCGCGGCCCCTTTCGACCGCGCTGCAAACCTATACCCTGACGACGAGGTTTCATCAAGCCCAGCGCGCAGCGCCCGCATCAGTGACGCGCAGAGCGCCACCATCAGTGAGTCACTTCGCGCGCGATCACGCGTTCGATAGCGGCGGTGACGTGGTCCATGTCCGCCATGCCATCGACGCGGGCGACAATGCCTCGTGCTTCGTAAATCGGCAGGATCGGCGCCGTCTTGGCGCGGTATTCGGCCATGCGCGTGCGCACCGTTGCTTCGTTGTCATCCGGGCGGCGCTTGAATGCGGTACCGCCGCATTTGTCGCAAACGCCCGCCTGCCTGGGCTGCGCGAAGCGGTCATGATAGCCTGTGCCGCAATGGGCACAGGTAAATCGCCCTGTGATCCGCTCGACCAGCGCGTCTTCGTCCACTTCCAGTTCGATGACGTGGTCGAGTGTGCGCCCGCGTGCGCCGAGAATTTCTTCCAGTGATGCCGCCTGCGGTGCGGTGCGGGGATAACCGTCGAAGATCGCGCCCAGTCCCGGCCCCATGCGGTCGAGTTCTTCGCCGATCAGCGCGGAGACGATCTCGTCAGATACCAGTTCGCCGCGTTCCATGACCGACTTGGCCTGCAATCCGACGGGCGTCCCTTCCCTGACCGCGGCGCGCAGCATGTCACCCGTCGACAATTGCCGCATGCCATGGTGTTCGACCAGTCGCTGCGCCTGGGTGCCCTTGCCCGCCCCCGGCGGTCCCAGCAGAATTATATTCACGGGATGCTCCTCTCCCCAACCTCGAACAGGGCGGCGTTCAGCGCAGCCGACCCTTCAATTTCGCTTTCTTGATCAGATCGCCATATTGGTGCGCCAGCAAATGCGACTGGATCTGAGTAATCGTATCGACGGTGACATTGACGACGATCAACAGGCTGGTTCCGCCCGCAAAAAACAGCCGTACGCCGGTCTGCGCAATCACCCATTCGGGGATCACGCACACCACGGTGATATAGGCCGCGCCAATGACGGTAATCCGCGTCAGTACATAGTCAAGGTAAGTCGCGGTGTTCTTGCCGGGGCGGATACCGGGGATAAAGCCGCCGTTGCGCTTCAGATTATCCGCAGTCTCTTCCGGGTTGAACACCACGGCGGTGTAGAAGAAACAAAAGAAAATGATCCCCGCCGCATATAACAGCATATACAGCGGCTTGCCGTGCCCCAGGTATTGGTTAAGCGCAATGATCACACCGCCCAGTCGGGAATCCGGCGCCACCGATTTGCCCGCGAATTGCGTGATGGTCAGCGGCAACAGCAGCAGCGAACTGGCGAAAATCGGCGGAATGACGCCCGAGGTGTTCAGCTTCAGTGGCAGATGGCTGCGATCGGCCTGCATCATGCCATTGGCGCTGGCGCGTTTGGGATACTGGATCAGCAGCCGCCGCGTCGCCCGTTCCATGAAGGCGATGAACAGGATCAGGCCCAGCAGCAGCACCACCATGCCGATGATGGTGAACGGTCCGATCGAACCCGACCTGCCGCCCTCGAACAACTGCCCGACAAAGGTCGGCATCTGCGCGACGATGCCCGCCATGATGATCAGCGACGTGCCGTTGCCGATCCCGCGCGAGGTGATCTGTTCACCCAGCCACAACAGGAACATGGTGCCGCCGATCAGGCTGATCACCGCGGTGACACGGAACAGCATGCCGGGGATGACCACCGCCTGCAACCCGCTCGACGCGCCGTATGCTTCCAGCCCGGAGGCCACGAACCACCCCTGGATCGCGGTCAGCAGCACCGCGCCATACCGGGTGTACTGGTTCAATTTCTGCCGCCCGCTCTCGCCTTCCTTTTTCAGCGCTGCCAGTGTCGGATGCAGCGACGACGCCAACTGCACCACGATCGACGCGGTGATATAAGGCATGACCCCCAGCGCGGTCAGGCTCATGCGCTGCAACGAACCGCCCGAAAAGGTGTTGAAGATGTCGAGGATGCCGCCCTGGGTATGGCTGTACAGCGTCTGCAGTATCAGCGGATTGACCCCCGGTAGCGGCACGAAGCTGAGGAAGCGGAACACGATCAACGCGCCTACGGTGAACCAGATGCGGTTCTTGAGCTCGGTCGCCTTGGAGAAATTGGCGAGGCTCATATTGCTCGCGATATTGTCGGCGCGTGAAGCCATCGGAATTGAAAACCTTGCTTGGCGTTACCCGAGTCCCTGACCGGCAGCCCCCGGGTCAGCTTCGTCTCATAGTGGCAGCAGTTGCCAATGTCGAACCCCGCATGAACCGGGGCAAAAGACAGCCCCAGCTACAGCCCGAGCCATCGCCGACACGATCGTCGGAGATGGCGTATTGGGCGATCCTGCGCTTACTTGGCGCGCAGAGCCTTGCTGGCTTCGGTGTTGACCGCGCGGCGAGCGGTCTTTTTCTCATGCTCGCTGGGCGTGGCTTCGGGCAGTTGGACCGAACCACCGGCCTTTTCCACCGCTGCGCGCGCACCCGCCGACACCCCGGTCACCGAAAAGCTGGCCTTGGCGGTGAATTCACCCTTGGCCAGCAGCCGCACGCCGTCCTTGCCACCACGCGCCAGGCCAACCGCCTGCAACGCCGCATGGTCGATGACCTGGCCCGCATCAAGCTTGCCCGCGTCGATCAGTTTCTGGATCATGCCCAGATTGACCTCGGCATAATCCTTGGCGAAAATATTGTTGAAGCCGCGCTTTGGAATGCGCATGTGGAGCGGCATCTGCCCGCCCTCGAAGCCATTGACCGAAACGCCCGACCGCGCCTTGGCGCCCTTCTGGCCGCGCCCGGCAGTCTTGCCCTTGCCCGAACCAATCCCGCGCCCAACGCGCATACGCCCCTTGCGGGCACCATCATTGTCACGGATTTCATTAAGTTTCATGTCGATGCACTCGCTTTCGCTTTAGTCGCGCTAATGGAAGGCGCGGCCCTTAGCGGAAGAGTGGGGGACTGTCACGGGAAAAGGTTTCAATGTGAAGGTGCGAGAGCCATCGCCGTAGGTTTAACATAAAGGTCCGTCGCCCCGGGCTTGACCCGGGGTTGTGCTGTTCTTCTCAATGCCAATACTCAAACGAGCCAATCGTACAGATCAAACCAATCCGGATTAATGTGTTCAATAATCTCGAATTTCCAGGTCCGATGCCATCGTTTCAGGCGCTTTTCGTGGGCGATACAAGCTTCGATCGTCTCGCCCCGTTCCGCCCACACAAGCAACCTTAAGCGATGGCTAGCGCAAAAGTCCGACCCTTGCCCTTCACGGTGCTGGAATATCCTGGCCGGCAGGTTGGCGGTCACTCCGACATACATCTTGCCGCGATACCGGTCAGCCATGATGTATACCCAGCCACCAAGTCGTTCCCGATCCATCGGTGGATCAGAAAGCAAGCACTGCCCCGGGTCAAGCCCGGGACGACGAGGGAGAAGATATTAGCGCAAGTGGGGCTCGTTCTGGGCCCCGCTTTTCATCACCCACGGGCCTCACCTCAAATGTTTCTCGACTTGTTGCCAGACCATGAGCTTTTTGCTTCTTGGCATGCTGGCATAGGCAGCGCTCGAGGACGGAAGATCGATTATCGTCCAGCGGTCGATTGCCCCGGCCAATTGCTTCCGCCCACGGCTCGATGCGGCTTTGCCGTTGAAGGCAATTGCCTTGAGCTGCGGCAATTGCTCAGCAAAATTGATCAAGTCCCTATGCGCCGCATCGCGTATGGCCGTATCGAGACTTCCTGCTCGCCGGGCCGTAGCGATGACATCCCAAAGACCTACATGATGGACTTTAAGCCTTTCCAGACGCCTGGCATAAGGCAATAGCTGCAAATCGCGTTCGCCAAGGACCTCGCCGATAAGCCACCAGAAGCCGTTTGTAGGATGGGCATAATATTCCTGAGCGGCAATCGAACGCTCACCGGGCAGGCTACCCAGCACTAGCAGCCGTGTTTCGGCGTCGACTGCTGGTGAAAAAGCCGTCTTCATAGGACGATCTCATGCCATCGCCGGATAGATTCCGTAAACTGGTCGTCCGCTACCACATTAACAGAAAGTCAGTCGATCACGGCCACCATATGCGGCAGCTTGGCGATCGCGCCGCGCGATTCGGGGGTGTCCAGCACCTCGACGACGCGGTTCATCTTGCCGAGGCCGAGACCGATCAGGATCTTCTTCTGCGCCTCGGGGCGACGGATCGGGGAGCCGATCTGCTTGATTTTAAGCGTTTTTGCTGGGGTTTGGGCCATCAAACTTACTCCGTAATCGCGTCGGCGGCGGCTTCTGCCTCGACGACAGTCGCGCCGCCACGACCCAGCAGGTCGGCGATCTTCTTGCCGCGACGCTGCGACACCGACTTCGGCGAAGTCTGGTCGGTCAGCGCATCGAACGTAGCGCGGATCATGTTGTAGGGGTTCGAGCTGCCGACCGACTTGGTGACGACGTCATGCACGCCCAGGCTTTCGAACACGGCGCGCATCGGGCCACCGGCGATGATCCCGGTACCTGCTGGCGCCGAACGGACATTGACCTTGCCCGCGCCGAACCGGCCCTTGCCGTCATGGTGGAGCGTGCGGCCTTCTTTCAGCGGTACGCGCACCATTTTCTTCTTGGCCGAAGCGGTCGCCTTGGTGATCGCTTCGGGCACTTCGCGCGCTTTGCCATGGCCAAAGCCGACCCGGCCCTTGCCATCGCCGACCACGACCAGCGCCGCAAAGCCAAAGCGTTTGCCGCCCTTCACGGTCTTGGAAACGCGGTTGATGTGAACCAGCTTTTCGATCAGCTCTTCGCCGCCATCCTCATTGCCGCCGCGTCCACCACGACGATCGTCACGGCGCCCGCCACGGTTTTGACCGGGGCCGCCGCGATCGTTGCCGCCGCGACCGCGACCGCGCGCCGGGCCACGTGCTTCGCGGTGATCGCCTTCGGGGGCAGCAGCGGGTGCTGCGGTATCAACCAGATCGTTAGGGGTGTTGGTGTCATCAGCCATCGTCAGAACTCCAGCCCGCCTTCACGCGCGGCGTCAGCCAGCGCCTTGACGCGGCCATGAAACAGAAAACCGCCGCGATCGAACACGACAGCGGTAACACCCGCCTGCTTGGCAGCTTCAGCCAGCGCCTTGCCCACGTCGGTGGCCGAGGCCACGGTCGGACCAATCGCCTTTTCGCCCTTTTTCAAGGACGAGGCAGCGACGATCGTGCGCCCCTGCGCATCGTCGATGATCTGGGCATAGATATGACGGCCCGAACGATGCACCGACAACCGCGGACGGCCCCCGGAGCGCGCCTTGAGCGCGGTGCGGACGCGTTGACGGCGGCGTTCGAAAAGAGAGAGCTTGGCCATTACTTCTTCTTCCCTTCCTTGCGGAAGATGTACTCGCCACGGTACTTGATGCCCTTGCCCTTGTAAGGCTCGGGCTTGCGCCAGCGGCGAACTTCGGCGGCAACCTGGCCGACCTTCTGCTTGTCGATCCCGGAAATCTCGATCGTGGTATTATCCGGTGTCTTGATCTCGATACCCTCGGGCACGGCGAAATCGACGTCGTGGCTATAGCCGAGCTGCAATTTCAGATTGCGGCCCTGCGAATTGGCACGATAGCCGACGCCGGTGATTTCCAGCACCTTGGTGTAGCCCTGCGTCACCCCGGTCACGAGGTTTTCCACCAGCGTGCGCTGCATACCCCAGAAGGCGCGAGCTTGTTTCGTTGCGTTGGCTGGCTGCACCGAAATGCCGCCCTCGCCAATCTCGTAGCTGATGTCGTCGACCAGGCCGAGCGTCAGGGTGCCCTTGGGACCCTTTACGGTCAGCGTACCGTCGGCGATCGCAGCGGTCACGCCACTGGGAACGGGAACCGGCCTTTTACCGATGCGGCTCATCAGAATACCTCCGCCAGCACTTCGCCACCGACGTTGCTGGCGCGCGCTTCGGCATCCGAAAGCACACCGCGCGGCGTCGAGACGATGGTGATGCCCAGACCATTGCGGATCACCGGCAGTTCCTTGCTGCCCGAATAGACCCGGCGGCCTGGTTTGGAGACGCGCGCGACATGCTTGATCGCCGGCTCGCCTTCGAAATACTTCAGTTCGATGCGCAGCTGCGGGTGAACGCCGGTAGCGTCCTCGCTGAAGCCACGGATATAACCTTCGCGCTGCAGGACTTCGAGCACGCCTGCGCGCAGCTTCGAAGCCGGCGACAGGACAGCGTCCTTCTTGGCGCGCTGGCCATTGCGGATGCGGGTGAGCATATCACCCAGGGGATCGGTCAGTGCCATCGCTTGATCCTTACCAGCTCGACTTCGTCACACCGGGGATGAGGCCCTTGTTGGCCTTGTCCCGTAGCTCGATGCGGCAAAGGCCGAACTTGCGATAGTAGGCGCGGGGGCGCCCGGTGGTGGCGCAGCGGTTGCGAACGCGCGTCGGGTTGGCATTGCGCGGCAATTCGGCCATCTTGAGCCGGGCCATCAGGCGCTCGGACTCATCGAGGGTCTCGTCGCCCGCTATCGCCTTCAGATGCGCAAACTTTGCTGCGAATTTCTTGACGAGCAGCTTGCGCCGCTCATTCTTGTTGATTGAACTCAGTTTCGCCATGGACTTAAGCTCTCTTCCTCAAAGCTGGGAGACAGGTCGACTTACGCGGCCTGCTGCTGCTCGGCAGCTTCCTGGGGGAACGGGAAACCAAACAGACGGAGCAACTCGCGCGCTTCCTCGTCGGTTTTGGCGGTGGTGGTGACGATGATATCCATGCCCCGGACCTTCTCAATCTGGTCGTAGCTGATCTCTGGAAAGATGATCTGCTCTTTCAGGCCCATCGCATAATTGCCGCGCCCGTCGAAGCTCTTCGGGTTCAGGCCGCGAAAGTCGCGGATGCGGGGCATGGCGATGGTGATCAGGCGGTCGAGGAATTCATACATCCGCTCACGGCGCAAGGTCACCTTGCAGCCGATCGCCATGCCTTCGCGCAGCTTGAACTGTGCGACCGACTTCTTCGCCTTGGTAACCACCGGCTTTTGCCCGGCGATCAATTCCATCTCGGTGGCGGCAGTCTGGACTTTCTTTTTGTCCTGGGTGCCTTCACCGACGCCCATGTTGAGCGTGATCTTGTCGATCTTGGGTATTTCGAACTTGTTCTTGTACCCGAATTTCGCGGTCATCGCCGCAGCGATCTCCGCATCATACTTGGCCCTGAGGCGCGGCAAATAAGCATCAGCCATCGATCGTCTCCCCGGACTTCACGGCCACACGGACCTTCGTGCCATTACGCTCTTCAAAGCGGATGCGCGTCGGCTTGCCTTCCGCAGTGGCGACGGCCACCTTGGAAATAGCCATCGGCGCTTCGAACCGGTCGATGCCGCCTTGCGGATTTTCCTGGCTGGGCTTGCGATGACGCGCGGCGACATTGATGCCCTGCACGATGACCTTGCCCTCTTTGGGCATGACCTGCAGGACGGTGCCGGTGCGGCCCTTGTCCTTGCCCGAACGGACGAACACGTTATCGCCCTTCTTGATCTTTGCAGCACCCATCACAGCACCTCCGGCGCAAGCGAGATGATCTTCATGAAGCCGCGTGCGCGCAGTTCACGAACCACCGGGCCAAAGATACGAGTGCCGATCGGCTCTTCGTTCTTGTTGATCAGCACCGCGGCATTGGTGTCGAAACGGATCACCGAGCCATCGGTCCGGCGCACATCCTTGCGGGTGCGCACGATCACGGCGCGGTGAACGTCGCCCTTCTTGACCTTGGCGCGCGGCTGGGCTTCCTTGATCGATACAACGATCACGTCGCCCACACCGGCGGTCCGGCGCTTCGATCCGCCCAGCACCTTGATGCACTGGACGCGCTTGGCGCCGCTGTTGTCAGCGACCTCAAGCTGGGATTGCATCTGGATCATTGATCCGTTTCCTTCTCAGTGGCCAAAGCCGAAACATGGCCGGAACCAGTCCGGCAGTTCCAAAAATTTCAAACGTCGGCTTCGACAGCGGCTGCCTTGCCCGCCTGGACCCGCTCGATCACCTTCCAGCATTTCAGCTTGGAAATGGGAGCAGTTTCCTCGATGCGGACAATCTCGCCGGCCTTGAAACTGTTGTCTTCGTCATGCGCGTGGTACTTTTTCGAACGACGGATGATCTTGCCATACATGGCATGCTTCACCTTGCGTTCGACCTTGACCACCACGGTCTTGTCGGTCTTGTCGGAGACGATGGTCCCGATCAGGATACGTTTGGGCATCGTGCGTTCCTTATGCCTGAGCCGACTTGCCGGCATGCGCCTTGGCAGAGTCTTGGCGCTCGGTCCGCAGCGTCTTGATGCGGGCGATGTCGCGGCGAACTTCCTGGATACGCGCGGGGCGTTCCAGCTGATTGGTCGCGGCCTGAAAGCGCAGGTTGAACTGCTCGCGCTTCAGCTCGGCCAGGTCGGCGGTCAGTTGATCGTCGCTCTTGACGCGGTAATCGGCAATCTTGGCCATCATACGGCTCCCAGATGCGAGGTGTCGCCAAGACGGGCAACGACCTTGGTCTTGATCGGCAGCTTCATCGCCGCGCGCGAAAACGCAACCGCCGCGATGTCCCCTGGAACACCGTCGAGTTCGAACAGGATGCGGCCCGGCTTGACCTTGGCGGCCCAATATTCGATCGCGCCCTTGCCCTTGCCCTGGCGGACTTCGGCAGGCTTCTTGGTCACCGGCACATCGGGGAAAATGCGGATCCACAAACGCCCCTGGCGCTTGATGTGACGCGTAATCGCCCGGCGAGCGGCTTCGATCTGGCGTGCGGTGATCCGGTCCGGCTCCATCGCCTTCAGCCCATACGAGCCGAAGTTGAGGTCGGTGCCGCCCTTGGCGTCGCCCTTGATCCGGCCTTTGAAAGCCTTGCGGAATTTGGTTTTTTTCGGTTGCAGCATGTGCTTGCCCTATATCTCAGCGCGCAGGCCGGACGCCGGAAGTTTGCGCTTCCATCATCAGCCTGTCTTGAGCGAGCGGGTCATGGCCCAGGATTTCGCCCTTGAAGATCCAGCACTTGATGCCGATGATGCCATAGGCAGTCAGGGCTTCGGTGTCGGCGTAATCGATATTCGCGCGCAGCGTGTGCAGCGGCACCCGACCCTCGCGATACCATTCGACGCGGGCGATTTCCGCGCCACCCAAACGGCCACCGCAGGTAATCTTGATGCCCTCGGCGCCCAGACGCAGCGCCGACTGAACCGCGCGCTTCATCGCACGGCGAAAGGCAACGCGGCGGACCAGCTGGTCGGCAATACCCTGCGCCACCAGCTTGGCATCGATTTCCGGCTTGCGGATTTCAACGATGTTCAGCTTGACGTCGCTCTTGGTCATCTTGGCCAGCGCCGAGCGCAGCTTTTCGATATCCGCGCCCTTCTTGCCGATGATGACACCGGGCCGTGCGGCATAGATCGAAACCCGGCACAACTTGGCCGGACGCTCGATCACCACCTTCGAGATCGCCGCCGCAGGCAGCGTATCGACAATAAATTTGCGCATCTTGAGGTCTTCCTCAAGCATACGGGCGTAATTGCGACCTTCCGCATACCAGCGGCTGTCCCAGGTACGGTTGATCTGCAGGCGCAGACCGATCGGGTTGCTCTTGTGACCCATGGCTCAGGCCTCCCCGTCTTCAGTTTGTTCGCGCACCACGATCCGCAACCGGCTGAACGGCTTGAGGATGCGGGTGGATTTACCGCGACCGCGCGTATGGAAACGCTTCATCGTGATCGACTTGCCGACACTGGCCTCGGCCACGATCAGCGCATCGACGTCGAGGTTGTGATTATTCTCGGCATTGGCGATGGCCGAAGCCAGAACCTTGCGCGCATCCTGCGCCATCGCCTTGCGCGAAAAGCTCAGAATATTCATCGCGTCCTCGACCGGGCGACCGCGGATCAACTGCGCCACCAGGTTCAGCTTCTGCGCCGAACCACGGATCTGCGTGCCCACCGACAGCGCCTCATTGTCGCCAACGCGACGCGGAGCTTTTTCCTTGCCCATCAGCGCTTGCCCTTCTTGTCGGCGGCGTGACCGGGGAAATAGCGCGTGGGCGCGAATTCACCGAGCTTGTGGCCGACCATGTCCTCGTTGACCGAGACCGGGATGAACTTCTTGCCGTTGTAGACGCTGAACGTCAGACCAACGAACTGCGGCAAAATCGTCGAACGACGCGACCAGGTCTTTATCGGACCGGTGCGACCGCTGGCATCCTGCGCGACCTCGGCCTTTTTCAGCAGGTGCAGGTCGACGAAGGGGCCTTTCCAGACGGAACGTGCCATGATGGCTTACCTCTTCTTCTTCGCGTGACGCGAACGGATAATGAACTTGTCCGTCTGCTTGTTGTGACGGGTGCGGGCGCCCTTGGTCGGCTTGCCCCACGGGGTGACCGGATGACGACCACCCGAAGTGCGGCCTTCGCCGCCGCCATGCGGGTGATCGACCGGGTTCTTGGCAACGCCGCGGGTCAGCGGACGACGGCCAAGCCAGCGGTTGCGACCGGCCTTGGCCAGGTTCTGGTTCGAATTGTCGGGGTTGGAAACCGCGCCAACCGTACCCATGCAATCGCCGCGCAGGTAACGCTGTTCGCCAGAGTTCAAGCGGACGATGACCATGCCGCGATCGCGACCGACGACCTGCACATAAGTACCGGCCGAACGGGCAATCTGCCCACCCTTGCCGGGCTTCATCTCGACATTGTGGACGATCGTGCCGACCGGCATCTGCGCCAGCAACATCGCGTTGCCCGGCTTCACGTCGGTCTTTTCGCCCGCCACCACGACGTCGCCAACGGCCAGGCGCTGCGGTGCCAGGATATAGGTCTGCTCGCCGTCCTCGTAAGTCACCAGCGCGATGAAGGCGGTGCGATTGGGATCGTATTCCAGGCGTTCCACAGTCGCGGGCTGATCCCACTTGCGGCGCTTGAAATCGATGAAGCGATAGGTCTGCTTGTGCCCGCCAGCGATGCCACGCGAGGTGACATGACCCTTGTTGTTGCGGCCGCCAGACTTCGACTTGCCTTCGGTCAGCGCCTTGACGGGCTTACCCTTCCACAGGCTCGACCGGTCAACCAGGATCAGTCCACGCCGAGCGGGACTGGTCGGATTATAATGTTTGAGTGCCATGGTCCTGTTCGCCTCAGATGCCGCTGGTCACATCGATCGACTGGCCGGGAGCCAGCGTCACGATTGCCTTTTTTACATCGGAACGGCGATAGGGCTTGCCCTTCCACCGCTTGACTTTGCCCTTTTGGACCAGCGTGTTGACGCCGACCACATTGACCGAAAACAGCGCTTCGACCGCTGCCTTGATCTCGGGCTTGGTGGCCTTTTCAGCAACCTTGAACACCACTGCGTTATGCTCGGAAAGCAACGTCGCCTTTTCGGTGATGTGCGGCGCAACGATCACGTCGTAATGACGTGTGTCGATGCTGTCGGTCTTGGCTGCGGCCTTCGACTTGAATAGCTTAGCCATGGAAACGCGCCTCCAACTTTTCGACCGCAGCGCGCGTCAGCACCAGCGTATCATGCTTGAGGATATCATAGACATTGGCGCCGATCGCCGGGAGCACGTTGATGCCCACCAGATTGCCGGCGGCGCGAGCGAAATTCTCGTTCACAGCATCGCCGTCGATGACCAGAACCTTCTTGCCCCAGCCCGCTTTGGCCAGCTGTGCGCCCAAAACCTTGGTCTTGGCGTCGGTCAATTCCAGGCTGTCTACGACAACAAGCGCGCCTTGAGCCTTGGATGACAGCGCCATCCGCAGACCCAGCGCACGCACTTTCTTGTTCAGCGACACGTTGAAGTCACGCTTGCGCGGACCGTGGGCCTTGCCGCCGCCGATGAAGATCGGGGCTGCGCGATCGCCGTGACGAGCAGTACCGCCGCCCTTCTGGTTGCCCAGTTTCTTGCCGGTGCGCGCCACGTCAGAGCGTTCGCGCGCCGGGCGGGCAGTGCCGCGCCGGTTTTCGAGCTGCCAGGTAACGACGCGGTGGAGGATGTCGGCGCGCGGCGCGATGCCGAACACGTCATCCGAAAGTTCGACTTCGCCGGTGCCCGACGATCCGTCGAGATTGAGGACCTTAAGCTTCATGTCTTAGCCCTCCCCGCCGGTGTTGGTATCGGCGTCCGCGGCGTCATTGGCCGCAGGCGTTTCGGCAACATTATTGGTATTGGCGGCCTGCTTGAGACCGGCCGGGTAAGGCGCTTCCGCATGGCGGGCGACCTTCACCGAATCCTTGACCGTCAGCCAGCCATTCTTCGAACCAGGGACCGAGCCCTTGACGAAGATCAATCCGCGCTCATCATCGGTGCGAACGATCTCGAGATTTTGCTGGGTGCGTTGCTTGTCACCCATATGCCCAGCCATCTTCTTGTTCTTGAAGACTTTGCCCGGATCCTGGCGTTGACCGGTCGAACCGAGCGCACGGTGTGAGATGGAAACGCCGTGAGTGGCGCGCATGCCGCCGAAACCCCAGCGCTTCATGCCGCCCTGAAAGCCTTTACCCTGGGTGTGCCCGGTAATGTCGACCAGTTGCCCGGCGACGAAATGCGAAGCGGCGAGCGACGCGCCCACTTCGAGCACGGCATCGTCGGCGACGCGAAATTCGACGACCTGCTTCTTCAGCGGCACTTGCGCCTTGGCAAAGTGCTCACGCTGCGGCTTGGCCACGTTCTTTTGCTTGGCTTCGCCTGCACCGAGCTGAACGGCAACATAGCCGTCCACATCTTCGGTGCGGACCGAAACAACCTGGCAATCTTCTAGCGACAGAACGGTCACGGGTACGTGCCGTCCATCGTCCTGGAACAGCCGGGTCATCCCGACCTTCCTGGCGATCACGCCGGTGCGCATGATCAATACTCCTACAGAGGCCTGAAGGGACAATCCCCAAAGGCGTGTTCAACCCCAATGTGAAACGAGCCCCGTCCGGGCTGAGTGCCACTTCGCCAGCATGGCGAGAGCAGCAAGACGGGGAACGCTTGCCCGGCTATGTCCGTTCAGTGAAGAACGGCGCGGCGCCGGAGGTATTCCGATGTCTGCGCAGGCTTATATCTTTCCAACCAAAGCCGGAAAGACCTGCGATTCGGTCTCGAATTATTCGAAAGCCGAAGTGGAAGCGAGCCGTTAGCGTCTCTTTTCCGATTACGCCAGCTTAATTTCGATCGCCGACGTTAATCTCGAAGCCAGACCCCTACCCGTCCGTGCTGAGCTTGTCGAAGCATTGTCCTACTTTCATGCGAACACGCATAAGAAAGAGAGAAGGACAGTCCTTCGACAAGCTCAGGAAAGACGGGTGAGCTTGACGTTACGCCAGCTTAATTTCGACATTCACGCCGGCGGCCAGGTCGAGCTTCATCAAAGCATCGACCGTAGCCGCATTGGGCTGAACGATATCGAGAAGTCGCTTGTAGGTGCGCACTTCGAACTGCTCACGCGACTTCTTATCCACGTGAGGACCGCGGTTGACGCAGAACTTCTCGATGTGGGTCGGCAGTGGAATGGGGCCACGGATCAGCGCGCCGGTGCGGCGGGCGGTATCCGCGATTTCACCGGTCGCCTGATCGAGCACGCGATGATCGAATGCCTTGAGGCGAATGCGGATATTCTGAGCGTCCATGTCCAACTACCGATGAGAAAGAGCCAATTAAAAAACGAAACGCCGGGGAAACCCAAGTTCCCCCGGCGGAGCGCGGTCTATATTACTTGGTAATCGCGCTGACAACCCCTGAACCGACGGTCCGGCCACCTTCACGGATGGCGAAACGCAGGCCAGTGTCCATCGCGATCGGCGCGATCAGCTTGACGCCCAGCGCAACATTGTCGCCCGGCATCACCATCTCGGTGCCTTCCGGCAGTACGACTTCGCCGGTCACGTCGGTGGTGCGGAAGTAGAACTGCGGACGATAGTTCGCAAAGAACGGCGTGTGACGGCCGCCTTCGTTCTTCGACAGCACATAGACCTCGGCCGAGAAATCGGTGTGCGGGGTCACGGTGCCGGGCTTGCACAGCACCTGGCCGCGCTCGACGTCTTCACGCGCCACGCCGCGAACCAGCGCACCGACGTTGTCGCCGGCCTCACCCTGATCGAGCAGCTTGCGGAACATTTCCACGCCGGTCACAACGGTCTTGCGGGTGGGCTTCAACCCGACGATCTCGACTTCCTCGCCAACCTTGACGATGCCGGTCTCGATACGGCCAGTCACCACGGTGCCGCGACCAGAGATCGAGAACACGTCTTCGACGGGCATCAGGAACGGGCGGTCGGTCGGACGCGGCGGTTGCGGGATGAAGCTGTCGACCGCTTCCATCAGCGCATAGATCGATTCCTTGCCGATCTTGTCGTCGCGGCCTTCAAGAGCGGCCAAAGCCGAACCCTTGACGATCGGAATGTCGTCGCCTTCATAGCCATACGAGGTCAGCAGCTCGCGCACTTCCAGTTCGACCAGTTCGAGGATTTCCTCGTCATCGACCTGATCGACCTTGTTCATGTAGACGACCAGCGCAGGCACACCGACCTGGCGGGCCAACAGAATGTGCTCACGGGTCTGCGGCATCGGGCCGTCAGCAGCGTTCACCACCAGGATCGCGCCGTCCATCTGCGCCGCGCCGGTGATCATGTTCTTCACATAATCGGCGTGGCCGGGGCAATCGACGTGCGCATAGTGGCGGTTGGCGGTTTCATACTCGACGTGCGCGGTCGAGATAGTGATGCCGCGCTCACGCTCTTCAGGCGCCTTGTCGATGTTGGCGTAATCGGTGAAAACCGCGCCGCCGGTTTCCGCCAGCACCTTGGTGATCGCGGCGGTCAGCGTGGTCTTGCCATGGTCGACGTGACCGATGGTGCCGATGTTGCAGTGCGGCTTGTTCCGCACGAATTTAGCCTTAGCCATTGTTCAAACCTTCTTTTCGCAAAAAGTTTATATCAGAGTGATTTGATCGTTCGGGATGCCCCGCCAGATTGAAGCGGAGCCCGACTGAAACAGGCGCCGCCCCTAGACCGATCCTGCCGGTCAGGCAAGCTTCTCCTTGACCTCGGCTGCGACATTCGCCGGAACCTCGTCATAGTGGGAGAAAAACATCGAATAATTGGCCCGACCCTGCGAGAACGAGCGCAACTGGTTGACGTAGCCGAACATGTTCGCCAGCGGCACCATCGCCTCGACGACCTGGGCATTGCCCCGGCTGTCGGTGCCCTGGATCTGCCCGCGACGACTGTTCAGATCGCCGATGACATCGCCGATGAAATCCTCCGGCGTGACGACTTCGACGCGCATGATCGGTTCCAGCAGCTTGATACCGGCCTTTTGCGCGACTTCGCGCATCGCTGCGCGTCCGGCGATTTCAAACGCCAGTGCCGAAGAATCGACGTCGTGGTAAGCACCGTCGTACAGCACGATATCGAAGTCGATGATCGGAAACCCGACCAGCGAGCCCGAGGCGGCGGTTTCGCGCATGCCCTTTTCGATCGCCGGGATATATTCCTTGGGAATATTACCGCCCTTGATTTCATCCTTGAAGGTGATCCCCGAACCGCGTTCGCCCGGCGTGACCTTGACCTTCACGCGGCCAAACTGACCGGTACCGCCCGACTGTTTCTTGTGGGTGTAATCGACGTCCACCGGCTTACCCAGGTATTCGCGGTAAGCGACCTGTGGCGCGCCGACATTGGCTTCCACCTTGAACTCGCGGCGCATACGATCGACGATGATGTCGAGGTGCAATTCGCCCATGCCCTTGATGATCGTCTGGCCCGATTCGTGATCGGTCGAAACGCGGAACGAAGGATCTTCGGCGGACAGCCGATTGAGCGCGATGCCCATCTTTTCCTGGTCGGCCTTGGTCTTGGGTTCCACCGATAATTCGATCACCGGCTCGGGGAATTCCATGCGCTCCAGCACGATCGGGAACCGTTCCGCGCACAGCGTATCGCCGGTCGTGGTTTCCTTCATACCGGCCAGCGCGACGATGTCTCCGGCAAAGGCTTCGTCGATGTCCTTGCGGTCATTGGCGTGCATTTCCAGGATGCGGCCGACCTTTTCTTTCTTGTCCTTGACCGAATTCAGATAGGTGCCCTTGCTCAGCGACCCCGAATAGATGCGGATGAAGGTCAGCGAGCCGACGAACGGATCGTTCATCACCTTGAACGCGAGCGCGCTGAACGGCGCGTCGTCGCGGGGCGGACGGCTGTCCTTTTCGTCGCTGTCCATCTTCACGCCCTGCACGTCCTCGATGTCGAGCGGCGAAGGCAGATAGTCGACCACGGCATCGAGCAGTGGCTGAACGCCCTTGTTCTTGAACGCCGAGCCGCAGACCACGGGCACGAACGAATGGTTCAGCGTGCCCTTGCGGATGCACGCCTTGAGCGTGGCCGCGTCGGGCAGGTTGCCGTCGAGATAGGCTTCCATGGCGTCATCGTCCTGGTCGATGACCAGCTCGATCAGCTCGGTACGGTAACGCGCGGCTTCGTCAGCCAGGTCTGCCGGGATTTCCTCGAAGAAGAACTCGGCGCCCAGCGATTCGTCCTTCCAGATGATCGCGCGGTTCTGAACCAGATCGACCAGCCCGCGCAGGTCACCCTCAAGACCGATCGGAATGTACAGCACCGCAGGCTTGGCGCCCAGGCGATCGATGATCGACTGCACGCAATATTTGAAATTGGCACCGGTACGGTCGAGCTTGTTGATGAAGCACATCCGCGGCACGCCATATTTATCGGCCTGGCGCCACACCGTTTCCGACTGCGGTTCCACACCCGCAACGCCATCGAAGCAAGCCACCGCGCCGTCGAGCACGCGCAGCGAACGCTCGACCTCGATGGTGAAATCGACGTGGCCGGGGGTGTCGATGATGTTGATGCGGTAGTCGCCCCAGAAACAGGTGGTCGCCGCCGACGTGATGGTGATGCCGCGTTCCTGTTCCTGCTCCATCCAGTCCATGGTCGCGGCGCCGTCGTGGACTTCGCCGATCTTGTAGGATTTGCCGGTGTAGAACAGGATGCGCTCGGTAGTCGTCGTCTTGCCGGCGTCGATATGCGCCATGATGCCGATATTGCGATACATCGAGAGCGGATGGCTGCGGGCCATGGGAAGTTCCTCGAAAGCTGGACGAAAGGCCGTTACTGACCCCCGCCCTCAGGTTTTGCCCTGTGAGAGGCTATTTGCGTGACACGCTGATGAATGCTGCCGGCCAAACGCCAGCGGCATTCACCTATTTACCAACGGTAATGGCTGAAGGCGCGGTTTGCGTCGGCCATACGGTGGGTATCTTCGCGCTTCTTGACGGCATTGCCGCGGTTGTTGGCCGCGTCGAGCAATTCCGCCGACAGCCGTGCCGACATCGTCGTTTCGCTGCGGTTACGCGCGGCGGTGATCAGCCAGCGGATCGCCAATGCCTGGGCACGCTCGACCCGCACTTCAACCGGGACCTGATACGTTGCCCCACCGACGCGGCGGCTGCGCACTTCGATCTGCGGCTTCACATTGTTCAGCGCATCGTGAAACAACTGGATCGGATCGGCCTTGGCGCGGGTCTGCATGGTTTCCATCGCCCCATAGACGATGCTTTCCGCGACCGACTTCTTGCCGTCCATCATGAGGTTGTTCATGAACTTGGACAGGATCTGATCCTTGAACTTGGGATCAGGCAGGATTTCCCGCTTTTCGGGACGACGACGACGTGACATTTTTTATGATTCCTTCGGAATAGTCGGTTCCGGCCCGGCTCGTTAAGCCAGCCTTATTTCGGGCGCTTGGCGCCGTACTTCGAGCGGCTCTGCTTGCGGTTCTTGACGCCCTGGGTGTCGAGAACACCGCGCAGCACGTGATAACGCACACCGGGAAGATCGCGAACACGACCGCCGCGAATGAGCACGACCGAGTGCTCCTGCAGATTGTGGCCCTCACCCGGAATGTACGAAATCACTTCGCGTTGGTTGGTCAGGCGGATCTTGGCGACCTTGCGCAGCGCCGAGTTCGGCTTTTTCGGCGTCGTCGTATAGACGCGGGTGCAGACGCCGCGCTTCTGCGGGTTCTGCTCCATCGCCGGGACCTTGCTCTTGGCCTTCTGCGGAACGCGACCCTTGCGGATCAACTGATTGATAGTGGGCATCTAGGGTTCATCACCTGGGTTGAGGCGTCGTCGCACACCCGATGAAGCATATCGCCGCCACAAAACGCGAAGCCCGTGCGATTCGCCCAGGGCCAATCACCGCTGCGTCCCATGAGCCAGAAACACTCCACCCGATGCGTCCTGCGCCGGGTTACTTTGACAGCTAATGGGCGGAATTCCTGTTCGGAAAATCGCTTGCACGCACGGCCAACGTTCAGCTCTAAAGCCGGACCGGGCCTCCCGACCCTGTCTGGAAGGGTGCGCCTTTAGTGCCGCAAACAGCTTGCGTCAAGCCGATCTTCAGCGTTGGCGGGTATTGCTCCAGATAATCTGGCAGATGCCGACCGCAGCCAGGATCGCGCCATAGAAAGCCCAGCGGAGCTGGTTGGCCATGAAGCTGTTGAGAAAGGCGATGTTCAATCCCTGCAGGATCCAGATCCCGCCGATCGCCGTCATCAACAGACCAATCAGGGTGCTCACCCCGCGCATCACGCCATTAAACAGACCAGCCACCGGCATTCTCCCGCAATTTGCGCGAGTATAGGCGGTTTGCGGGGTTGAGGCCAGCAATCCTGCGCAGGGAAACCGATAGATGGTCATGGCCAATGCGATAGCCGCACACCCCCTTCCCTCCGCCGTTCAAACCCCCGTGAACACCGCCTCCAGCTCCAGGGTTTCCGCCAGCCAGCGGTGATCGCGCGCCACGGTGTCGCTGTACAGCACCGCCATGTCGCCACGGGCGCGCAGCACGAGTTGATCGTTGTGGATGGCCAGGCTGGTCGCCGCCAATGCCTGGGGCGATGGCCCGGTAAAACGTCGGCACAGCCGGATTGCCAGGCCCCACGCCTGGGCTTGTTGCAAACGGTGCGGCGGGGCAAGCCGCAGCAGATCGGCAGGGATAGCGCCGCGCCCGTTATTGGCGCGCATCGCCATCGCCAGCATCGCGCGTCCCGATGCATCAACCCCGATCCACCGTTTGCGCAGCGCCCAGTCGGTGCCCAGTTCGGCGCGCAGGTTTGGCTCACTGCGCATCGAAGCCAGCGCCAGCATGGTCGCGGCCAAACGCAATGACCCATATTCAAATTCTTCGGAGCCGGGTGAACTGGCAACGGCCCCGGTCCAATCTGCGACCAGGCGAGCCACATCCGGTATCGTCCGATCCAGTCCCGCGACGAAATCGGTGGCCGCCACGACCAGCGGATCCTGCGCGCGCACTTCGGACGAAAAGCGGCGAGCCAGCACCCCTTCGCGCAGACCCCACGACGAAAAGATCAACCGTTGCGGCTTCATCTCGCGCACCAGCACGCCCAGCAAGGCTGCGGCATCGGGCAGGCTGGCGAGCCGCGAGGTGGAAATGCCCGGCATATTGCGGAGCCCGCTTTGGATAACGCGATTTTTGGCGGTGCTTTTCGCCTGTCCCGGTTTGTCGGGCGTCGCAACCGCCAGCGGCGGATCTGCCAGCGGGCGCGCCGCCAACGAGTTGGCCCGCGCCAACGCCGCCTTTTCCGCCCGGCCATCGCGGCTTTGCATCGCCATCAGGCTGCGCGCCAGTTTCAACGCCGCTGCCGGTGCCAGTTCAAAGCCATGCGGATCGTCGATCGGCCATTGTTCAAGGTCCATGGCGTAGCGCGCCAGCGCCCGCCATGATCCGCCGACCAGATAGAGATCCTGACCCTGCGCCATATTGCCTTCGGCAACGCCCAGCAGCTTGCGCACCCGCCGCGCAAATTTCCGCGCTCCGCCGTTGCGCAACGACGGTAGCCGCAGGGTCCCCAGCGGCATGCTGATCCCGTGCGTGCAGCGATTTGCGGCCACATCCGTCAATTCCAGGCTGCCCCCGCCAAGATCGGCCACTACCCCGTTCGCGCCGGGAAAGGCTGCCAGTACGCCATGCGCTCCGGTCAATGCCTCGTCTTCGCCCGACAGCAAGCGTGGCGACAAGCCGAGATCGGCGATGCGGGCCAGGAAGGTCGCGCCATTGCTGGCGTCGCGCACCGCCGCGGTGGCCACGCAGTCCACTTCCGTGACCCCGCGCAACCGCAGCAACGCCGCAAAGCGCGCCAGCGAGGCCAGCGCCACCCGCATCGACTTGGCTGAAAGCCGGCCATCCTCGGCCACGCTGCGTCCCAGCCGGGCAGTGATTTTTTCGTTGTAGAGCGTTACCGGAACCCGCGCCGGACCGCCGAAAATGACCAGGCGCACGGTGTTGGAGCCGATATCGATAACCGCCCGCTGGTGTTCGATCACAGCTTGCACTTGCGGTTCGGCCCCGATGATTTTGGAGAAATAGTCTAACAACATCGCGCTGGCGTCAAACTCCGCCGCGCCGCAGCGCCAGCTTGGGGACTTTGCGGCCCGAAGTCAGCGCAGCGCCGCGACCCGACAGCGACGGGTTGGTCATGAAATAGCGGTGACAGTTGAACGGCTGTTTGCCCGGGTCAGCGCGGACATAGCTGCCATCCGGCTGCAACAGCCAGCTTTGCTCGGTATCGAGCAGATTGGCGACCATCACCTGGTCGAGCAACTGGTCGTGGACGGTATCGTTGCTGATCGGCACCATCACCTCGACCCGGCGATCAAGGTTGCGGCTCATGCCATCGGCCGATGAAATAAACACATGCGCCTGGGGATTGGGCAGCGCCGCGCCATTGCCAAAGGCCCAGATGCGGCTGTGTTCGAGAAAACGCCCGATGATCGACTTGACCTTGATATTCTCCGAAAGGCCCGGAATACCCGGCCGCAGGCAACAGATGCCGCGCACCACCAGGCTGATATCGACCCCCGCCTGGCTGGCATCGTACAAGCGGTCGATCAGCCCCGAATCGGTCAGCGAATTCAGTTTGATCCAGATCATCGCGGGCTTGCCGAGGTTGGCATTGGCGATTTCCTGGTCGCACATCTGGTAAATGCGTTCGCGCAACGAGATGGGCGCGATCGCCATTTGCGTCACCGGGCGCGGCTCGACATAGCCGGTGATGAAATTGAACACTTGCCCGGCATCGCGCACCAGTTCGGGATCGGCGGTAAAGAACGACAAGTCGGTGTAGATCCGCGCGGTGACGGGATGGTAATTGCCCGTCCCGAAATGGCAGTATGTGCGATAACCCTCGGTCTCGCGCCGTACCACCATCGATACCTTGGCATGCGTCTTCCAATCGAGGAAGCCATAGATTACCTGCACTCCGGCCCGTTCCAACTGGCTGGCCCACAGCAGGTTCTGTTCTTCGTCGAAGCGCGCTTTCAACTCGACCACGGCGGTCACCGACTTGCCCGCCTCGGCTGCGGCGATCAGCGCCGCGATCACCGCCGATTGCTTGCCCGCGCGGTACAGCGTCTGTTTGATCGCGATGACATCGGGGTCCGCTGCCGCCTGCCGCAGGAAATCGACCACCACTTCGAAACTTTCGTACGGGTGGTGGATGACCATGTCTTTTTCACGGATCGCGGCAAAGCAATCGCCATCGTGTTGCATCACCCGCTCGGGAAAGCGCGGGCTGTAAGGCTCGAACTTGAGGTCGGGGCGCGGTTCTTCGACGATCACCGACAGCCCGGATGCGCCGATCAAGCCGTCGGTCTTGATGACGATGGCATGATCCAGCCGAAGCTGGTCACGCAGCAATTGCTCGGCCTCGGGATCGAAGCCCGCCTGCAAATGCAGCATGATCACCGACCCGCGGCGACGCTGCTGGATCGCGGTACGGAAATAGCGCACCAGGTCTTCGGCATCTTCCTCGACCTCAAGGTCGCTGTCGCGCAACACCCGAAAAACGCCGTGACCACCGACCGAAAAGCCGGGGAACAGCAGCCCGGCATGGCGCGACAGCATATCCTCGATGCTGATATAGGTCGCCGCATCTCCTGCCAAATCACCCGGAAGCCGCACAAAACGCGGCAGCGCCTGCGGGATCAGCACCATTTCCATGATCGGCATCCCGTCGGACTGCCGGGTCAGCGACATCATTACGCCCATGCCCTGATTGGCGATAAACGGGAAAGGATGCGCCGGATCGATGGCCTGCGGCGTGATCACCGGCATCACCTGGCTCAGGAAATAACTCTCCAGCCAGCGCGCCTGATTGCGCTCCAGCGTTTCTTCGCCGACGATGGTGATGCGTTCATCGGGCAGCGCGCGGCGCAATTCGTTCCAGATTTCCTGCTGCACCGCTTCCAGCCGGATCACCCCCTCGTGAGTCGCCGCCAGTTGCTGTGCCGGCGATAAGCCATCGATCGAGACTTCCTCGATCCGGCTGCGCACTTGCCCGGCCAGGCCGGCGACGCGGACCATCAGGAATTCATCGAGGTTGGCCCCCGAGATCGATAGAAAGCGAAGCCGCTCCAGCAGGGGATAATTGGCATTGCGCCCTTCGGACAACACCCGCTGATTGAAGGCCAGCCACGACAATTCGCGATTAAAATAGCGTTCCTGCGCCGCGCCAGCAGTCACAACCGCTGGCTGCGCAGCGGTAGCGGCGACCAGAGCCGGAACGTCTGCGCGTCTGTGAACAGCTTCGGTCATCGCCAATTGGTCCTTAGCCCATCAAGGCATGCAGTGAAATAGCGCGCAATCAGCCGCGCCCGCGATAGGCGGCGACACCCTGATCAGGCAGCCAGAGATCGGCAGGCGGCGCTCCGCTTTGCCAGAAGACATCGATCGGCATACCACCGCGTGGATACCAATAGCCGCCGATACGCAACCATCTCGGTTTCATTTCCGCCGCCAGTCTTTGCCCGATACCCACCGTGACATCCTCGTGAAACCCGGCGTGGTCGCGAAAGCTCCCCAAAAAAAGCTTCAATGATTTCGATTCGACGATCGTCTGGTCGGGGGCATAATCGATGACGAGATGCGCAAAATCGGGCTGGCCGGTAACCGGGCATAGCGAGGTGAATTCGGGCGCGGCAAAGCGCACCAGGTACAGCGCGGCAGGGCGCGGATTGGCCACATAATCGAGCACCGCCGCCTCGGGCGAGGCTGGCCGCGTACTGGCGCGTCCCAGATATAGCGGCGCAGCGGCGGGGGAAACGGGATCGTTCATCACTTCTTCCATGCCGTTATCGCCGGGCGAGTGCAAGGTGGGCCGGGCAAGCGCAAGGCGGGCCGCGTCGGCGTTGAACAGCCGGATGAACACCAGCAATGCCCATTATCCCTCGACGGCGGCCAAACCCACGGCTAATCCCTTCGCATTCGCAGCGAGAGGGAGGCGCTCCGATCATGGATATTCTGGTTTCTACCGAATGGCTGGCCAAGGAAATGGGCGCATGCGACCTGCGCATTGTCGATGCCTCCTATCACTTGCCCGACGCCAGACGGAATGCGGCCGCCGAATATGAGGCGGGGCATATTCCGGGGGCAGTGTTCATGGACCTTGCCGGATTGATCGATTCGGGCAGCGCCATCGAAAACACCGTTCCCCCCGCTGCCAAATTCGCATCGCGTATGCAACGACTGGGTCTGGGCGATGGCAGCCGAATTGTTCTTTATGATGACAGCGCGATCAAAACCTCGGCACGGGCGTGGTTTTTGCTGGAGATGTTCGGCGCGCATAATGTTGCGATCCTCGATGGCGGATTGGCCAAATGGCGCGCCGAGGGCCGTGATCTTGAATCGGGCCGCACTACGCTGCGCGAGCGTCATTTCACCGTCTGGCAAAACGATCGCGCCCTGCGCAACAAGGCGCAGATGCTGGCCAATCTGACCAGCCAGCGCGAGCAGGTGATCGATGCGCGCAGCCGGGCGCGCTTCAGCGGAGAACAACCCCATCCTCGCCCGCATATCGCCCCTGGCCATATCCCCGGCGCGCTGAACCTGCCTTATGCCAACCTGTTCAACCCCGATGGCACCTACCAGGACAATGCCGATCTACGCAGCGCCTTTCTGGCGGCGGGCGTCGATCTGGGCGCGCCGATCGTGACCAGTTGCGGCAGCGGCGTCACCGCCTGCGTGGTGAGCTTTGGCCTGGCGCTGCTGGGCAAGCGCGATGTCGCGCTGTATGATGGGAGCTGGACCGAATGGGGCGCTGATCCGGCTACCCCAAAGCAATGCGACATGCCGGAGGCCGCAATCCCGGCTGAGTGATGCGAAAACATCCCGATCCTCATGAGACTCCCAATCATTCCGGGCCGGGCACCCAGGTCGTCAACGCCGGGCGGCGTGACGAATGGACCGGCACGCCGGGTACGCCGGGCGCGGTCGTCAATCCGGCGGTGTGGCGCGCCAGCACCCATCTTTATCCCGATATGGCTGCCTTGCGCGGCACCCATGCCAATGCCGATGGCGAATTCTATTACGGGCGACGCGGCGGCCCGACGCAATGGGCGCTGGCCGAGGCGCTGACCCAGCTTGAACCGGGGGCTTCGGGTACGATGCTGTACCCCTCGGGCGTGACAGCGATAGCCGGGGCTTTGCTGACGGTGCTGCGGCCCGGCGATGTGCTGCTGATGTCGGATAATGCCTATGAACCCAGCCGCGCCATGGGCCGGGGTCTGCTCAAGGATTTCGGCGTGGAAACGCGCTGGTTCGACCCGATGGATATCGCGGGTTTCGAGGCGGGCATCTGCCCTCGCAGCCGTGCCGTTTTATTGGAGGCGCCGGGCAGCCTGACCATGGAAGTCGCCGATGTCCCCGCCTTGTGCAGCATTGCACGGACGCGCGGGCTGGTGTCGCTGATGGACAATACCTGGGCCGGCCCGCTCGGCTTTCCGGCGCTGTCGCGCGGCGCCGATATCAGCGTGATGAGCCTGACCAAGCACGTCGGCGGCCATAGCGACCTGATGCTGGGCAGCGCCAGTGCGGGCGAGCATTGGTATCCGGCACTGCGTCGGCGCGCGCAGGCGCTGGGTCTGGTGGTGTCGCCCGACGATGCCGCGCTGGCGCTGCGCGGGCTGCGCACAATGGCGCTGCGGCTGGAACGCGAAACCGCCACCGCGCTGACGATCGCCCAATGGCTGGAAACCCGCCCCGAAGTCGCCCGCGTGCTGTGCCCGATGCTGCCCGGCTCGCCCGGCCATCAGTATTTTCGGCGCGATTTCACAGGCGGCTGCGGCTTGTTCAGTTTCGTGTTGCGCGGCGGAACCTCGGCCACGCGCGACGCCTTCATCGACGCGCTGCGCTTGTTCGGCATCGGCTATAGCTGGGGCGGCTTTGAAAGCCTGGCAACGCCGGTCGATCCGGCGCCGTTGCGCACCGCGTCCGCCTGGCCGCTGCCCGGAATGGCCAGCGGCGACCGGTTCGGGGTGCGGCTGTCGATCGGGCTGGAAGACGCCGCCGACCTGATCGCCGATCTGGCGCAGGCGCTGGCAGTCGGCGGCGACAGGCTCTAACCCACCAATTCCCGCAAATCCGCCTCTGGCCGCGCGCCGTAATGCGAGATGATTTCCGCCGCGCAGATCGCGCCCATCGTCAGGCATTCGGCCAGCGGTTTGCCGCGCACGTGACCGAACAGGAAACCTGCGGCAAACAAATCGCCCGCGCCGGTGGTATCGATCACCTGCGCCACGGCATGCGCCGGCACGTCCGCCCGTTCCCCGGCCGAGACCGCAACCGCGCCCATAGCCCCGCGCGTGACGACCAGCACGGGTAACTGCGGCGCCAGTTCGGCAATAGCCGCGTCAACATCGTCCAGCCCGGTCAGCGCGGCGAGTTCGGCTTCGTTGGCGAACAGCAGGTCGATCTCACCCGATGCGATCAATTTGCGAAAATCGTCGCCATGGCGGGCGATGACAAATGCGTCGGACAGCGAAAAGGCAATTTTGCGTCCGGCGCGGCGCGCGGCGGCGATCGCTTTGCGCATGGCGTTTCGCGGCTCCTCCGGGTCCCACAGATAGCCTTCGAGATAAAGCACGGCGGCGTCTGCGATCAAACTTTCGTCCAGCGCGGCGGCGGGCAGAAATTGCGACGCGCCCAGGTAGGTGTTCATGGTGCGCTGGCCATCGGGCGTGACAAATATCAGGCAACGCGCGGTGGACGGGTCCTGCCCACGCGGCGGAGTGCTGAATTCGACCCCGGCGGCGCGAATGTCATGCGCGAATACCTGGCCCAACTGGTCGTCGGCAACCTGGCCAATGAAAGCGCAGCACCCGCCCAATGCGGCAATGCCCGCCAGCGTGTTCGCCGCCGAGCCGCCCGAAATTTCCCGCGCAGGCCCCATGGCATCGTACAGCGCCAGCGCGCGGGGGGTGTCCACCAGCGTCATTCCCCCCTTGGCCATCGCCAATTGCGCGACCAGCGCATCATCGCAAGGCGCCATGACATCGACAATGGCGTTGCCGATGGCGATGACGTCGAAACGGGGTTGGGACATGAGGAACCTTTGCGTCGCGGATAAGAGGCACGGCGCCTGGAGCGATGTGCGTTAAATCTGCAAAAAAACCTTTCGTGCCGAGCTTGTCGAAGCACTGTCCTTTTCTTCGTGCGGCTCGCCCAGCCTCAAGAAGAAATGCAGCCCTTCGACAAGCTCAGGGTAGACGGGGTTGGTTGCTGATTCAGATAGAAGGTGATCCGCTCTAGCCATTCGCCACCCGCTCGGCAAGGCGTTGCCCCATCTGCTCGCGCAGCGTTGACAGGGACAGCCTGCCCGGCGATTGCCATGACCATGCAAGCAAACTCCTATTTGCCAAAACTGCTACCGTTCGTGCTGCTGGCGTTGTTGACGGGCTGCGGCGGCAGCGAAACCGCCGTGTACAGCGCGGGCACTATTCCTGCGCCCAGCCGGCTCGCACCGCCGCCGCAATTGCATCACGGCCAGCCTGGTCCGCTGCACATCCAGAATTTGCCCGGACTCGAAGGCGTGATCGGCGCAACCGGCCCGCAATTGACCCAGCAATTCGGCACCCCCCGGTTGAATGTGATCGAGGGCGATGTGCGCAAGCTGCAATTCAGCGGCACCGCCTGTGTCCTCGATGTCTATCTGTACCCGCGCGAGGAGGGTCAGGAACCCGAAGCGAGCTATGTCGATGCGCGCCGCTCGGACGGGCGCGACGTCGATCGGGCGACCTGCGTGGCGGCTTTGCGGCAGCCTGCGATCAAATAGTCGGGCCAATCCTGGCAGAGGGGCGAACCCGCCGAATCGCTGGCCTGGAATTTTTTCGGTTAAGACGGCACCAGCCCGCGCCGCAGGCTGGTGCCGACTCGACGTCAGTTGCGAAAAACCTAACGGGTCACATTATACTGCAACTGGTCGTCGGTCAGCTGAAAGCCCACCATCACTTCGAATGTCGCGCGTGAGACGGCTTCGCTGACCTCGGGCAGCGCTAGCGGGTCGATCGCGGCATCGGGCTCGCCCGCCTTGCGCTTTTCGGTCAGGCGCCTGCGGATATCGGCGGGCAGCGTCGCTTCGGCCTTGTCGATCAGGGCGTTGGCCTGGCCGGTGGCTTGCGCGCGATCCTGGCCGTCGGCGAAATTGACCGTGACTTGCCCGATTCGCTTGGCGATCACTGCGGTCGTGCCCCGCACCACGGTGATATAAAATGGCAGCGTCACACTGCGCGCGCCCTGCTTGGTGTTGCGGCTGGCCAGCACCGAAAAGCTCACCGTGCTGTTGACCTTGTCACCGGTAGGGTCGCACTGACTGCGGACATTGGTCATCGCCGCAGTGACGTCGACGGCACTCGCTTCGCGCGATGTCGGCGGTTGGAACAGTGTCACATCGCCGGTGTAATCGGCAATCCCCACCGCCGGGCAGGCGCTGCGGATGGCGGTAATGCCCACCCCTTCATCGACGACGATTTCGCCATGCGATTTGCACCCCGCCAACGTGGCGCAGGCAACAATGGCAAGAGAAAGGCTGGCCCCCGTCTGGCGAATGCGGGTATGGCGAGCGCGATTGATCATCCTGGGCGTCCTCGAATTTCAGTCGGGCTTGCCCTAGCGGGGCGCGTCGCGAAGCGCTAGAGGGCGCAATATGAATGCTTCCTTTCCCGAAACCGCCTCCTTTTCCGAAGATGGGGCCGTCGCGCCAACCCTGAAGCCCTTGCGCCTGTTGATACCGGCACCGCGCGGATTTTGCGCAGGGGTCGATCGAGCCATCGAAATCGTTGAGCGCGCGATCGCCAAATACGGCGCGCCGGTCTATGTCCGGCACGAAATCGTCCATAACCGCTTCGTCGTCGAGGGTCTCAAGGCGCAAGGCGCGATCTTTGTCGAGGAACTGGACGAAGTGCCCGACGGCGCCCCGGTCATTTTCAGCGCCCATGGCGTGCCCAAGGCGGTCCCGGCGGCGGCCACCGCGCGCGGGCTCGACTGGCTCGACGCCACCTGCCCGCTGGTCAGCAAAGTCCACCGCCAGGCCGAGCGCCAGCTTGAGGCCGGGCGGCACATCGTCTTTATCGGTCATGAAGGCCATCCCGAAGTGATCGGCACCTTCGGACAGGTGCCCGATGGGGCGATGACGCTGGTCGAAACTGTCGAGGATGTCGCGAAACTGAACTTTTCCACCGACGATGCGCTGGCCTTCCTGACCCAAACCACGCTGTCGGTCGACGACACCGCCGAGATCATTGCCGCGCTCCAGGCGCGTTTTCCCCAGATCAATGCCCCCCGCGCCGAAGATATCTGTTACGCCACCTCCAACCGGCAAGCAGCGGTCAAGGCGATAGCCCCCGATTGCGACCTGCTGTTCGTGATCGGCGCGCCGAACAGTTCCAATTCGATGCGGCTGGTCGAAGTATCCGATCGTTGCGGCACCCCGGCCAAGCTGGTCCAGCGCGCCAGTGAAATCGATCCGGCGTGGCTCGACGGGGTCACCACGCTGGGGCTGACCGCAGGCGCGTCCGCCCCCGAGTCGCTGGTGCGCGAAGTGGTGGATTTCATCGCCACCTTCCGCGACATATCCGAAGAAACGCTGATCACCGCCGAAGAACACATGATTTTCAAGCTGCCGCGCCAGCTCACCGGCTGATCCCCAAATCATGGCGGTCTATACCCAACTGGGCGGCGAGGCTCTGGCGGCTTTGGTCGCGCAATTCGACGTGGGCGTGCTGCTGTCTGCCAAAGGCATCGCCGAGGGCGTCTCCAACAGCAATTGGCTGATCGAAACCAGCGGCGCCCCCGGCCAAGCTGCGGGCAGCGGCGGCACCCGCTTCATCCTGACGATGTACGAACAGCGCACCGAAGTCGCCGAATTGCCGTTTTTCTTAGGCCTGCTCGACCATCTGGCGGATCGCGACTGCCCGGTGCCACGCACCATTCACGACCGTAACGGCGCCGTCTATCGGCTCCACGAAGGCAAGGCGGTGGCGTTGATCGAATTCCTGCCGGGGGTCAGCGTCGATATGCCCACGCCCGCGCAGGCCCGCGCGGTCGGGGCGGCGCTGGCGCAAGTCCACATCGCGGCGGCGGATTTTGCCGGCAGCCGCGCCAATGGCCTGGGACTGGCGCAATGGCGGCAGTTGCTGGATGATTGCGGAGCGGATGGCCTGGCCACCATCGATCCCGCGCTCGGCTCGTTAGTGGCGCGCGAACTCGCCGTTTTGCAGGCGAACTGGCCGGCTGACTTGCCGCGCGGTATCATCCATGCCGACCTGTTCCCCGACAATGTCCTGATGCTGGGCGAATGCGTCAGCGGGCTGATCGATTTCTACTTCGCCTGCACCGACATCACCGCTTTCGATGTCGCCGTCACTCATGCCGCCTGGTGTTTCGATGCCAGCGGGCGGCGTTTCGATGCGGCGGTTTCGGCGGCATTGCTGGCGGGATACGACAGCGTCCGCCCGCGCAATCCAGCCGAGCGCGCTGCCCTGCCGATATTGGCGCGGGGCGCGGCGATGCGGTTCCTGGCCACCCGCGCTTATGACTGGCTGCACACGCCCGCAGGCGCGCTGGTCACGCGCAAGGACCCGATGGCCTTCGCTCACCGCCTGGAATTCTATGCCGATCCAGCCAACGCGGATGTTTTTTCGGCATGACGCGCAAGCACGTTGAAATCTTCACCGACGGCGCGTGCAAGGGCAATCCCGGAGCGGGAGGTTGGGGCGCAATCCTGCGGCTGGGCGCGCATGAAAAGGAATTGTCCGGCGGCGAACCGGCGACCACCAACAACCGCATGGAGTTGACGGCGGCGATCCGCGCCCTGACCGCGCTCACCGCGCCTTGCGACGTCACGCTCCACACCGATAGCCGCTATGTCATCGACGGCATCACCAAATGGATATTCGGATGGCAACGCAACGGCTGGCGCAACGCCGCCAAAAAGCCTGTGCTGAACGAAGATTTGTGGCGCGAACTCATTGCCGCCAGCCACCCCCACACGATCACCTGGCAATGGGTCAAAGGCCACGCCGGTCACCCCGAAAACGAACGCGCCGACCGGCTGGCGAGCGATGCGGCCGTGGCGGCGGCGAAGCGCTAACCAAACCGTCCCGGCCCAAACGGCGCGGGATCAACCGCATTATCCGAACGCCCCAGCAACATCGCCGCCGTCAGCTTTGCGGCCGCTGGCGCAGTCTGGATGCCGAAGCCGCCTTGCCCGGCGAACCAGATAAAGCGCGGATGGCGCGGATCGGGGCCGTAGACGGGCAAGCGGTCGGGGGCAAAGCTGCGCAGTCCGGCCCAGCGATGCTCGACGCGATCGATGCGCCAGTCGACCACGGTTTCGAGCCTGGCAATGGCCTGCGCGATGTCCACTTCGTCGGGCGCGGCATCGCAAGGCACGCTGGGGATTTCATCATGCGGGCTGAGCCACAAGCGACCGGCATCGGGCTTGAAATAAAATTGTTCGCCCAGGTCCAGCACCAGCGGCAGGCCGGGCGGCGGTTCGGGACTGCAACGCAATTGCGCCATGGTGCGGCGGAACGGCGTGATCCCCAGCGGGCGGACCCCGGCAAGCCGGGCGACGTCATCCGCCCAGGCTCCGGCGGCATTCACCAGCCGGTCGGCGGCCAGCACCCGGCCGTCGCTGAGGGTGAGCAGCCAGCCATCGCCGTGTGTTTGCGCGCCTGCCAACCGCGCCCCGCAGAATAATTGCGCGCCGCCGCGCTGGGCTTGCGCCAGATAATGCTGGTGCAACGCCGCGACGTCGATGTCGCAGCAGCTTGGCTCCAGCACGCCGCCGGTCCAGTCGGGGCGCAGGCCGGGTATGCGCGCGGCGACAGCGTCCCGGTCGAGAACTTGAACCCCCACGCCCAGCGCGGCGAATCGCTGAGCAAACTGGGCCAATGCGGGCTGCTGCCCAGCGCGCGCGATGGTCAGCGCGCCACGCGGGGTCAGAAATCCATGATCGCGCAAAAATGGACCCGAAGCCGTGGTCAGCGGCTGTACCCCGGGGCCGCCATAGCTTTCGGTCCAGAACGCGGCAGAACGCCCGGTCGCGTGATAGCCGGGCGCTGCTTCGCCTTCGACCAGCACCACCCGCGCGCCGCCCGTAACCAGTTCCGCCGCCAGCGAGGCGCCAGCCATGCCCGCGCCGATGATGGCAAAATCGCAAGTCTGGACCGGCGCCATATTTATCGGGCGGGCGAGCTTTGGGGGACCACGCGGTCCAAAAACTCGTCGATGGCGGCCATGGCGACATCGCGCACGGCATCGACCTCGCGCAGCACTTCGTGCGCGGCCTCGCTGCCAAAACTGAGCAATTCGCCGAAGGGCAACCGGTCGGCGGCGCGCTCGATGGCGCGGTAACTGACCAGTTCGTCGGCGCGCGCCCCGATCAGCAGCACCGGCACCGTCACCGCTTCCAACTGTCCCGGCTGTTCAAGCAGGCGTATCGAGGCCAGGCCGCGTTCCACCCAGCCCCAACTCGGCGAACCCATCGCCAGTTCCGGGCGTTGCTCGCGCCACCATGCCTCATCGGCAAAGCGGTCGGCGTCATGCGTCAGCAGCAGCATGCGATCGTCCTGATAGCCGGGTTTTTCATTGTCGGGCCACGCCGGGCGGCGGCGATCGCCCATCCGCGCCATCAGCCGCGCGACTTCGTACAACGCCGCCTGCGGCAGGCCCAGCGCGGGCAGGCCCAGCATCGGCACCGACAGCACCAGCGCGGCAGGCAGAAACGTCCGCTCGGCCACGGCGCGCAAGGCGAGATGTCCGCCCATCGAATGCGCCACCAGCACATGCGGCGGCGCTGTTTCGGCCTGCCACACGGCCCAGAAGGCCGCCAGATCGCCAACCCAGGTCGCGAAATCGTCGATATGGCCGGTGCGATCATCGCGCCCGGCGCGCCCCGATCCCGCCTGCCCGCGCCAGTCCAGCGCCGTGACTTGCCAGCCACGCGCCTGCCATTGCGTCAGGCTTTCGATATATTTTTCATAGCAGTCGCCGCGCCCCGACAGAAACAGCAGCGCACCGCGCAAGGGTCGGTCGCCAGAAATCGTCAGGTCCAGCCGCCGGATCGCATGGCCGTCGGGCGCGATCCAGAGGCTTTCCAGCGCGCCCGGCGGCAGCGCCCGGCGGTCTATCTTGCCCGCCGCCGGACAACCAACGCGATCGGTGGCTGCGTCGGCAAACGCATGTGCCTGTCCATCCTTCATCGTGCCCGCTCTCGCCCTCAACTCGTGGTTACCATTTGGTAAGCGGTGCCCTTTACAGCCGGGTTTGAACAGGGACCCAGTCATGCATCCTACAAAGATAATGGTTTTTTTGCTATTGGGCTTGGGCCTGGCGCTGCTGTTTGCGGCTTTCACCGATATCAGGCGCCGCCAGATCGACAACTGGCTGACCGCATCGATCGCCGTCACCGCGCCGTTGTTCTGGTGGGCCAGCAGCCTCGGCTGGATCGCCATTGGCTGGCAAACGGGGCTGGCGCTGGGCAGTTTCGCCCTGCTCTGCCTGCCGTTCGCGCTCCGCATGATGGGCGGCGGCGATGTCAAGCTGCTGAGCGCGCTGGCGCTGTGGATCCGGCCCGCGTGGTTTGCCGACCTGCTGGTCATCATGGCGCTGGTGGGCGGCGTGCTGACCATAGGATCGGTGTTCTGGCACGTCACCCGGCGGCAGCGCGACCGCATCGCCATTCCCTATGGCGTTGCCATCGCTGCCGCAGGGCTGTGGATCGTCACCGTCGATTACCTGCCTGGTCTTTGAGTGGCGACTTTCGCTCCAACCCGGACCCATCACCCGGTTTTCCCACCGAAATGTTAACCAATTTCCGCGAGAGTCAAATCGATACCTGCGTCTGCCTTGGGGGCTGCCATAGCCATGGATAAAAAGAAGCTGATATTGCTGCTGGGCGCGATGATCATCGCAGTGGGCTCCGCCCTGGCGGTGCGCAGCGTGCTGTTGGGGCACACTACCCCGGTCACGCAGGCGGCATCGATCCTGACGCCCAGCGGCCCGCGCGTGCTGGTGGCGCAGCGCGGACTGCCCGTAGGCACGATCATCACCGCCGATGCGGTCGGCTTTCAGCCATGGCCCAGGGATATGGTGCAGGACGCCTATTTCATCGAGACTGCCACCGACAAGGCCAAGTTGATTGGCACCGTCGTGCGCAATCCCATCACCGCTGGCCAGCCGCTGACCCAGGGCGCGCTGGTTGCGCCGGGCGATCGCGGTTTCCTGGCCGCCGCATTGGGCCGGGGCATGCGCGCGGTGACCATTCCAGTATCGGATATGTCGGGCGTCGCGGGCTTCATCTTCCCGGGCGATCACGTCGATATGATGTTGACGCAAACCGTCAAGAATAATGATCCGCAGAACCCGAACGCCTTGCCGCTCAGCCTGACGGAAACAATATTGCGCAACCTGCGCGTGCTGGCCACCGACCAGACCACCGAAACCGAGGTTACCCCGACTGGCAAAAGCGTGGTCAAGACCGCCCACAACGTCACGCTGGAGGTGTCGCCACGGGTCGGTGAAAAGATCGAAGTCGCCCAGACTTTGGGGGGCCTGAGCCTGGCATTGCGCGCGCTCGCCGACGACCAGGGCGAATTCGACCGGACAATGGCCAGCGGCGGATCATTCGCGCTGGGCGGCGCACGGAATGCGGCCAATCCGGGGCAAAAGCTGCCGGGTGGCACGCGGCACGGCCCGGAACCAATGGCGTATGGGGCTAATGTGTCGGTCGAAGGCGCAACGACATACTCCACCGGCGGCGATGTCTCGCGCTTTGCCCGCCGCAGCCTGGCAAGGCCCCGGCCAGCACCGCGCGACGGAATGCAGGTCAATCCGGGCCAAGCCAATCCGGGTCCATTCGCTGCGACGCCGATCGGTCCCACGATCAGGATCGCGCGCGGCAATATCGTGTCCGCCGAACCGATCGGCAACAATGTGGTCATCCGGTTTCCGGGTTTTCCCGGCATGGGCGGCCAATCAGACGCGGTGCCGCCGATGTCCTCGGCCACCGTCGGGGGTGAATGACATGCTGACCAGAAATAACCCCTTCGCACCAGCGTCGCTCGCGCTTGCCATCGGCCTGAGCGCGGGAATGGCATGGAGCGATGCAGCCGCAGCTCACGCGGCGGCGCCACCCCATAGCCGGGCGCACCATGCGCGTTTCCAGTCGCCCGTGATGGCCGCTGGCCACGGACCGATGTCGATCGCCCCGTCTTTCGCTGGCCCGCCTTTCGCTGTCGGCACCCAGCGCCCTTCACATGAAGTACTGCTGTCGATCGGCGAAGGCGAACTGGTGACACTGCCCATGGCGGTCGCCAGCGTGTGGACGTCCAATCCCGTTGTTGCCGACGTCTATGTCGACAATGCCCGCCAGATCCATCTGTTCGGAAGGGCTGCTGGCGAAGCCACGGTCTTTGCCACCACGGCGGGCGGCACGGTCGCCTACGCCGCGCGAATCCGCGTGGGCCAGAACATGAGCTCGATCGGCCAGCTGATGAAGCTGGCGATGCCCGATGCCGATGTGACCGTGACGGTGATCGGCCAGTTCGCTTTGTTGACCGGCACCGTAGCCTCGCCCGAGGACAGCGCCGAAGCCGCCAAGCTGGTGCTGGTCGCGTTGAACCCCGGCCTGAAACCCAGTGAAGCCGACAGCGCGAAGATCGGCGTCATCAACCGGCTGCGCACCGCCGTACCCCTGCAAGTCAATCTCCAGGTGCGCATTGCCGAAGTCAGCCGTTCTCTGGCGCGCACGCTCGGCACGAATTTGACCTCGCTGTCGGGCGGCGGCGGCGGCGGCTTTCAATTCGGCGTTGGCCAGGGCCGCACCGGCTTTGCCCCGACCTTTGCGCCGGGTGCGCCGCTGGGCACCAACGGCGCCGTCGCCCAGCCGGGAACGCAGGTCAACCCGATCACCAGCGGCACGACCCTGGCGCTCGCCGGCAAGCTTTTGGGCCTCAACGTCCTGGCCGCGCTCGACCTGGGCGAAACGGTGGGCCTGGTGACAACGCTGGCGCAGCCCAATCTGACCGCCGTGTCCGGCGAAACCGCCGAATTCCTGGTCGGCGGCGAATTCCCGATCCCGACGTCGCAAGGATTGGGCTCGGTCAGCATCGAATACAAGAAATATGGCGTCAGCCTGTCCTATACGCCAGTAGTGCTGGCCGATGGCCGGATTTCGCTGCGGGTCCGCCCGGAAGTATCCGAATTGTCGGCGCAGGGATCGGTAACGCTGAACGGTTTCACCGTCCCGGCCCTGACCGTCCGCCGCGCCGAAACCACGGTGGAACTGGGGTCCGGGCAAAGCTTCATGATCGCTGGCCTGCTCAGCAACAGCGCCTCCAACACCATTCAAAAGATGCCGGGCGCGGGCGACTTGCCGGTACTGGGCGCCTTGTTCCGGTCGACCAATTTCCAGAAGAACGAGACCGAACTGGTCATCGTGATCACCCCCTATCTGGTCACGCCGGTCAATGACCGCGATATCAAATTGCCCACCGATGCGGTCAAGACCCCGAACATCCTCCAGGAAGTACTGGGCAACATGGTCGGCGATGGCTCCTCGCAAAGCGCCCGGCCGTTGCCGTCATCGCCTGCCCAGCCGTCTGGTTCAGCGGCCACCCTGGCATCGCCTGCCCAGCCTGCTGCGCCATCCAGACATCCGCAAAGCCCCGCCCCCGGCTTCAACCTGAATTGAGCGAGGTGACCATGAAACTGCCATTGATGATCCACGGCCTTCGCTGGTTTGGCCTCTCGCTGGCCCTTGCCGGGGCGCTGGCGGGGTGCGACACCATGCCCACCAACCGCCTGCTGGACAGCGTCCACCAGCCCATTGTCGAACACAGCCGCTATCAACTTGACCTCGCCACCGGCCCCTTTGGCCTGGGCCCAGAGAACAGGGGCCGCCTGGACGGCTGGTTCAGCGCGCTCGGCCTGCGCTATGGCGACCGCATCGCCATCGACGACCCGCTGGAATCTCCGCAAACCCGCGCCGAAGTGAAAAGCATCGCCGCAGATTACGGCATGCTGATCGGTCCCGCAGCATTGGCAACCGCAGGCCCGACCACCGGAACAGTCAATGCCGGCACGGTCCGCATTACGGTCCTGCGCGCCACCGCCAGCGTCCCGCATTGCCCGGACCTTGCAACCAAATCGGATTCCAATTTCAACAACGCCACCAGCAGCAATTACGGCTGCGCGATCAACGGCAATATCGCCGCCATGGTCGCCAATCCCGATGACTTGCTGAGCGGCGCGCATGGCCAGACCCTGACCAATTCCGACACCACCGACAAGGCCATCTGGCTGCACCAGTCCGCCGCTCCGACCGGTCAGGCCGGGGTTGCGAAAAACAGCACCAACTAACCGTCCTGACAGGCGACAGCGCATCACACGACACATGAATTGAGGGCAGACCGGCAATGAACATTCCTTTCATACACGGCGCCATCCAGGGTCGCGATCCCTTCGCCGCTTTCATGTGCGACGACGCATCGGTCGATATGCTGCGCAGCGTCACCGCAGAAATGGACTGGGCGCCCGAAAAATCCTGCCGAGGCGGGTTGCGCAATGCGGTGCAATCGCTGTCGATCACGTCCAGCCCCAAAATCCTGCTGGTCGATCTGTCCGACAGTGGCGATCCGCTCAGCGATGTTCACGGGCTGGCCGAAGTTTGCGAGCCGGGCACGGTCGTCATCGCGGTGGGCCAGGTCAACGATGTCCGGCTCTATCGTGACCTGCTGGCCAGCGGTATCCATGATTACCTACTCAAGCCATTGTCCGCCGGACCCTTGCGCGATGTGCTGATGGAGGCACAGGCGATTTTTGCCGCACCCAAACCGCATGATGCGGCGGACGAAACGCATGTCGCAGTGGCCGTCATCGGTACGCGTGGCGGCTGCGGGGCGTCGACCATCGCCACCTCGATGGCGTGGCTGCTCAGCACCGAGCAACAATTGGCGACCGGGCTGCTCGACCTCGACATTCACTTCGGCACCGGCGCGCTCACCCTCGATCTGGAGCCGGGCCGGGGCCTGACCGACGCTATCCAGGACCCCGCCAGGATCGACGGACTCTTCCTTGAACGCGCCATGATCCGGGCCAACGAGAAATTGTCGATCCTGTCCGCCGAGGCGCCGATCAACATTCCGCTGATGACCGATGGCGCCGCGTTCCAGCAATTGACGAAGGAATTGCGGTCAACCTTCGAGATGACGGTGATCGATCTGCCGCGCAGCATGATGATCAATTTCCCGCTTCTGCTCACCGATGTGAACGTGATCGTGGTCGTCACCGAATTGACACTGGCCGGAGCCCGCGACACCATCCGCATGCTGTCATGGTTTACCGATAACGTGCCGCTGGCGCATTTGATCATCGTCGCCAACAAGGTGCAAACCGCTCAGTCGGAAATTTCCCGTGCGGATTTCGAGGCCTCGATCGAGCACAAGATCGATTTCGCCATTCCGTTCGAACTCAAATCCGCCGCGCAGGCCGCCAAGCTGGGGCAGACCTTTGCCCAGGCCAATCGCAACACTCCGGCGGGCACGGCGATGCGCGCGCTGACCGCGCATGTCCACCGCGTCGGATTGCCCGAGGATACCTCTATCACGGGCAATCCCGCAGGTCGTAAATCGGTGCTGGGCAAGATCGGGATCAAGGCGATGCTGATGCGAAAAGGCAGGAACAGTGACCGCGCCGATGCTGCGGGCGGAGCGCCGGGCTGAGCCATGGACATCACCGAGATCCTGCTGGTCGCGGCCGGGGTGACTGCGGCGCTGGCCATGGTCGTCGTCGCGCTGTCCAACCGATCGTCGGCCACGACAACGGCCCGGCGCATGAAAGCGATCCGGCTGCGCCATTCCGGCAACGAGCTGGACAAGGTCGAGGCGCAACTGCGCAAGGCCGTGGCCTCGCGCCTGCCCCATATGCGCGCCGTAGCCGGTTCGGGATCGCGCCGCGCCGCCTTGCATTTGCGCCTTCATCGCACCGGCAAGGGCTGGACCTTGCGTCAGTACCTCACCGCCTCGGCCTTGCTGGGGGTGGCCGTCATGGCGCTGCTGATGTTCAAGACCGGCTCGCTGCTGCTGTCGTTAGGAGTTGGCCTGACGGTTGGCCTGGGCCTGCCGCATTTGGTGGTCGGCAGCCTGATCAAACGGCGATTGCTGGCCTTTACCGGCAAATTCCCCGATGCCATCGAATTGTTGGTGCGGGGTCTGCGCTCGGGCCTGCCGATCAGCGAAACGCTCGGCATCGTCTCCAGCGAAGTCCCCGGCCCGGTCGGTGAAGAATTCAAACTGGTCACCGAACGGATGAAAATCGGGCGTGCCATGGAAGATGCGCTCCAGGATTCGGCCGACCGCTTGAACATGTCCGAATTCAGCTTTTTCTGCATTACCCTGGCTATCCAGCGCGAGACCGGCGGTAATCTCGCCGAAACTTTGGCGAACCTGGCCGACGTGCTGCGCAAACGCGCGCAGATGAAGTTGAAAATCCGCGCGATGAGCTCAGAATCCAAGGCCTCGGCCTATATCATCGGCGCCTTGCCGTTCATCGTCTTCGCCCTCGTCTACTGGTCGAACCCGGAATATCTGGGCGGCTTTTTCAAGGACGACCGGCTGATCATCGCCGGGCTTGGCGGCATGGTGTGGATGTCGATCGGCGTCTTCATCATGGCCCAGATGATCAATTTCGAAATCTGAAGGGAGGCGAGAAACCAGCCATGTTAACCGCTTCCGCCGGACCGACGCTGTTGGGCGTCAACGTCATTTATGTGGCGACGATGCTGTCTGGGCTGGCCGCGCTGGCGGTGATGGTGGCCATTTATGCTGCGGTCACGGTGCGCGATCCCATGCAAAAGCGGGTGAAAGCGCTGAACGATCGGCGCGAACAGCTCAAGGCCGGGATCATCACCGCCGCCCCCAAACGCCGCGCGCAACTGGTGCGCAAGAACGCCACGGTCGCCTGGATGCGCGGGCTGCTCGGACAGCTCCAGGTGTTGCAGGACAGCCAGGTGGCCGCCGTGCAGCAAAAGCTGGCGCAGGCCGGCATCCGCAAGAAGGAATGGGCGGTAGCGGTCATTTTCATCCGCATGGTCGCCCCGGTGGCGCTGGGGGCGCTGGCGGCGGCGATAGTTTATTGGTCCAGCTATTTTCCCGAATGGGGCAGCATGAAACGCTTCATGG
>JALYHR010000055.1 GCA_030776465.1 Pseudomonadota bacterium
ACCACCCACAGGGTACCATTAATGGGTGGTTGGGCCGGGGGAGAGGGCTGGCACCGCGCTCAATTCCGGGAACCGGAATTCCGAAACAGACTCTAAGTCGCACCATTCCAGTCCGGCGCTCACGCGCCACGGGGAGTATTCGATGACCATTCCGATGCAGGTAGCTTTGCGGATCGGCACGCATGCCGTGACCAACCAGATCAAGGGCGGCAAATATCCGCTGGTGTTGATGCTGGAACCGCTGTTGCGTTGCAATCTCGCTTGCCCCGGCTGCGGCAAGATCGATTACCCCGATGCCATTCTCAACCGCCGCTTGTCCTACGAGCAATGCATGGATGCCATCGACGAGAGCGGTGCGCCCGCCGTTTCGATCGCCGGGGGAGAGCCGCTGCTGCACCGCGACATGCCCAAAATCGTCGCTGGTTATCTCGCCAAAAAGAAATTTGTGATCCTGTGCACCAACGCGCTGCTGCTCAAGAAAAAGATCGACGATTACAAGCCATCGCCGTTCTTCACCTGGTCGATCCATTTGGATGGCGACCAGCAGATGCACGATGTCGCGGTCGATCAGGCCGGGACCTACGACACCGCGCTGGAGGCGATTCATCTTGCCAAGGCCAGGGGTTTCCGCACCCAGGTCAACTGCACGGTGTTCAATAACGCTGACCCTGCGCGATTGGCGGCTTTCCTCGATCACATGGCCAGCCTCGATGTCGAAGTGACGATCTCTCCGGGCTATGCCTATGAACGCGCCGCCGACCAGGAGCATTTCCTCAATCGCGAAAAGACCAAGACGCTGTTCCGCGACCTGCTGCGGCGTGGAAAAGGCGGCAAGGCATGGAAATTCACCAATTCGCCGCTGTTCCTCGATTTTCTCGCGGGCAATCGTTCGTATGAATGCACCCCGTGGTCGATGCCGCTGCGCACCGTGTTCGGCTGGCAAAAGCCGTGCTACCTCGTCGGCGAAGGCTATGTCGAAACCTTTGCCGAACTGATGGAAGGCACCGACTGGGACCAGTACGGCGTCGGCAAATACGAAAAATGCGCCAATTGCATGGTCCATTGCGGCTTTGAAGGCACCGCCGCCGCCGAAGGCATCCGCCGCCCGCTGGAATTCCTGAAAGTCGGCATGCGCGGCGTGCGGACCGACGGCCCGATGGCACCGGACATCGACTTGTCGCGGCAGCGCCGGGCCAGCGACGTCCATTCAACCCATGTCGAGCGCGAATTGGAGAAAATCCGCATCGAAGACCCAGAGGGCTATCGCCGGGCGACGCGGGCGGCTTGATCCAGCTTAAAACCAGCCTCGCCACTTGAACCACCCCAGCGGCAGCAAGCCACTGAGCGCGATCACGATCAGCCCATAGGGATAGCCCCAGGCCCAGTTATATTCGGGCATATATTTGAAATTCATGCCGTAAATTCCCGCGATCAAGGTCGGCGGGATGCCGATGATCGAGACGATCGTCAGGATCTTGAAGATGTCGTTCTGGGCGATACCGATCAAGCCGACCATCGCATCCAGCAGGAATTGGATCTTGTCGGACAGATGTACCTCGTACTCGGCCAGCGACGCGACATCGCGTTGAACGCTGCCCAGCCGGGATTCGAGCTGGTGCTCACCCCAGTCCCGCGTTCGCTCGGCGACAAACCCGACGGCCCGACCCACAGCCAGCAGCACGTCGCGCGTTTCGGCGATGCCATCCGCCAAACGGCCGACATGCCGAAGCTTGGCCCGGATGGCGCGGTTCGAACGTTGGACTTCGCGGCCACCGGTTACGGGAACGCGAAAGGTATCCTCGGACAATTTGCGCAATTCGGCGGCGGCGTGTTCGAGGCTGTCGGCAAGACGATCGACGATTTCTTCGCAAAGCCCGACGAATACGGCCCACGGCCTGAGCGGCTCCTGCGACGAATCGAGCCCGGATGAAACCTCGTCGAACGCGGTAAAGCGATCGTAGCGCAGCGTGACCAGGGTGTCGCATGACAGGAAAAAGCCGATCGGCGAGGTGTGGATGGAATCATCTTCGCCATGCTTGATCATCGGGATGCTGACCGAGATCACGCCGCCGCGTTCACGCAACCGGCTGGAGCTTTCAATTTCGCTGAGCGAGGCCCGGCTGGGCAGGCTCCAGCCGGTCGCCGCTTCGGCTCTTTCGACTTCGGGCTGGTCCGGGTTGCAGAGGTCGATCCACACCGGCTTGTGGCGCCCGCCACCGGGCTGCGGATATTCGTTCAACATCCCGCGCCTATGCCACGCGGCCTGCAACCCGTCATCCCCTTCGCGTATTCCGCCTTGCCGTGTTCCCTTTCCCCTTCAACCGCTTTAGGACGCCGGGTGTGGACGGGTCCCTCACCATTGTTACCGGCGTGGCCGGCTTTCTCGGCTCGGCGGTGGCGCGGGTGCTGGCCGATGAAGGTCGGCGCGTACGGGGCGTGGTGCGTGCCTCCAGTCCGCGCGGCAATCTTGCGGATTTTCCGGGAGAACTGGTCGAGGCGGATTTGCGGGATGAGGCGGCGGTGGCGCGGGTGTTTGCCGATGGAGCGGGCGAATTGTTTCATGTCGCCGCCGATTATCGCATCTGGGCGCCCGATCCCGAAGAGATCGTTCGCAATAACCTCGGGATGACCCGCATGGTCATGGCGGCGGCATTGCGAGCCGGGGTGGCGCGGGTGGTCCATACCTCTTCGGTGGCGACGCTGCTGCCCGCGCATGGCGTTCTCGCGGATGAGACTGGGCCAGCGACGTCGGGGCAAGCGGTGGGCGCGTACAAGCGCAGCAAGGTGCTGGCCGAGCGGCTGGTCGAGGCGATGGTCGCGGAACAGGGCCTGCCGGCGGTGATCGTCAATCCATCGACGCCGATCGGCCCGCGCGATATTCACCCGACCCCGACCGGGCGGATCGTGGTCGAGGCCGCCAATGGGCGAATGCCTGCGTTTGTCGATTCGGGGCTCAATCTGGTGCATGTCGACGATGTGGCGCGCGGGCATCTGCTGGCGGCCCGGCATGGCCGCGTCGGTGAACGCTATATCCTGGGCGGCGAAGACATGGCGCTGGGGACGATGCTGGCCGAGATCGCGGCGCTGACCGGGCGCAAGGCGCCGACCCTGCGTCTGCCGCGCGCACCGCTGTTTCCGCTGGCGTGGCTGGCCGAGATCGGGGGGCGGATGACCGGGCGCGAGCCGTTCCTGACGCGGGATGCGTTGCGCATGGCGGCACACCACATGTATTATTCCAGCGCCAAGGCCGCACGCGAGCTGGGCTATACCGCGCGGCCCGCGTCGGCGGCGCTGGCGGATGCGATAGGCTGGTTTCGCGATGCCGGGATGATCAAGCCATGATTATGGCGGGCTGGGGTGCGCTGGCGATCTGGGTGTTGTTGCTCGCCACGGGCTTCTGGACCACGCGGGAGCGCGACGACGCTGCGTCTTTTGCTGCGCCCGCGACCTGGCCCGATGTCGTTGCCGTCGTTCCCGCGCGGGACGAGGCGGACGTGATCGCGCGCTCGCTCGGCAGCCTGATCGCGCAGGATTATCCGGGGTCGTTTCGCATTGTGCTGGTGGACGACAACAGTACCGATGGCACAGCTATGATCGCGCGCGCGCTCCGGGCTCGTTTTGATCCTCCCCCTTTGGGGGAGGTGGCAGCCCGCAGGGCTGACGGAGGGGGCGGGTTGAGGAACGCGCACCTCCCCGCGAATGTCTCGCTCGACACCCCCTCCGTCTCGCTGCGCGAGCCACCTCCCCCAGGGGGGGAGGATTTAGGGGCAGAATTGCGGCACGATGTTTTGGGCCCTGCACGGGTCACCGTGATCGGCGGCGCGCCGCTGCCGGTCGGGTGGACGGGCAAACTATGGGCGTTGCATCAGGGGATCGACGCGGCAGGCGCGCCGACATGGCTGTGGCTGACCGACGCCGATATCGAACACGCACCCGACACGCTGCGACAACTGGTCGGTATCGCTTATGGCGCGCATACCCATGGAAAACAGCGCAAGCTGGTGTCGTTCATGGCCTTGCTGCATTGCCGGACCTGGCCCGAGCGTATGCTGGTCCCCGCGTTCATCTATTTTTTCAAGCTGGTTTATCCGTTCGGCTGGATCAATCGTCCCGGCCCGTTTGCGGGCGCGGCGGGGGGCTGCGTGCTGGTCGAGCGTGGCGCGCTGGCGGCAGCTGGCGGAGTAGGGGCAATGCGCGGGGCATTGATCGACGATTGCACGCTGGGTCGGTTGATCAAGCGGCAGGGGCCGATCTGGCTGGGGTTGACCCGGCGCAGCCGTTCGATCCGGCCCTATGTCAATACCGGCGAGATTGGCGCGATGATCGCGCGTTCCGCCTATGCCCAGTTGCGCTATAGTCCGGTGCTGCTGGTCGGCACGGTCGCCGGGCTGGCGCTGGTGTTTGGCTTGCCGGTTGCGCTGGTGCTGACGGCGCAGGGCCTGGCCTGGCGGCTCGGCGCGCTGGCCACCGTGCTGATGGTGCTGTCATGGCAGCCGGTGCTGGCATGGTATCGCCGGTCGCCGCTGTGGGGGCTGGTCCTGCCGCTGGTGGCGGCGTTTTATGCGGGGTGTACGCTGGCCTCGGCGCTGGCCTGGTATCGCGGGCGCGGCGGCATGTGGAAGGGGCGCGCGCAAGCGGTGGGATGAACAAAGCGATTTCCGTCTCCACCACAGCGCCCGACCTGGCGTCGGGAAAGGGCCACAAGGACGAGAATTTCCCGGTCGCTTCTTGGTTGGTGCGGGCGGACGCGCGCGCGCCGATCATGGCCTATTATCGCTTTGCGCGCGCGGCGGACGACATCGCCGATCATCCCACCGCGCCGCCGCATGACAAGCTTGCGCGGCTCGCCGCGATGCGGGCGGGGCTGGACGGCGACGGGGCGGCGGTGGCGATGGACCTGGCGGCGACGGCGCGGGCGCGGGGGTTGGACCTGATCCATGCGCAGGAATTGCTCGATGCTTTCGTGCAGGATGTGACGGTGAACCGTACCGCCGACTGGGCCGCCTTGATCGCTTATTGCCGAATGTCGGCGATGCCGGTGGGGCGGTTCGTGCTGGATGTGCATGGCGAGGATCGCGCGTTGTGGCCGCTGTCCGACGCGCTGTGCGCCGCGCTCCAGATCGTCAATCACCTGCAGGATTGCGGCAAGGATTACCGCGCGATAGGTCGCGTCTATGTGCCCGGCGACATGCTGGCGGCTGCGGGCGTGACGGTCGAGGCGCTGGGTGAAGCGCAGGCCAGCCCGGCACTGCGCGGTGTCATAAAAGATTGCGCCAATCGGACGCTGGCCCTGCTGCACGAGGCAGCACCTTTCGCCGCCGCGATCAGGGATTTACGGCTGGCCGCCGAGGTTGCGGTCATCCAGCGGCTTGCCGTCGATCTGGCGCAGGGCTTGACCCGGCGCGACCCGCTGAGCGAAAATGTCCATCATTCCAAACTGCGCGCCGCCTGGCTGGCGGCGGGAGCATTGCCAGGACTGGGCATGAACAGGCTGGGCATGAACAGGCTGGGCATGAACAGGGTGGGCATGGACAGGGCGCGCAAATGAGCGATTTTTCGCTGACATTGCCTGCCGAACTGCGCGCCAAAGTCAGCGGCAGCAGCTTTTATGCCGGGATGCGCATCCTGCCGCAGGCTGAGCGTGAAGCGATGTTCGCGATCTACGGTTTTTGCCGGATCGTCGATGACATCGCCGACGATGAACGGGCACCCCGCCCCGCCCGTGCCGCCGCGCTCGATCAGTGGCGCGGGCATATCGCCGCGCTTTATGCGGGTGGTGATGCTGGCGAAGCGGGCTTCCTGGTCCCGGCGGTGAGCCGCTTTGGCCTGGCCCAGGCCGATTTCATCGCGGTCATCGACGGCATGCAGATGGATGTCGATGATTTCATCCGCTGGCCCAGTTTCAGCCAGCTCGACCTCTATTGCGACCGCGTCGCTTCCGCAGTGGGGCGCTTGTCGGTGCGGACCTTTGGGATGGACACGGAGCAAGGCACCGCCTTGTCGCATCATCTGGGTCGCGCGTTGCAATTGACCAACATCCTGCGCGATATCGACGAGGATGCCGGCATCGGCCGCGTCTATCTACCGATCGAGGCCCTGCGCGCTGCTGGCATCCGCCCATCCACGCCAGCGGCGTTGGTGGGTGATCCGGGCGTCGATGCCGCGGCGCGCTGGCTGGTTCCACATGCACAGCGCCACTTTGCCGAGGCCAATGCCATCCTGCGCGCCCGGCCCCAGGGTCTGCTGGCAGCGCCGCGCCTGATGGAATCCGCCTATTCGCGGCTGCTGGAACGGATGCTGGTGCAAGGCTGGACCGCACCGCGCCGCCGGGTGCGCGTTGCCAGGCCAGCACTCCTGCTGTCGGCGTTGCGCTTCTGGCTGTTTCCTTGAAAGTTGCGAAAGCATTCGTGGTCGGCGCCGGGCTGGCCGGGCTGTCGGCGGCGGTCGAACTGGCGCGCGGCGGGGTGAAGGTTCACCTCGCCGACAGCGCCCCGCGCGCTGGTGGGCGTTGCCGCAGTTACCATGATGCGCAGCTCGGCCAGACCATCGATAATGGCAATCACTTCGTTTTTTCGGGCAATCAGGCAGTGGCGCGCTATCTTGGCATGATAGGCAGTTTCGGCGCGCTGCACGGCCCCGACCATGCGCGTTTCGTGTTCCACGATGTCGCGACGGGCGAGCGCTGGACGCTGGCGCTGAATGATGGGCGTCTGCCGTGGTGGCTGCTGGACAAGGCCAATCGCGCGCCAGGCACCCGGATCGCCGATTATGGCGCGCTGGCCCGCCTGGCGCTGGCGCCACGGGATGCGCGCGCCATCGGCGATGTGCTGCGCGCAGAGGGGCCGTTCTGGGACCGGGTGATCGAACCGATGATGCTGGCGGTGCTCAATTGCCCGCCTGCCCAGGGCTCTGCCTGGCTGGCCGGGCGGTTCCTGCGCGAGAGTTTCCTGCGCGGCGGTCGCGCCTGCCGGACGATGGTGGCGATGCCGACGCTGGACGCCGCTTTCATCGATCCGGCGCTGCGCTGGCTGGCGCTGCGCGGCACGGCGTCCCGGTTTTCCGCCCGGCTGCGCGCGATACATTTCGCCGATGACCGGGTCGCGGCGCTTGATTTTGGCGAGGGACCGGAACCGGTGCATGACGCCGCCGTGGTGCTGGCGGTGCCGCCGTGGGTGGCGGGCGAATTGGTGCCCGAGTTGGTCGTGCCCGACCGTTTCTGCGCCATCGTCAACGTCCATTTCGCCTGCCCGCCGCCGCCTGACGCGCCGATGATCACCGCGCTGCTGGGGACGCTGGCGCAATGGCTGGTGTGTCACCCGGACCGCATCTCGGTGACGATCAGCGGCGCCGACGATATCATCGATCGCGACCGTGCCGGGCTGGCGGCGCAGGTCTGGGACGAGGTGCGCCGCGCGCTGGGGATCACCGCAGATCTGCCGCGCTGGCAGGTGGTCAAGGAAAAGCGCGCCACTTTTGCCGCCACCCCGGCGCAGGATTCGCGGCGGCCCCCGGCGCGGACACGGTGGCGCAACCTGTTCCTGGCGGGCGACTGGGTGCAGAACGGCCTGCCCGCCACGATCGAGGGCGCGCTGCGCTCCGGCGACAACGCGGCGAGGCTGGCGATGGGGCAAAAGCTGCGGTATGGTTCCCAGATCTTCAACTTCAAAAAAGAGCCATGATCGAAACGCTCGAAAATCTTTCCCTTTCCGCGACACCCGACAGGCTGGAAGCCGCGCTGGACGCGGGGACGCGCGCGCTGGGCAACGAACAGCAAGCCGATGGCCATTGGGTTTACGAGCTGGAAGCCGACGCGACGATCCCGGCCGAATATGTCCTGCTGCGGCACTATCTGGGTGAGCCGGTAGATGCCGCGCTGGAGGCGAAAATCGCCACCTATCTGCGCCGCCGCCAGTCGCCCGAACATCACGGCTGGCCGCTTTATCATGATGGCGGCTTTGACATCAGCGCCACGATCAAGGCCTTTTTCGCGCTGAAAATGATCGGGGATGCGGTCGATGCACCGCATATGGCGCGCGCCCGCGCCGCGGTATTGGCGGCGGGCGGCGCCGAGGCGGGGAATGTCTTTACCCGCATTCAATTGGCGCTGTTCGGCGCCGGGCCATGGGACGCGGTGCCGACGATCCCGCCCGAACTGATCCTGGCGCCGCGCTGGTTCCCGGTCCGCCTCAGCCGCATGTCCTATTGGGCGCGCACGGTGGTCGTGCCGCTGCTGGTGCTGTGCGCGCTGAAACCGCGCGCGCGCAACCGGCTGGATGTGCGGATCGATGAATTATATGCGGGGCGTGCCGCGCGGCTTTCCAGCCAGGCGGATCACGTTCACCACGGCTGGCGGCTGTTTTTCGACGCGCTGGATGTGGTGCTGAAGCGCGGCGATGGCTGGTGGCCGGGCAAGTTGCGCAACGCGGCCATCCGCTGCTGCGAGCAATGGGTCACCCAACGCCTCAACGGTCAGGACGGGCTGGGCGCGATTTACCCGGCGATGGCCAACAGCGTGATGATGTACGACGCGCTGGGCTATGCGCCCGACCATCCCTGCCGCGCGACGGCGCGCGATGCAGTCGAGCGGCTGCTGATTGTCAAGGATGACGAAGCCTATTGCCAGCCCTGCGTCTCGCCGGTGTGGGATACCGCGCTGGCCGCCCATGCCATGCTGGAAGTCGGCAGCCCGGAGGCAGTGAGCCGCGCCAACCGCGCCCTCGACTGGCTGCGGCCCCGGCAAGTGCTCGATGTCGTCGGCGACTGGGCCGATGAACGCCCCGATGTCCGTCCGGGCGGCTGGGCATTCCAATATAACAACGATTATTACCCCGATCTCGATGACACCGCTGTGGTGGTCATGGCGATGGACCGGGCCGCTGCGTTGGCCGACGGCGACAATGGCGAAGCGATTGCGCGGGCGCGCGAATGGGTCGATGGCCTGCAATGCGGCGACGGCGGCTGGGCTGCTTTCGACGCCGAAAACACCAGTTTCTACCTCAATAATCTGCCGTTCGCCGATCATGGCGCACTGCTCGACCCGCCGACCGCCGATGTCTCGGCCCGCTGCGTTTCGATGCTGGCGCAATTGGGCGAAGCAGCCGACGCGCCCCGGATGAAGGCGGCACTGGCGTGGCTGGAACGCGCGCAGGAACCCGAAGGCAGTTGGTTCGGGCGCTGGGGAGTCAATTACGTCTATGGCACATGGTCGGTGCTGTGCGCGCTGGGCCGCGTCGGAATCGCGCGCGAAACCCCGATGGTCGCGCGGGCAGTCGATTGGCTGATGCGGGTCCAGAACCCCGACGGCGGCTGGGGCGAAAGCTGCGATTCCTATGCGCTGGACCGCAAGGGGCACCAGCCCGCGCCGTCGACCGCATCGCAGACCGCCTGGGCGCTGCTGGGCCTGATGGCGGTCGGCGAGACAAAATCTCGGCAAGTCGCGCGCGGCATCGAGTGGCTGATGGCGCATCAACAAGCCGATGGGCTGTGGGGCCAGGAACTGTACACCGGCGGCGGTTTTCCCCGCGTGTTCTACCTGCGCTACCACGGTTATCCGCGCTATTTCCCGCTGTGGGCGCTGGCCCGCTATCACAACCTCCACCGCGCCAACACAGATCGCCCCGCGTGGGGGATGTAAGACCGCTGCTGGTCGTCACCGGCACGCGGCGCGAAGGAGCATTGGCGGCAGGACCGGCGATGACGGTGCTGGCTGGCGGCGGCGATGGCGCGCGACTGGCGCAGGAATTGGCCCGCCTGGCCCCCCAGGCCTGCGGCATCATCAGTTTCGGCACGGGCGGCGGGTTGGTGCCCGGTCTGCGCCTGGGCGATATGGTGATCGGCAATGGTTTGACCGGCGCCCTGACCGGCGATTGCGACCCGGCTTGGGCGCAAGCGCTTGCCCGCGCACTCCCGCAGGCGCGCATCGGCACGGTCTTTGCGGACGGCACGCTGCTGGCGAGCGTTGCGGCCAAGACAAGTGCCGCCGCCAGCGGCGCGATAATCGCCGACATGGAAAGTCACCTTGCCGCAGCAGCGGCCGCTGACCACGGCCTGCCCTTTGCCATCCTGCGCTGCGTCTCCGACACCGCCGAGGCGGCGCTGCCCCCCGCCGTGGCCGTCGCCATGGGTCAGGATGGCAGCCTCGCGCTGACCGCCGTGCTCAGCTCGATTATGCGTCAGCCCCAGCAATTGCGCGGCCTGATCCGCACCGGTTTGGGATTCGGCACGGCCTTCGCGAAGTTAAAAATCGCGACCAAAGCCGCCGGGCCAAGATTTGGTTTCGATCACCGCAGCTTGGTATAAGTACATCAACTTTATTCGCCGCGCCACACGGGCTTGCGCTTTTCTGCGAAGGCGCGGGGCCCTTCCTGTGCGTCCTGGCTGCAACAGGCGTGTTCATGCGCGGCGCGACCGGCGGCCAGCGCGGCGGCGCGGCCCATTTCGGTGGCCAGCATCACCGTCTCGCGTCCGGCTTTCACCGACAGCGGAGCCCCTTCGAGCACATCCTGGGCCAGGGCAACGGCTGTGTCGATCAGGTCGGCGGGGTCAGCCAGGCGGTTGACCAGGCCGATTTCGTAAGCGCGTTGCGCGGTGATCGGCTGGCCGGTCAGGATCAGTTCCATCATGATCCGCTGCGGGATCATGTGGATCAGCGGCGCTGCCCAGGGCGAGCCGCGACCGAGTTTGACCCCGGGAATCGCAAAGCACGCGGTGGTCGATGCGACGCACAAGTCGCAGGCCTGCGCGATCAGCCAGCCATCGGCAAAAGCCGCGCCATTGACCGCCGCGATGGTAGGCTTGGTCAGTTCGATATTGTCGTAAGGCACCGGGGCGAAGTCGCGTGGCGGCACGCGCATGGCGGTCGCGACCATTTCCTCGACGTCGGCGCCCGTGCAAAACGCCTTGTCTCCGGCCCCGGTCAGGATGGCGATGTGCAACGCCGGATCGGCTTCGAAATGGCGCCAGGCATGGGTGAGCGCATAGCGCACCTCGGCGTCCAGCGCATTGCCCCGTTCGGGCCGGTTGATGGTGATGATGGCAATGCCGTCCGCGCGGGCATGGAACAACACGGGTTCGCCCGGGTCCGATTTGGTGGGGTAGGAAACGGACATCAATAACCTCGCTGGTGGATGGTGTGGGCGGGTCGCGCGCGGTCTTCGCGAAATTCGGGATGGGCGATCGCGATCAGCCAGCCACGAGACAACAACGGCTGGCATCTTGCGGTGAAATGGTTAGGCTCAGCCGCCAAAAGAGGAGAGCCTGCCATGTTCGTGAAGCTTACCAGCGTCGATCGCGTCACCACTGCCATCAATGCCGCGCAGGTGAGTTTCATCTCACCGGTCACCGACGGCACCCGCATCCGCTTTGGCGAAGGCCGCAGCGTGACCGTGATCGAGCCGCTGGAGGAAGTGATCGACAAACTCAGCCGCAGCGAACGCGCTTTGGTGGATTAGAGACCGTGCCCCTAGCAAGACCGGGGTTGATCAGGCGGGAATAAGCCGCTTGCACAGCGCGGTTTCGCATTCGCCTATCAGTTCGGCGACGATGTCGGCCACGGGTTCTTCGCGGGTGACCATGCCCACCGACTGTCCGGCCATGACCGAGCCGGTCTCGACATCGCCGTCGATCACCGCGCGGCGCAGTGCTCCGGCCCAGAACCGCTCGATCAGCAATTGCGCCTCGGTCATGTCCACATGGCCAGCATCGAGCAGCTTTGCCACTTCGATCTGTTTGGCGGTGAATTCCTCGGTGCCCTTGTTTTTCAGCGCGCGCACCGGGATGACCGGCAGGCGCGGATCGACCTGGACACTGGCGATGGCCTCGCGTGCCGAAGCGCGGAAAAACGCCTTTTTGAACGCCGGATGCGCGATGCTTTCGCGGGCGCAGGCAAAGCGCGTGCCCAACTGGACCCCGGCGGCGCCCATTTTGAGATAGGCGGCAATCGCCTCGCCTCGCCCGATCCCGCCCGCGACGAACACCAGTGCCTCGCCGCCCAGCACCGGCAGGATTTCCTGCGCCAGCACGCTGGTCGAAACCGGGCCGATATGGCCGCCCGCTTCCGAGCCCTCGATCACCAGCGCATCCGCGCCCGAGCGCAGATATTTCTTTGCCAGCGCCAGTGTCGGCGGAATACAGATGACCTTCGCACCTGCTTCCTTCAGCGCCTCGATGCTGCCCTTGGGCGGAATTCCCCCGGCCAGCACGACATGGCTGACCCGGTGTTCGGCGCAGACCGCGATCAACTCGAACAATTGCGGGTGCATGGTAATGAGGTTGACGCCAAATGGCCGCGTCGTCAGCGCCCGGGTCGCGGTAATCTCGTTATCGAGCAGCGCAGGCGTCATCGCCCCGCAGGCAATCACCCCAAAACCCCCGGCGTTGCTGATCGCCGACACCAGATGACGCTCCGAAACCCAGCTCATTGCCCCGCACAGAATGGCATATTCACTGCCCAGAAAAGCAGTGCCGCGCGCCATCAACGCCCCGGTATTAAGCGATGACTTCGGCTTGAACGACAATGGCGTCTGGTCTGTCACGAGTGCCTCATGGTTTGGCTTCATTGCCAGGTGTATTACCTGGGCGGTCCGTCGTAGAAATCGCGTTAAAACAATGAAATCCTGCATTTAGCGCGAGCTTGCAGGGGCGCCTATAGAGGTTTGCAGGGTTTAGCGCCAGACCATACGGTGGGGTTGCGGCAATCGCATGGGGGCGGATTTGGGGGATGGCACGGCGGGAGGGCCTGGGGTGGGCTCTTCGGTGCAAATACGCGACCAGTGGGGCAGTTGCCGGGTGCCCGCCCCGACCCCTCCCGCAGGCGGGAGGGGGAAGATAGGGGTAGCCTTTCCCGCAAGTGGGATGAGAGCCGCCGTGGCTCTAGCCCTCAAGCTGGCTGCGGATAGTCAGCAATTCCGCGCGATGTTCCTGATCCATTTTGGGGTAGGATAGTTTGAGTTTTTTGACTGTTTCCAGGATGATTTGGGACACGATCAGCCGGGTGTTGTCTTTGTCGTCCGCAGGCACGATGTACCATGGCGAATCGCGGGTGCTCGTCGCACTTAAACATTTCTCATAGGCCGACATATATTGCGGCCAGAATCGCCGTTCTTCGACATCCGCCGCACAGAATTTCCAGTTTTTCGCCGGGTTGTCGATGCGGGCCAGAAAGCGCTTGCGCTGCTCTTCATGCGACAGATGAAGGAAGAATTTGACGATGCGGGTGCCATTGGCATGGAGATGGCGTTCCAGGTTCGAAATCGATCGATAGCGATCGTGCCAGAGTTTCTTGTCATTGTGCGGGGTATCGGACAGGCCTTCGCTGCGCAGAATTTCACGATGCACGCGGACGATCAGCACTTCCTCATAATAGGACCGGTTGAAAATTCCGATCCGGCCGCGTTCGGGCAGATCGCGGGTGGTTCGCCACAAAAAATCATGCTGCAATTCGTTGGGGCTCGGGTGTTTGAAACTGAACACCTGGCAACCCTGGGGGTTTATACCTGACATGACATGCCTGATGGCGCCGTCTTTCCCGGCCGCATCCATCGCCTGGAATATCAACAGCACCGCGCAACGGTTGGCTGCATAGAGCAACTGCTGTTGCGCGCTTAATTGCGCGACATGATCGGCCAGCAACTCCTGATAATGCTGTTTCGATTTGTAGACGGGATCGATTTTCGTTGGCCATTTGCCAAGATCGACGGTCTCATCCTCGCGGACGCGAAAATCTGCTGATTTGATTTTCATTGCAATTCCCTTCCCCGGAGTGAAGCGCCCGCACTGCCCAATGTTCCCTTTCGCACCACAATGCGCGTAATTACCGAAGTTCGTAACCGGCGGACTGGCGCCAGCATGGCGCTCGTGTCGCTGGCTGAGCAGCGTGTCATGATGTATTGAGGGTGTAATACCACATCTCGATGACCCTGACCCATGAGGATACCGGGATGAGCGCAACTGCCAACCCATTGCTGGATACCATCGCCTTGCCGCGCTTCGCCGTGCTGCCCGAACAGATCCTGCCCGCGCTGGACGAAGCCATCGCCAGCCATGAGGCGACGATAGCTTTACTGACCACGACGCGGCCCGCTGATTTTGCCAGCGTCTGGTTGCCTTACGAGCGCGCGAACACCAGGATCAACGCGATCTGGTCGACCGTGTCGCATCTCTATGGCGTCGCCGATACGCCAGCGCTGCGTGCCGCCTATAGCGAAGGCCAGAAGCGCCTGGTCGAGAATGACATGAAGGTCGGCCAGAACCGCGAACTCTATGACATTCTGGTTGCTTTAAGCGAATCGGCTGAATTTGCGACTTTGGCGGATCAGGATCGCGTCGCGGTGGAACGCGAAATCCGCAGCTTCAAACTCTCCGGCGTCGCGCTCGAACCAGAGGCGCGCGAGCAGTTCAAGGCGATTTCGGTGGAACTGTCGAGCCTCTCCAGCGACTTTGGCGCCGCCGTGCTGGATGCGACCGAAGCCTGGAGCGAACTTGTCACCGACGAAAGGGTGCTTTCCGGCATATCGGACGGCGAAAAGGCCATGTTCGCCAGCGCGGCCACGGCGCGCGGGGAAATCGGCTGGCTTGTCACCTTGCAGCAGCCCAGCGTCAATGCCGTGCTGTCATTTGCAGAGGACCGGGCCTTGCGCGCCCGCGTCTACCGCGCATCGACGACGCGGGCCTCCGATCAGGGACCGCACGCCGGGCAGTTCGATAATTCCGCGCGCATCGCCCGCATCCTTGAATTGCGCCATCGGGCCGCCGCGCTGCTGGGCTTTGCCGACCCGGTGGCGTGGTCGCTGGCGACCAAGATGGCGTCGGATGCGGGGGAAGTCCTGAGCTTCCTGCGCGATCTCGCGCGCCGGGCCAAGCCTGCGGGGACGCGCGAACTGGCGGAATTGCGGCAATTCGCGGCCGAGGAATGCGGCATCGACGATCTTCAACCCTGGGATACCGGGTTCGTGTCGAACCGCCTGCGCCAGTCGCGCTATGCCGTCGATGAGCAGGCGGTGCGCGCCTATTTTCCCGTCGAGCGCGTCATGGAGGGCTGGCAGGCGCTGATGAAGCGTTTGTTCGGGGTCCGTTTTAGCGAACGCCACGACGTCTCGCTGTATCATGCCGACGCGCGATTTTTCGACGTGATCGATGGACACGGAACGGTCATTGCCGGGCTTTATCTCGACCTGCATGCGCGCACCGGCAAGCGGGGCGGCGCATGGATGGACCAGGCCCGGCCAAAGCTGCAGGATGGCAACATTGTGACGGTGCCGGTCGCCTATCTGGTGTGTAATTTTGCCCCCACCGGCGGGGAGACCCCATCGCTGCTGAGCCATGGCGACGTGACCACGCTGCTGCATGAGACCGGCCATTGCATCCATCTCATGTTTACCCGGGTGAACCGGCCCAGTATTGCCGGCACCAATGGTTTCGAATGGGACGCGGTCGAGTTGCCCAGCCAGATCATGGAAGATTTTGCCTGGGATCGGGGCGTGTTGACCGCGATGTCCGGGCATTACCACACCGGCGAGCGCCTGCCTGCCGAGATGTTCGCCGCAATGCTGAAGGCGCGGCATTTCCAGGCCGCCATGTTCATCCTGCGCCAGGTCGAACTGGCGCTGTTCGACCTGGTACTGCACCTGGGCACGATGGGCAGCGATCCGATGGAAGTGCTGAGGGCGGTCCGCGACGAGGTCGCCGTCATCCAGCCACCAGAGTGGAATCGCTTGCCGCATGCGTTCAGCCACATTTTTTCGGGTGGCTATGCCGCAGGTTACTACAGCTACCTATGGGCGGAATTGCTGGCCGCCGACGGGTTCATGGCATTTGTCGAGGCGGGGGGCGGCGAGGCGGGATTGCTCGACCGCGCCACCGGGGATCGCTTGCGCGAAGAAGTGCTGTCGCGCGGCGCGACCCGACCGGCACGAGAGAGCTTCCGCGCCTTTCGCGGACGGGATCCGCAGCCCGACGCGATGCTGCTGCGCCACGGGCTTATACCAACAAGCTGATATCAGACTTCGGTCTTCTTCAGGAAAACACACGCTTCCATCGCGGCTTCGGGCAAGCGCCGGTTTTGGCGGTCATAAAGGGGGCTGCCACCCTCGGCCTCCAGTACGACAGCGAAATCGGCGGCGGATGCGATGTCGGCGAAGCGAAAATTGGCGTGGCGGATCGCCAGCAGGCCACCCGGTCGCAGGCAGCGGGAGAGGCCAGCCATCGCCCGTTCGAACATCGCAAATGACAACAGATGGCCACATTCGGGCGGCCCGTCGCTAAGGCCCCCGTGGCGGAACACGGCCATCGCCAATACCGCGTCATAAGCACCGGACGGCTCCATCCCGGTATCGCCAGCAACGGCGAAAGCGACATCCGCCACCCCGCGCGCGGCAGCTTGCCGCCAGCAGATGGCAATGCGCTGCGGACTGATGTCGAGTCCCTTGATGCGCGCATTGGGGCAATATCGCTTGAGCGAGAACACTTCCTCGCCAGTGGAACAGCCGACCGATAGAATGCTGGTGTCGCGTCCGGCAAGATGCTGCGCGACAAAGGCGAAGACGTCGGGGTAGCGGTCTTCCTGGGTATCGCCGAACGGCTGGAACAGGCCGCGCGGACCACGCAGCCGGAGCAGCGCGGAATTTCGTTGATCGCCGCCCCGTCCGACGTCGCGCAATGCCTGAACCGTCCGAAATCCCGGCAGGCTCCGAGCGGTACGCTTTATAAAGTCCATCGCATGAGACTATGGACTTGGCGGCGATTTGCAACAGCAACGCGTTTCCCAGCAACTGGGCTCCCAGACCTCAAACCACGCGCATGGCTGTATCGCCGAGGCGCGCAAAAAACCCGGACATGGCGTCGATGGCTTTGTCGGTCAGCGTGATAAACGCGCGACGGCGATCGGTTTCATCTTCATGGCGTTGCAGCAGGCCAGCCTCGGTCAACTGACCGATCCAGCGCAGCGCCGTCGTCGGGGGAACGCCCGAGGCGATGCACAGGCTGGTGACCGACACCCGCGAATGTTCCGCCCGTGCGGCGGTCAGGTCCAGCAGCATGTCCCACGCCGGGTCGGCAAAGAGGTCACCTTCGAAAAAACGCCCGCGCTGCTGGCGCTGGCGAATGATCCGCCGCACCAATGGCGCATCAGGCAGCGGCGGACGGGTTGTCCGGGCGAGACCGCCCACGGTTCCGACTGCCGCTTCGCTCGCGCCCGTGATCGGTTTGAAGCGAAACGCACCGCCCGTTTTGGCCGGCTCGTCTGCGGCGCTATCGCTGCCGTCACCGGAACCGTTGACATCGCGCCCATTCGCGCTGCCGGGACCGTTGAAATTCTCTATCCGCTGGGCCATCTGGCTGACCTGTTCGGTCAGCCGCAGTAACATCAAGCGGTCGCCCTCGGACAATTCACGAACGCGCCCACCGGGCAGCCGCACCAGCACCTGGCCCAGCGCGATGAAGCGTTCCGCGCGGCTCGGGTTGACCAGGATTTGCGGGTTGGATTGATCGAGACACCCAAACACATCATCCAGCGCGGCGATGCTGGTCGAGACGACGAGCGCGGCGTCGGCATGGGCGCAGCGCATATCGATCCGGGCCAAGGCGGCCAGCACCGCGCCATCCACTTCCGGGATGTCGAGCAGCACGACTTCACCCAGCGGGCGCGCGCCGTCATCAGGCAAGGCGGCGAGGCCATTCGCTTCGGCGATGCGGAAGCCTGCGGCCTGGGCATCTTCGCGCAACTGATCGCGGATATGCACGCGATCTGCAAAGATCGACAGCGAAAGCTTCTGCCCGGCGACGTCATGGGCCGACGCGTCATAAGCAAAATCTTCAGTCGTGGCCACAAATTGGGTTTTGATCATGACGTCTCGACTCCGGGATATTACCTAGAGCCTGAGAACAAACCATGGCCATGTCAATGCCCCTTCGGGCAATTCACAATAAAAGACGGATTTTAAACCCGTATAAATGCCAATAACGCGGGAATGCCCGGTATTTACTACAAATCGCCAAATTAATCCGAAAAAGGATCGCGCACCAAAATAGTATCCTCGCGTTCCGGGCTGGTCGAAACCAGCGCGACCGGGCATTCGATCAATTCCTGCACGCGCTGGATGTATTTGATCGCCTGCGCGGGCAGGTCGGCCCAACTGCGCGCGCCCGCCGTCGTCCCGCTCCAGCCGTCCATTTCCTCGTAGATCGGCTGGACGCTGGCCTGGTCCGCGGCGTGGCTCGGGAAATAATCGAGCACCTTTCCGCCCAGCCGATAGCCGGTGCAGATCTTCACCTTGTCCAGCCCGTCGAGCACATCGACCTTGGTCAGGGCGATGCCGGTGACCCCCGAAATCGCACAGCTTTGCCGCACCAATACCGCGTCAAACCAGCCGCAACGGCGTTTCCGGCCAGTGACAGTGCCGAATTCATGGCCGCGCTCGCCCAGCCGCTGGCCAACCGCGTCTTCCAGCTCGGTCGGGAACGGCCCGGCGCCGACGCGCGTGGTATAGGCCTTGACGATGCCCAGTACAAAGCCGGTGGCCGACGGACCCAGGCCCGAGCCGCTGGCCGCCGTACCGCTGACCGTATTGGAGCTGGTCACGAACGGATAAGTCCCGTGATCGACGTCGAGCAGCACGCCTTGCGCGCCTTCAAACAGGATCCGCGCGCCCGCCTTCTTGACCCGGTTCAGGCGCCGCCACACCGGCTGGGCGTATTGCAGGACGAACGGCGCGATCTGCTTCAACGCCGCGACCAGTGCGGCCCGATCGACTGGCGGTTCGCCAAACCCGGCACGCAGGGCATCATGATGCGCGCAAAGCCGGTCCAATTGCGAATCGAGGTCGTCGAGATGGCCCAGATCGCAGACGCGGATGGCGCGGCGGCCGACCTTGTCTTCATAGGCGGGGCCGATGCCGCGCCCGGTGGTGCCGATCTTGCCGCTGCCCGCCGCCGCTTCGCGCAAGCCGTCCAGTTCGCGGTGAAACGGCAGGATCAACGGGCAATTGTCGGCGATGGCGAAATTTTCGGTGGTGATCGTCACGCCTTGCGATTCCAGCTTGGCGATCTCGGTTTGCAGCGCCCAGGGGTCCAGCACGACGCCATTGCCGATGATCGACAGCGTGCCGCGCACGATGCCCGAAGGCAACAGGCTGAGCTTGTAGACCTGGTCGCCCACCACCAGCGTATGCCCGGCGTTATGGCCGCCCTGAAAGCGCACCACCGCGTCCGCCCGGCTGGCCAGCCAGTCGACGATCTTGCCCTTGCCTTCATCGCCCCACTGGGCGCCGATCACGGTAACGTTGGCCAAGCTGCGGCCTTTCCTGCTCTATTGTCGGGGGATCGCGGGGGCAACTAGAAGACTCCGGGCGGCAGGGCAAGCCGCCGCACGATTTACCCGTTTAGAGCGTGACCACCTCATGCCCGACCAGTTGGTGCGTGCAACCCAAGGCGCGGGCGTCATCGGCGGGGGTCAGCGCCGCCAGCGTGCGCCAGCCGATCGTGCGCAGGCGAGCGGCGGTCTCGGCGTCATGGCCCTGCGGCAGGAACAGTGTATCGCGCGTGGCCTCTTTCGCGGCCTGCGTCTCGACCAGCGGATCGGGGTATAGCGAAAAGCCGATCGCAGGCTCCCCCGCCGACCCGTCGGCACCCAGGATATGATAGGAACCGCCGCGCCCCAATGCGCCGCGCAGGCCTTCGGCGTAAATGGTGAAGCCGAACCAGCTCTGATATTCAAAGCCGTGGCGTTCGGACGGGTCCAGCGTCAGTCGCGCCGATCCATCGACCCGCGCGGCAATCTGACGCAGCGCGGCAATCCGGCCAGCCAAGGCTTCGGTGGCGACGGGATTGGCCGCCAAAATGGCGTCCAGCCGCCGGATCGCGGTGTCGAAAGGCCCGGTGGCATACAACAGCGGCAGGTAAGCCTCGCCCCCCGCCTCGATCAGCGCGCCTGCATCCTTGCCGTCCAGCTCCCGGCGAATCGCGGCGATTTTGCCGGGTGGCAGCGGCAATGCCTGCCGGGCCAGCGCATCGACGAGGTCGGGCAGGGTGAAATCCACCGAAATGCCCGTCGCGCCTGCCGCGCGCAGCGATTCGATGGCCATCGCCACCACTTCGCCAGCGGCGGCGACGCTATCGTTGCCAATCAGTTCGGCGCCCAGTTGCAGCCGTTCGCGCGTCGGGTCCAGTCCCGCGCCCGCTATCGTCAAAACCTGGCCGACATAGCACAATCGCAACGGACGCGCGGCCTGCGCCAACCGGGTCGCGGCGATGCGCCCGATTTGGGGGGTGATGTCGGAACGCAGCGCCAATGTCCGCAGGCTGGCCGGATCGACAAAGCGAAACATCCGGCGCGGCTCGATCCCGGCCATCCGGCTCGCCAGAGAGCGCTCGAACTCGATCGCGGGCGGCTGCACCGGGGCATAGCCGTGGCTGTCCAACACATCCATGATCGCGCGGGTCATGCGCGCGGCAACGGCGGCTGCGGGCGGCAGCCGATCCTCAAGCCCCTCGGGCAGCAGATCGCGGTCGGTATCGTTCATGCGCGCGCGCTGTAGCGGGGGTTTGGCGATGGGGTAAGGGGGAAGATTCGCATCGGGTCCTGTGCGGTCCACCCACAGTTGAGTGCCCGGCTCGCGTCCCCACAACCTATACCACCGGGGACACGACCGTCACAGGGCCAGCTTGGAGGCGATTGACCGCTATTGCTGCCGCTGGACAAAGCTGCTCGGGGCGATCGTTCAGCAGCGCGGCGATGTGGTTTTTCATCCAGGTGGATAAGGAAATGCGCATCGACCGCCTGGTGGGTAAAGTCCGCGATCACTCCCGACAATGTGACGCCGGGGCATTGCCGGATGAAACAGCTTGCCGATAGCTTGCGGCCACCGCAGCTTGGTATTAACCCGCAATCTCGCGCGGCAGGACGAGATTGAGCGTTACCGCGATCACCGCCGCGGGCAGCACTCCGGTCGATAGCAGTATCCGCAGGGTTTCGGGGACATGCGCCAACGCGCCTGGTTCCAGTTGCAGCCCCACGCTCAGCGACAAGGCGATGCCGAAGATCAGCATATTGCGCTGATCCCATTCCACCGCCGACAGCATCGCCAGCGCCGAGGATGCGACCATACCGAACATGACGATGACCCCGCCGCCCAGCACTTCGATCGGGATCGTGGTGATCAGCGCGCCGATCTTGGGCAACAGGCCGCAGACCATCAGGAACCCCGCGCCAATGGTCACGACATGGCGGCTCATCACCCCGGTGATGGCGATCAGCCCGACGTTTTGGCTGAAGGTGGTGTTGGGCATCGCCCCGAATACCGCCGCCAGCGCGGTGCCGACACCGTCCGCAGCAACCGCGCCGATCAGTTCGCGATCGGTCGCTGGGCGATGCGCGTTGTTCTTGCAGATCGCCTCGACATCGCCGATCGATTCGATCGACGAGACAAATCCGATCAGGCAGAACCCCAAAATCGCCGATCCCGACAGTACAAAACCGAAATGGAACGGCGAGGGCACCATCAGCCATCCCGCCTTCGTCACCATGGCAAAAGAGACACGGCCCATCGCTGCGGCCAGCGCATATCCGGCCAAGAGCCCGATCAGCACCGACGCGGTCGACCAGATGCCCCGGCCAAAGAATTTCAACCCCAAAGTGGTCAGGACAACCACCCCGGCCAACAGCCAGCTAGGCCCCGCGCCATAAGCAGGGGTGCCGACTGCGGGCACGCCGCCAGCGGAATACTGGACCCCGACGCGCATCAGCGACAAGCCGATCATCAGCACGATCAAGCCCGTCACCAGCGGCGGCAAGGCAAAGCGGATGCGGCCGACAAAGCGGCTGAGCACGGCGTGGAGCAGGCCCCCGCACAGCGCCGCAGTGGTCAGCGTGCCCATCGCCGCCACACCCTTGCCCGCCACAATCGGAATCATGATCGAGATGAAGGCAAAGCTGGTGCCCTGCACCAATGGCAGCCGCGCGCCGATCGGGCCGATGCCGATGGTCTGCAACAGCGTGGCGATGCCCGCGAACAGCATCGACATCTGGATCATGTAGATGAGTTCGCTGGGGTCGGGCGAACCGAAGCCGAAGCCAGCGGCGCCAGCGACGATGATCGCCGGGGTCAGATTGCTGACGAACATCGCCAGCACGTGCTGGATGCCGAGCGGAATGGCGATGGCTAGCGGTGGGAAATAATCAGGATCGCGCGCCAAACCGGGCGGCAGCATGGCTCTGCCCACAACGGCGCTGGTGTCGGGATTGCTCATCAAGCGCACTCCATCAATCGCGCGCGCGAATGCGACGCTGCGCGCAGGATATCGCCCCGTCGCGCTTGCACCAGTTCGCCGTCGCGAACTACCGCGGCACCCTCCACGAAAACATCGCGGGCGCCCTGTGGGGGACACAGCACCAGCGCCGCGACCAAATCCCATGCTCCTGCCGAGGCAATATCGGCCATGTCCCAGACGGCGAAATCGGCGCGCATTCCGGGCGTCAGCACGCCGCAATCGTCGCGCCCCAGCACCGCTGCGCCGCCGCGCGTGGCCAGGTACAGCGCATCGCGCGGAGCCAGCGCCCCCGCGCCGCCCGCGACGCGTTGCAACAACATCGCCTGGCGTGCTTCCGCCAGCAGATTGCCGCTGTCGCTGGACGCCGACCCATCGACGCCGATGCCGACGCGCACGCCTTGCGCCATCATCGCCGCGACCGGCGCGATGCCCGAGCCGAGCCGGCAGTTCGAACACGGGCAATGGGCGATACCGGTGCCGCTGCGTGCGAACAGCGCGATCTCGCGCGCATCCAACTGGACGCAATGGGCATGCCAGACATCGGACCCGGTCCAGCCCAGTCCCTCGGCATAATCGCCGGGTCGGCAGCCGAACCGTTCCAGCGAGAAGGCGACATCCTCGGCATCCTCGGCCAGATGGGTGTGCAGCATCACGCCTTTTTCGCGCGCCAGCAACGCCGCATCGCGCATCAACCCCTGGCTGACCGAGAATGGCGAACACGGCGCCACCCCGACCCGCACCATCGCGCCGGGGCGGCCATCGTGAAAGCGGTCGATCACGCGGATGGTGTCGTTCAAAATTGCGCGCTCATCCTCGATCAGTTCATCGGGCGGCAGTCCGCCCGCGCTTTGCCCAACGCTCATCGCGCCGCGCGTGGGATGAAAGCGGATGCCGATGGTTGCCGCGGCGGCAATGGTGTCGTCCAGCGTGACGCCATTGGGGAACAGATAGAGGTGGTCGGCAGACATGGTGCACCCCGACAAGGCCAGTTCGGCCAGCCCCAGCCGGGTCGCGGCGTAGACATCGTCGGGGGTGTAACGCGCCCAGATCGGGTACAGCGTTCGCAGCCAGCCGAACAGCGAGGCGTCGATCGCTCCGGGGACGGCGCGGGTCAGCGTCTGGTAGAGATGGTGGTGGGTATTGACGAGGCCGGGGGTGACCACGCAATCGGCGGCCTCGATGATGGTATCGGCGGTGGCTGTCAGCCCCGCCAGTTCCGCATTGGTCCCGACAGCGACGATCACCCCATCGGCAAAAGCCAGCGCCCCCCCGGCGATTTCGCGGCGGGCGTCGTCCATCGTCACCAGCACCTCGGCATTGCGGATGACGGTCAGCATGTGCCGGTCTTTGCGGGGGCGTGTCCCTTCTTCTCCCCTCCCGCAAGCGGGCGGGGCATCCCTACCTTCTCCCCTCCCGCAAGCGGGCGGGGCCGGGGGTGGGCATCTTTCTTTGCAACGTCCGTAAAGCAGAAGAGCCCACCCCTAACCCCTCCCGCAAGCGGGCGGGGGACAGAAGGGGGGTGCGGTGCACTCACTGCGGCGGGGCCTTGCCATAACGATCCCAATGGCCCAGCAATTCGTCGATCACCACCGAGCCGGTGCGATACAGCCCCTCCAGCGCGGCGAGCATGCCTGAATAGCCCTGGTTTTCGCGCAGCAAATGATCGGCGGCGGACATGCCCGGCGGCGGCATGGTGAAATTGCTGCCCGCGCGCAGCACCATCACCCGGCCCGCATCAGCGCGGCCAATACGCGACAGGTCGGTGATCGACTGGAAGGTGCCGGTCTCCTCCATCGCCGAGGTCACGAACACGCCCTTGCCGCGCGTCCAGAAATCGACCCAGTCATGGGCCCAGTCGGTCATCATCGCGCCGTGCCAGAACGTCATCGCGGCCAGTTGATCGCCCTGAAGCACGAACGGCGCGCGTTGCGCCATCGGAAACCCGGTGTAGTGCGCGCGCTCGGCGGCGATGGATGGATCGTCACCCAGCGCGAGGTTCTTGGTCAGGCCATAGGCCCAATTGGTCAGCGCCGGGTTCAGTTCGAACATCTCGCCATTGTCGGGCGCTAATGGAGTCGGGTCGTTCGGTCCCTTGCTGTGCAGCGCGAAATAGCCCCATTTCCAGTCCTTGGGAATTTCGCGCGGATCGATTTCATGCGCCATGTCGCCATCGACCAGATAATGCGCCCAGGCGACCGAGCCGATCGAGGCGCGATGTGGGTCGATCCCCGCGATGCCCGCGACCAGCCAATAGGCATGGCTGACGTCGAAGCGCGGATCGAGACCCAGCGCCAGCGTGGCGGTCGCCGATTTTATCGAGCCCATGCCGGTCACGATCCCCAGGATCTGGCTGTCCGGGTTGTAGCAAACCTCGTGGAAGGATTGCGGGAAGGCGAAGCAGGTGTCGAGGTGCCGTCGTTCTTTCCAGAACTGGAATTCGCCCGGTGCATCGCCGCTGTCCTTGCCGACCTCGAACATGGTGACGATGACGACCCGCACCGGCAAGGCATGCGCACAGGGGCCACCTGGCTGGCATGTCTGCACCGCTGCAATCGTCTGGGCCATGGTTTCGGCGCTGGCGGGTGCCTGCCAGAGCGCCAGTGAGAGGGCGAGGATGAACCCGGCGATCCGGGGCAGGATTTTCATGCGCAGGCTCCAGGCCGGGGAATTCAAAAATGACGGGGCGGCGGTGGTCCGCCGCCCCGTCTTGTAACTCAGGCGCGAGGTCTCAGAACGAATATTTGATGGTCCCCTGCCAGCTGCGTGGCAACTGCGGCAGGGCGATGTCGGCACCAAAGATGTCCTGACCGCCAGCGCGGAAGTAACGCGCGTTGTTCGCGTTCTTGACCACTGCGCGCAGCAGCCATGGCCCCTTGGTGTATGACACGCCCAGATTCAGCAACCAATAGGCTGGCAGCCTCACCGAATCAGTATAGTTCGCCCACACCGCGTCCACGTGGCTGACGTCACCGCTGAGCGCTATGCCATTATCGAACCCATAGGTCGCCGTCGCCGAACCGACGTTATGGGGTTCGCCTGGACGCTCGTCGTTCGCTGACGTTATGGTGACATAATTGATTTCGGAACCACCGAAGATAAGCGCCGGGTTGACCCCGGAGTAGTCGCCAGCTCCCAGGTAATTGAAATATTTCCCGGCAGCCAGCGCGCCCAGATTGATTACCTTCTGGTGAGTGAAGGCAGCTGTCACCAGCAGATGACTGTCCACGGACCAGCGAACCTCGGCCTCGACGCCCTTGGTTTGCAGGATCTGGTTGGTGAGCGCGCTCTCGGCGCCGGCCTGGGTGCGCTTTTGCTTGTAGACCGATACCGCCGCGTAGAGTTTCTTGTCGAGGAAATTGCCCTTGATGCCGCCTTCCAGCAGGTTGGATAAACCCAGCACGTGGTGGTTTTTGATGTTAATCGGGTAAAGCTCGGAGCCTTCACCAGCGACCACCGTGGTTTGGCGCGAAACGGTTATGTAGGGAACCAGGCCAATCTCCGACTTGTAGGAGAGGCTGGCGTTCCACGACCAGCCGCCTTCGGTGTCGGACTGCTTCGGATTGAATTCCGGGCCAAAGCCATAGACATTACCGGCAATGTTGGTCGTATCGTAATCAGCCAGGATTGCTGTGGACGTAGAGTGGACCGAATCATACCGCGCACCACCAATGAAATCGAAGCCCATGTTGGTGTCGACATCGACTAAACCAGCCATGCCTATATCCAGATAATGGCCAATGACGTGATCTGAATAGTCGCAGTTACACTGGGTCGACAAAAGCCGGGTATCGTAGACGTCGTAGGGATCGCTCTGGCTGATATCGGGGCGGTTCCAAAATTCGGCGCCGTAGTCGTCATAGAAGTTGAAATGCGTGTAGCGCAGGGATGGAGATGCCTGCACCGAGATTTTCGCGAAGTCCGTCTTGAAGCTGTCGGACACAACGATCTTGTCTTCAAGCACGTAGGACTTGAATTTTTGAGAAAAACCATAGGCGTTTTCATTAATGTTATTGCCGCCATCATAAAATAGCTGATTTTTGATCTTTAAATCGCCTTGTCCTTCCCAGATCAGATCGAAGTATGCGGTTTTCTGGATATTGTTGTTCTTGTCGTTCTGGCCAGTCAACGTGTCCTTCATGCTGAGGTGTGTGGTTCCTGAATTGACCAGATTCAGGTCTTTATTGCTGGTGGAGGGGAAGCCGAACAGGGTGAGGCCGCTACCCTTGTTGGCCGCATAAGCCTCCTCACGCGAGATCTTGCCGTCGCCGCTGGTGTCGAGGTTCGTGCCGTGCCCGGTGACATAGGTGCCGTTGTCGATCAGGTCTTGGGTCAGGCGGTTCCAACCGCTGTTCTGCTTGCTTTTGTAGTCCTGATACATGCCGCCGAATTCGGTGCGCAGATTTTCGGTGATGTCCGTATCGAACGCTGCGGAGAAAAGCGCGTTTTTGGTGAAGACATAGCGGTAGTAGCTATCTGAATCTTCGACCTCGGCATAAAGACTGTATCCGAATACGTGACCGCCGATCTTGCCCGGCCCGGTCACGCTGCCCTTGAGAACTTTCCGGCCCCAGCTCCCGACATCCAGTTCGAGATCGCCCTTTGGCTCGGCCGCGTAAGTGCCGTTGCTGGCGCGCGCGGTCTTGGGCACGAAGTTCATGTAACCGCCGATCTTCGACGGGCCGTAGATCACGCTGGCCGGGCCGCGGACGATGTCGATGCGGTCGGCCGCCCCGATCGGGGTCGCGTAGTTGCCGGGGTTGTCGAGACGAAGCATGCCGCGAAAGTAAACATCGCTGGGGGCGCCGCGAATGTCGAGTGCGCCACCGGTGCCGAAGAACGAGCTGGTGAAGGTGCCCGGCGTTTGGGAAACAAGGTCGTAGATCTGGGTGATGCCGAAGCGATCCATCTGCTCCTTGCTGATCGTCGAAGCCGAGCGCGGGGTGTCCACCAGCGTCTTGTCGAAGCCGAAAATCGAACCGACATCCTTGACCGGCATCGCGTTTAGCGCCCCGGTGACGACGATTTCCGGGGAATTGGTGGCGTTGGATGGCGATGCCGGATCGTCGGCCAATGCCGGGCTGGTGAGCGCGGTGCAGGCCAGCAGCAGCGAGGCTATCGCGCAACTGCGGTTTAGCGGTTTCAAATTGTTTGCGAAGAAGTCAGTCATAGATTCATACCCTCATGGTAAGCAGCGAAAAAAACTTCCGCTTAAAAGCGATGAACCTTTCTGATTTCCTTAATTCCCTGATATTTATTTTATTTGTCGGATAGATGAGTGCTGTTTTATGGTTTAGTATTCCGCTCCCGAGATTTGATTTTTTTCGAAAATAGTGAATTGTTGTTCGAGTGCAATCTGCAGGGAGGCTTTTTCATTGCTCTGCGCAAAGCTGCGACAATCGGCTGAGGCCAGCGATTGTGCGCAAGCACCAGCGGTCACGCCCAGGTGATGCGTTGCCCACAAGCTACTGCCCGGCATGAAGGAATATTCCAGGCTGGCGCGTGCTGCCGCCTTCAGGTCGGCATAACGCAGGCCTTGTTCGCGGCTGGCCCGGACATATTCGTTAGTCATGTCGCTGCGGGCAACGCCTTGATCGTCGGTGCACAGCACGAAGGGCACGCCGAATTGGCGATAGAGCTGCAAGGGGTGATCCGCGCCTTTGAGCCCCAGGATCTGGTCATTGCTGGAGAGGTTGATCTCGACCGCAATGCCGTCGCGGGCCATCTGGGCCATGGTCTTCGCGCCATCCTCTTCATAGGCGATATCGGCGCCGTGGCCGATGCGCTGGGCGCCCCCCATGGTGATCGCCTTGGCGATATGGTCGCGCAGATTTTGGGGCGGCACCAGACCCAGCGTCAGTTCACCGGCGTGGAGGCTGCGATGGACGCCGGGATATTTGCCTTCCAGAAAGCGGAACATCGCCATGTGCAGGTCGTAGTCGCGCAGCGGCACCGGCCAGTCTTCCGGCTGGACGATGTTGACGCCGACAAAGCGCGGATCCTGCTGCGCCAGCGCAAAGCCGAGGATGAGCTGGCGAAACACCACCGCCGGGGGCAGGGCGCGCAGGGCATAGGCCAGGTAATGGATGTGAACGCCGCAGGCCGCCTCGGGCAGGGGCGCGGCGCAGTTCAGTTGTTGCGCGGCCTTGGCCTCGGCTGCGGCCATCTGCGCGATGCCCTTGGCGACGACAGGGGCAATCCCCGGCAGTTCCTGAGCATAGCGCGCCGCCAGACCCGCTTCGTCCAGCGGCTGATCGCCCGCTGCCATGGCGTATTCGTCCAGTGCCGGGGGATTGTGATCCAGTTCCAGATAGCTCAACCGGTCATCCGCCGCGCTGCGCCGCGACAGCACCAGTTCATCGGCGGCGTGGCCCTTGGCGGCGGGGCTGAATTGATCGAATGTGGCGAAAAACTGGTCGTGCCCCGAAATGGCATCGCGCCCCACCCCCTGTTGCCAGCCGCGCATGGAGAAGGCGTCCACGAGGCGGGCATAGGCGGCGGGCTGATGATCGATAATCGCCTGAATCGATTGCCCCGGCGCACAGGGTGGCGGGATCAGGCCATTGGCATCCGCGCACAGCCCGTCGGCGGCGGCCCAGCGCAGATAATCCTCGGCATAGATGTTGCCGCCCAAATGGTTATGCAAATCGCCCCCCTTGGGCATCTGGTGCAGGAACATGCGCAATTGTGGCGGGCTTTGGACGGCTTTGTCGAACAAGGCGGCCACCGCTGCTTCGCGGGTGGCGGCGACCTCATCGGTGCGAGCCGCCGCCGGTTGCGCCGCAGCCAGCAGACAGGCCAGCGCGATCGGACCCGGGGCTGCCAAAGCCCTGAAGATCTGCGCCACGCGCCGCTGTTTCACACTGTCACACCCCGTCATTGTTCCCTGCCCCCCAACTTAGGGCTTGACCCGCTGCGATCAAACGCAATGAATGTTACGCTGCGTTGCAAAAAAGAGAGTGGGCTGGTGAAATGCCGACGTTTTCACGATTTCTTGGCTACTTCATGGCGGTCGGCCGGTTGGGATCGATCCGCAAAGCCGCCGATGAACTTCACGTATCGGCCTCGGCCATCGACCGGCAGATATTGAACGCTGAGGCTGACCTTGGCATGCCGCTGTTCGAACGGCTGCCCACCGGATTGCGCCTTACTGCGGCAGGCGAGGTGTTGATGGCCGCAGGTGGCCGCTGGCAAAAGGGCCTGGTCGAAATGCGCGCGCAGATCGAAGACCTGCGCGGGCTGAAGCGTGGCCATGTCGATATCGCCATCATCGATGCGCTGACCAAGGGCTATGTGCCGCGCGTGATCCAGTCGATCCAGACCCGTTATCCCGGCATCACCATCGGCGTGCATGTGCTGGGCAGCGAGGCTATACGCACGGTCATCACCAATGGCGACGTGGATTTCGGCATCTGTTTCGAGCCGCAGTCGATCCGCGATCTGACCGTGCGGGCTTTCGCCGGGGTCACGCTGGGCTTTGTGACGGTGCCCGGTCATCGTCTCAGCGCACAGAAGGATGCGCGGTTTTCGGCGTGCCTGGGCGAGCCGATGATCCTGCCCGCCATGCCTTTGGCGGTCTATCAGCGGGTCGCGGTGCTGGAAGGGATTTCGCAATTGCCGCTCGATCGCAAGGTGACCTCGAACAATATCCAGTTGATCACCTCGCTGGTATTGCAAGGGGTGGGCATCGGCATTCTGACGTCACTCGATGTCGCCAGCGAGGTCGAAGCCGGGCTGCTCGCCTTCACCCCGATCAATGAGCCGATGCTGAAACCGATGACGCTGGCGCTATGCACCGCGACATCGCGCACCACATCCTACGCCGCCGACGTCGTGCTGACCGAGATTCAGAACAGCTTTGGCGAACTGGGTGCGGGCGAGGTGTTGTAGCGTTCGGATTACCGCCCTTCCATATAGGCATCGATCCGCGCCAGATGGGCGTCGATCACGTCCGGCGCCAGGAACGAGCCGGTGAAACTGTTTCGCGCCAGCGTCGCCAGTTGCGGCTTGCCCAGCCCGCGTCCCCGCGCGACCGCTGCGTAATTGTCGGCGATATAGCCGCCGAAATAGGCGGGATCGTCGGAGTTGATAGTGGCGCGCAGGCCCAGTTCCAGCATCCGGTCGATGGGATGGTCTTCGATGCGATCAACCACGCAAAGCTTGACGTTGGACAGCGGGCAGACGGTCAGCACCATGGCATCGTGGACCAGCCTGTCGACCAGCGCCGCGTCCTCCAGCGCGCGATTGCCATGGTCGATGCGATCGACGTGCAGCAGGTCCAGCGCCTGCCAGACATAGCCGGGTGGCCCCTCTTCGCCCGCATGAGCAACCCGCAACAGGCCCCTGGCGGCGGCTTCGGCATAGACCGCCACGAATTGCTCGGGCGGGTGGCCCAGTTCCGACGAGTCCAGCCCCACTGCGGCGATGTTGCCCAGCCACGGTTCGGCCTGCGCCAGCGTGGCGAAGGCGTCTTCTTCGCTCAGGTGACGCAGGAAACTCAGGATCAATCGGCTGGTCATCCCGAGCGATCGCTCTGCCTCGCGCATCGCCGCCAGCAAGCCTTCGATCGCCACTGCAAAGGGAACGCCGCGCGCGGTGTGGCTTTGCGGGTCGAACATGATTTCGGCATGGACGACGCCGTCCGCCGCCGCGCGGGTGAAATAGGCGAGGGCCAGATCGTAGAAATCCTGTTCGCTGCGCAGCACGTCGCAGCCCGCGTAATAGATGTCGAGGAAATCCTGCAAATTCGAAAAATCATAGGCCGCGCGCACGTCCTCGACCGAGGCAAACGGCAGCGTCACGCCGTTGCGGTGGGCCAGCGCGAACATCATCTCGGGCTCCAATGTGCCTTCGATATGGAGATGCAATTCGGCCTTGGGCAGGCCACGGATGAAGCGGTCAAGATCAGGCATGGGTGTGCTCTTTCCGCTGAGCAAAGGCGGCGGTGGCGCGGTCCCACGCGCATTCGCCCAGGATATAGGTGCGGCTGACCAGCCGGTCATCGCCCAGAATCTGCATCGCGAACAGCCGCTCCGCCAATGTGGCAACCGCGGTACGGCGCGCCAGCAATGGCGTTGCCTTGTCGTCGAGCACGGCAAAATCAGCCTCTTGCCCGACGCCCAGCGCCCCCACCCGGTCGGCGATATGCAGCAGATCGGCGCTGGCAGCGGTGGCCAGATAGAGCGCGCGGAACGGGTCCAGTGGTTCCTCGCGCGCCAGTGCCGCCTGATAGGCAAGGCCAGCGGTGTGCATCATCGAAAACGACGTGCCCGCGCCGATGTCGGTGCCCAGCCCAAACCGCAGGTGATGCGCGTCGGCTTGCCCGAAATTGAAGAAACCCGAACCCAGGAACAGGTTGGAACTGGGGCAGACCGCGATCCCGGCGCCCGTTTCCGCCAGCCTGGCGCAAGCGCGGTCGGGCAGATGGACGCCATGGGCAAAGACCGAGCGCGCGCCGACCAGGCCAAAGCTGTCGTAGACGTCGAGATAGTCGATAGCTGCAGGAAAACGCTGCGCGACGGCGGCGCATTCATGCAGGTTTTCGGCCAGATGCGTGTGCAGCAAAACCTGGGGATGCGCGGCAAGAATATCGCCTGCCGCCGCCATCTGCGCGTCCGAGCAGGCCAGCGCAAAGCGCGGCGTCACCGCATAGCCCAGCCGGCCTTTCCCCGCCCAGCGCCGGATCAGCGCCTCGGTGTCGGAGCGCGCGGTTTGTGTGCTGTCGGCAAGCCCGTCGGGGCCCAGATCCATCAACACCTTGCCGCTGATGATCCGCATCTGCCGCGCGAATGCTGCCACGAACAGCGCATCGACCGATTGCGGGTGCACCGTCGGAAAAACCAGCGCGCTGGTGGTGCCATTGCGCAGCAATTCATCGAGAAAGGCGCTGGCCACGCCATCGGCCAGCGCGCGGTCGGCAAAGGCTTTTTCGGCGGGAAAAATGTGCCGATCGAGCCAGTCGAGCAATTGTTCGCCATGCGAGGCGATACGGTCCATCTGCGGATAATGGACATGGGCGTCGATGAAGCCGGGGACGATGAGTCCGGGAAGATGTTCGATGGCGACGCGAGAATAGCGCGGAGCGAGATCGGCGTAATCGCCGCGCGCGATGACCAGCCCATCCTCGATGACCAGCAACCCGTCTGGCTGATATTCCACCGCATCGGGATGGTGCTGCGGGTCGCATCCGACCGACAGAAATTCGCCGCGATAGGCCCGCATCGTCATGGGGCGCGTAATTGCAGCAATTGCGCCAGCACGGCAATGGCGATGACATCGGGTTCCTTGCCGATCACGCCCGCCACCCCGATCGGACAGGCGAGCCGGGCGCGCGCGTCGCTGTCGATGCCATCGGCGGCAAGGCGGCTCAGGAAACGTGCGCGTTTGGTGGCAGAGCCGATCAGCCCGACGAAGGCCAGGTCTGGCCGGCTTAATGCAGCCAGCGTCAGCCGATAGTCCAGCCCGTGATCGTGCGTCATGATGACGATGCAGGCGTCGTCGGGGGCTTCGGCAACGCAACTGGTGATGGCCTCTTCGCGGACCAGCGCCACGCCGTCTGCATCAAAACCGGGGCGGGTGTCGAACCAGGCGAGGCGCAGCGGCAGCCGGGCGGCGTGGCTGGCGATGGCCTGGCCGACATGGCCCGCACCGAACAGATAGAGCGGGCGGTGATACACCAACAGCGGTTCGGCGAAACTGGCGCCGACGCCCGGCTTGTCGCCACGAGCCGAGATCGCCGCGACGGGTGCGGCGGCGACGATTTGACGCTCCAGCGCTTCATCTTCCAGCCAGGTTATCAGCACAGAGCCGGGCGTGGCATCGTCCAGCCAATGGAGCCGCGCGGGATCGACATGTTCGACCAGCAACCGCACGCGGCCGCCGCAGCATTGCCCCAGCAACGGCCCCAGCGGATAGTCCTGGATGCGCCAGCACCCGACTGGCTGGGCCAGGATTTCGCGCGCCTGTTGGGTGGCCTGAAACTCCAGCTTGCCGCCGCCGATGGTGCCGTGATGCGCGCCATGCGTCACCAGCATGCGTGTGCCCGCTCCGCGCGGCGCCGAACCCTCGGTGGCGAGCACGCTGACCATCGCCGTAGCTTGCCGCGGGGCCATCTGCCGCAGCATGTCGCGCCATGGGATCATGGCGAAAGGCGGGCGGTGACTGCGTGCAGGATGCGCTCGCAGGTCGCCGGAGCATCGAGTTCCGGCAATTCGGCTCCGTCGTTCCCAGCCGCCATGACTGCCTGCGTGATCGCGCTGAACACCGAGATTGCCAGCATCAGCGGCGGCTCGCCCACGGCCTTGGAACGATGGATCGTCGGCTTGACATTGTCGCCGTCCCACAAGGCGATGTGCATCCGCGCGGGACGATCGGCGGCGGTCGGAATCTTGTAGGTCGATGGCGCGTGCGTCAGCAGGCTGCCCGCTGCATCGAACACCAGTTCCTCGGTGGTCAGCCAGCCCTGGCCCTGGATGAAGCCGCCTTCGATCTGGCCGATGTCGATCGCCGGATTGAGCGAGCGCCCGACATCGTGGAGGATATCCACCGCCAGCACCCGATGTTCGCCGGTCAGCGTGTCGATCACCACTTCGGACACCGCCGCGCCATAAGCGAAATAGTAAAATGGCCGGCCTTTGTGCGTGGCGCGGTCATAGGCGAGGTCAGGCGTGGCGTAATAGCCGGTGGAGGACAGCGAAATGCATGCACGGTGAGCCATGTGGCACAGTTCGGCAAAGCCGAGATGATGGCTCCCGGCATGGACGCCATCGCGTTGGAAGCGGATCTCGTCGGTCGCGCAGGCGAAATGGCGCGATAGGAATTGGGTCAGGCGTGCGCGGATTTCGCTGGCGGCCAGATGCGCCGCCATGCCGTTGAGATCGGCCCCCGCCGAGGCCGCGGTGGCGGAGGTGTTAGGCACCTTGTCGGTGCGCGTGGCGGTGATGCGAACTTGCGAAACCGGCACCGCAAAGACATCGGCGACGACTTGCGCCACCTTGATATACAGGCCCTGGCCCATCTCGGTGCCGCCATGATTAAGCTGGATCGAGCCATCGACAAAGACATGCACCAGCGCTCCGGCCTGGTTGAGGTGCGTAGTGGTAAAACTGATCCCGAATTTGACCGGCGTCAGGGCAATGCCCTTTTTCAGCACCGGACTGGCGGCGTTGTACCGGGCGATGGCGGCGCGGCGCTCATCATAGCGCGAGGTTGCGCGCAGCCGCGCGATCAGTTGCGGGGCGATATTGTCCTCGACCACCATGCCATAAGGCGTGACATCGCGGCGCTCCCCATCGAGATTGGCTCCGTAAAGATTGGCGATCCGCACATCCAGCGGGTCGCGTCCCAACCGGGCGGCAACGGCATCCATCACCCGCTCGATCGCCAGCATGCCTTGCGGGCCACCGAAACCGCGAAAGGCGGTGGCCGAAACCGTATTGGTCTTGAGCCGCTCCGAGATAATTTCGACGTCGCTGAGGCTATAGCAGTTGTCGGCGTGGAACATCGCGCGGTCGTTGATCCCCGGCGACAGATCGACCGTGGCGCCGCATCGTGCCGACAGTGTCAGCCGCAGCGCCCGCACGCGTCCCTGGTTGTCAAAACCAACGTCGTAAGCGACTTCGAAGTCATGGCGCTTGCCGGTGATGACCATGTCGTCGTCGCGGTCGCAACGGAACTTGGCCGGACGCGCTAGGGTCGCGGCGACCAGCGCGGCGGCGGCGGCAAAACCGGCGGCCTGGGTTTCCTTGCCGCCGAACGCACCACCCATGCGCCGCACTTCCACGGTCACGTCGCTGGACGGACGCCCCAGCATGTGTGCGATCAAATGCTGCACCTCGCTGGGGTGCTGGGTGGAACTGAGGACATGGATCTGGCCGTCTTCGCCGGGGGT
>JALYHR010000056.1 GCA_030776465.1 Pseudomonadota bacterium
TCCGCAAAACCGGGATCGCGCGAATTGAGGCGCAGCATCAGGCTGGCACCGTTTCGCTGACGAGCGCGCGAAACGCCTCGACCAGCGCGGCGACGCGGGGATCGGTCTTGAGCGCGGCGCGGTTGACGATCAGCCGTGCCGAAATCTGCATGATGGTGCTGGTTTCGACCAGGCCGTTATCCTTGAGCGTGCGCCCGGTTGAGACGAGATCGACGATGCGCCCCGCCAGCCCCAGCCCCGGCGCCAGTTCCATCGCGCCGTTCAGCTTGACCACTTCGGCCTGGATGCCCTGGGCTTCGAAATGGCGCCGCGTCAGATGCGGATATTTGCTGGCGACGCGCAGATGGCTGACTCCCGCAGAGCCGTGTCCGGCGCGGTCGGCCGGCTCCGCGACCGACAAGCGGCAGTGACCGACGTTCAGATCGACCGGTGCGTAGAGTTCGGAATAGTCGAATTCTTCTACCACATCGGAACCGACGATCCCCGCCTGCGCCGCGCCATGCGCCACGAAGGTCGCGACATCGAAGGCGCGCACGCGGATGATCCGCATGTCCCCTGTAGTGCAGGAAAAAGACAGCGCGCGTGAGTTTTTGTCGTGAAATTCGGCCTCGGGCACGACCCCGGCGCGGCCCATCAACGGCAGCACCTCGTCAAGGATGCGGCCCTTGGGCACGGCAAAGGTCAGCGGGGCAAGCGCGGAATCAAGGTGGACTGTCGATGGCATGGCCCGGCGCACTTAGGGCCGCGACGGGCAAAGGGCAAGGAACGGCGTACAGCATCGCCTGGAGCAATGTGCGCTCAATCCGCAACAAACCCCGTCTATGCTGAGCTTGTCGAAGCACTGCCTTTTTCTTCGTGAGCCGCGATCAGCCTCAAGAAAGAAGTGCAGCCCTTCGACACGCCCAGCATAGACGGGGTTTGTTTGGCGTTTCAGATTTACGGCAACCCGCTTTAATCGGGCAGTTCCCCGTTCAGCCGCAGCACCTCGCCCGCCAGATAGAGCGACCCGGCAATCAGCACCGTGCGCGGCGCGTCGGGGTTGGCGGCGATCTGGCGCAGTGCGGCCGGAATGTCGGCGGCGGTGGCGGCGCGGGGGATCAGGGCGGGACTGGCATAATCGGCAACGGCGCGCGGGTCATGGTGGGCGTGGCCGGGAATCGGCACGATATGCGCTTCGGCCACGATCGGCGCCAGCGCGCCCAGCACATCGTGCAGCGGGCGGTTGGCCATCAGCGCAAAGATCAGCGCGAGGGGGGCCCCATCGCTGAGAATGTCGGCCAATGCAACGGCCAGCGCGGCGGCGGCATTGGCATTATGCGCTCCGTCCAGCCAGATGGTCCGACCGGGGAGCAGCGCGGTGAGCGGGCCAGGGGACAAGCGTTGCAGCCTGGCAGGCCAGCGTGCCGCCCGGATGCCGCTGGCCATCGCGTCGGGCGAGACAATGACCACAGATTGATGGCGCAGCATGGCCACGGCAAGTGCAGCATTGTCGGCCTGATGCGCCCCGGCCAGAACCGGCAACGGCAGCGTCAATGATCCATGGCGGTCACGGTAAGCGATGCCCGTTGCAGATGCCTGTGCCCACCAGTCGCGGCCCTGCAGGATATGCGGCGCGCCCGCAGTTGCGGCGATTGCGGCGACTTGGCTACCCGCTAGCGCGGGATAGGCTTGCGTCACCAGCGGCGAACCAGCGCGGGCGATGCTGGCTTTTTCAAAGGCGATGCGGGCCAGCGGATCGTCGGGGGTGCCAGCTTCGGGGCGCAGCAAAAAGCTCTCGTGATCGATGCCCAGCGCGGCAATTCCGCAGACTGCTGGTGCGGGAAAGACGTTGGTCGCGTCCAGCCGTCCGCCAAGGCCAACCTCGATCAAGCAGGCGTCGGCGGGCCGGTGCGCAAAGGCCAGGAAGGTGGCAGCGGCGGTGACTTCGAAAAAACTGGGGTCCAGATCATCGCTGCAATCGAGCACTTCGCGCAGCAACGCAGCGAGCCAGTCATCGTCGATCAGGCGCCCGGCAACGCGGATGCGTTCATTATAGCGCACCAGATGCGGCTTGGTCGCGGCGTGGACCACCAGCCCCTGCGCCTCCAGCATCGCCCGCAAAAAGGCGCAGGTCGAACCTTTGCCATTGGTCCCGGCAACATGGAATACCGGCGGCAATCGGTTCTGCGGATCGCCCAGTCGCGCCAGCAGCGCCGTGATCGTTTCCAGCCCGAACCGGCCCTGCGGCACGGTCAGATGTCCCAGCCGGTCCAGTTGCGCCTGCACCGCCGGGCTTTCCGAGATTGCGAAATCCTTCACGGTGCAGGTTTATGCCGAGGCCGACTGACAAAAACCCGTCCGTGCTGAGCTTGTCGAAGCACTGTCCTTGTTCCCTCCGAGCCTCGAACAGAAGGGCAGTCCTTCGACAAGCTCAGGATAGACGGGGAGAGGAGTTAAACCGCGCTCACTGCACATTGGGCTACGCGAGTTCTCGTGCCGAATGGACCGCGTCCGCCAGTGCCCTGGTCAGCACCTGCACCGCGTCGGCGGCGTTTTCACCATATGCTGCAACCACCTCGACCAATGCCGAGCCGACGACAACGCCATCCGCCACCTTGGCGATGGCCGCGGCCTGGTGGGGAGTGCGCACGCCAAAGCCGACCGCGATCGGCAACTCGGTCGCAGCCTTCAGCCTCGCCACAGCTTCATCGATCGAGGCTTGCGCGGCCTGTTGCTTGCCGGTGATGCCCGCGACCGAGACGTAATAGAGAAATCCCGAGGAGCCATCGAGGATTGCCGGCAGCCGCGCGGCATCGCTGGTCGGCGTGGCCAGCCGGATCAGCGCAACCCCGGCAGCGCGCAACGCCGGGCCAAGTTCGCCGTCTTCCTCTGGCGGGATGTCGACGCAGATCACCCCGTCCACGCCAGCCTTAGCGCATTCGCCTGCGAACCATTCGGGCCCACGCGAGATCATCGGATTGGCATAGCCCATCAGCACCAGCGGTAAATCATGGCGCTCACGAAAATCGGCGGCGATGCGGAAAATATCGGCGGTGGTGGTATGCGCCGCCAGCGCGCGCAAATTCGCCGCCTGGATCGCCGGGCCGTCGGCCATGGGATCGGTAAACGGCATGCCCAGCTCGATCACGTCCGCGCCGCCAGCAACCAGCGCGTCCAGTATGGCGGGCGTCGCGCCGGGATGCGGATCGCCCGCCGTTACAAAGGTAATCAGCGCGGGGCGCCCCGCTGCGAAGGCAGCCGCCAACCGGCTCATATCTCGGTTCCCAGCGCAGTGGCGACGGTGAAGATATCCTTGTCGCCGCGCCCGCACAGATTGGCGAGGATGATCTGGTCCTTGGGCATGGTGGACGCGATACGGGCGACGGCGGCGATGGCGTGGGCGGGTTCCAGCGCGGGGATGATACCCTCAGTCCGGCACAGCAGCTTGAACGCCTCCAGCGCCTCGACATCGGTGGCGCTGGTGTAATCGACCCGGCCGATTTCCTTCAGCCAGCTATGTTCGGGGCCGATGCCGGGATAATCCAGCCCGGCGCTGATCGAATGTGCCTCGGTGATCTGGCCGTCCTCATCCTGCAGCAGATAGGTCTTGTTGCCGTGGAGGATGCCGGGGCGTCCGCCGGCCAGGCTGGCGGCGTGTTCCTTGTCCAGCCCGTGGCCCGCCGCTTCGACGCCCAGCATCCTGACCGATGGGTCATCGAGAAAGGGATGGAACAGGCCGATGGCGTTGCTGCCGCCACCGATCGCCGCGACCAGCAGGTCGGGCAGGCGGCCTGTGCGCGACAGCATTTGTGCGCGGGCTTCCTTGCCGATCACGCTCTGGAAATCGCGGACCAGTTCGGGATAGGGATGCGGGCCAGCGGCAGTGCCGATGATATAAAAAGTATCATGAACATTGGCGACCCAATCGCGCAGCGCGTCGTTCATCGCGTCTTTCAGCGTTGCGGCACCGCTGTTGACCGGAATCACTTGCGCGCCCAGCAGCTTCATGCGGAATACGTTGGGTGCCTGCCGCTCGACATCCTTGGCGCCCATGTAGATCACGCAAGGCAGGCCGAAACGCGCGCAAACCGTGGCGGTGGCGACGCCATGCTGGCCCGCGCCGGTCTCGGCAATGATCCGCGTCTTGCCCATGCGGATCGCCAGCAGGATCTGGCCGACGCAATTGTTGATCTTGTGCGCGCCGGTGTGATTGAGTTCGTCGCGCTTGAACCAGACCTGCGCGCCCATTCCTGGCGGGGCAGATTTGGCTAATTCCTCGGTAAGACGAGGCGCGAAATAGAGCGGGCTGGGGCGGCCGACGTAATGTTCGAGCAAATCGTCGAACTCGGCGGCAAAGGCGGGATCGGCCTTGGCGCGGGTATATTCGCGCTCCAGCTCCAGCACCAGCGGCATCAGCGTTTCGGCCACATAGCGCCCGCCGAACTGGCCGAAATGGCCACGCTCGTCGGGCTGGTTGCGGAAGGAGTTCGGGGCGGTCGTGGTCGCGGCTGTCATGGTCGCGCGCTTGGCAGAGCTATCCGCCAAAGTCCAGTCGGCGCGCATTTTGCCGGAAATCGGGACCGTCTCAGCGTCATTACCAAAGGTGACAAATGGGGCGGCGCCTGCCGCAATCCAGTAATTGCGGGCGCTGCGCAGCGCGTAGGGGCTTTTCTGACTAAAGCCTGTCCGGCGTGTTCATCGCGATGACAGGATGTTCCGACCATTTCTCCGCTCGGGATTGTAACCCATTCAAAATGTTGAGGAGATGTATCATGCGTTTGGTTCACTTGTCGTTGATTGCAGCGACGATGGCCGCGTTCCCTGCCTTGGCGGCGCCGGCTTTGGCTGATGGGGCCCGCGTCGAAGTACAAGGCGGTGTAGGCTGGTCTGGCGAATCCACGAAGGGCTTGATCGGCGCGGCTGCCGGTTATGACTGGAGCCTGCCGGGTGGGGCCTTTATCGGCGCGGAGGAATCGGTCGATAAGCCACTCGTCAGCCATACCCATGTCCGCTGGGGCAGTTCCGGCCGGATTGGCATGCATGTGACACCCAGCGACAAGCTCTATGCGACCGCCGGTTATAATTACGGCGTCGGGCCGCACGCTACCGACGCCGGCGCGGGCTGGGAGCACAGTTTCGGGCCGATGTACGGC
>JALYHR010000057.1 GCA_030776465.1 Pseudomonadota bacterium
GGGGTGGTGGGGGCGGGCGCGCGAGCCGGGCTGGTGCCGTCTTAACCGGGAAAACTCTAAACCGGGCTTTGCGCAATTGCAATAAAACCGGGCACCTCTGAAAGCCGAGTGCCAGGCGGATGGCACCATGCCGGTGGACAATTCGGGTTAGCGGGTTGCACCGATCGCGCGGTTTGCGCCATCAGCGCGCCATGGCGATACTCAGCGACAAATGGATCAGGCGGCAGGCCCACGACCATGCCATGATCGAGCCCTTCGTGGAAAGCCAGCGCCGCGACGGCTGCATTTCCTATGGCTTGTCATCCTACGGCTATGACGCGCGGGTCGCTGATGAGTTCAAGATTTTCACCAATGTCGACAGCTCGATCGTCGATCCCAAGCTCTTTGATCCGAAAAGCTTCGTCGATCGCAAGACCGACGTCTGCATCATCCCGCCCAATTCCTTCGCGCTGGCGCGCACCGTCGAATATTTCCGGGTGCCGCGCGACGTGCTGGTGATCTGCCTGGGCAAGAGCACTTATGCCCGTTGCGGGATCATCGTCAACGTCACCCCGCTGGAACCCGGTTGGGAAGGTCATGTGACGCTGGAGTTTTCCAACACCACGCCGCTGCCCGCGCGTATTTACGCCAATGAGGGCGCCTGCCAGTTCCTGTTCCTGCAAGGCAATGAACCTTGCGAGACCAGCTATGCCGATCGCGCCGGCAAATACATGGGCCAGCGCGGGGTCACGCTGCCGAAGCTGTGATCGGGCCGCGGTGCGCCAGGATATGATGTTCCGGCTTCACCGGCAGGCGCTGCCCAATTGGAACATCCTGATCTCGCCATCGGTGCGATAGCGGTCACCGCCGCCATTGCGGTGCCACTGGTCGCGCCGCACGCCGGACGCCATCACCCCGTCTGCCCTGCCGCCGCTGGCCAGGATCAATGCAGCCACCAGATCGCGGTCGCGGTCGACATCGCGGCCGATATGATGAGTGATCTGGAGCGTGAACAGGTTGAACCCGACGCCTCGATCATAAGTCGCCGCGCCCAGCCAGTCGTTCGGCGCGACTTGCCAGAAGCGGACGTGGTGACGCTTGTCGGCGCTTTTGCCTTCGGCGTGCTCGAACGCCAGGTCCTGCATACGATCATCGACATAAAGCGGGCTGACCGGCGCATCGGGATAGGGACGGTCGAACAAAACGCTGGCGCCGATCTTGATGCCGCTGCGCAGCGAGACATCTTCCGCCCGCGACCAGCCGGCATGTGCGAACGCACAGGCGATCGCTGGCGCATCGCCGTGGAGGCGCAGATTGATCGGGTCGCCGGGGATATCCTGCGAGGTATAAGCGACGATCTGCGTACGCGACGCCATCAGCTTGCGCTCGTGATGGCTCCACAAATGTGGCAGCCCGCCATAGGCCAGCGCAAACCACAAGGCGGGCAGCGCAATCATCATCGTCGGGATGCTGGTCAAATGGATCGGTTTCAGCCTGAACATGGCGGGGCTTGTGCCCGAAGGTGAAGACGTGGGAAAGTGCTGAACCATTCGCTCGCCAAGGTGTTGTGACCGTCAGGCGAAAGCGGTAATCACAAACCTCTCCGTCGCTCAAAATCCAGATTCCCAAAGTGCAGATTCCCAAAATGCCGTTTCAAGGTGCGCATTGACCCCAGCCGAACCGATCCACGATCATTATGATGTCATCGTCGTGGGCAGCGGCCCCGGCGGCGCGTCGCTCGCCCACAGCCTGGCCAAAACCGGCAAGCGCATCCTGATATTGGAACGCGGCGATTATCTGCCGCGCGAGGAGGCAAACTGGTCGTCGGAGGCGGTGTTCGTTCACGGCCGCTATCAGGCGCAGGAGCGTTGGATCGACAAGGCTGGCAGAGCTTTCGCACCGCAATTGCATTATGTCGTCGGCGGAAATTCCAAGGTCTATGGCGGCGCCTTGTTCCGTATGCGCGAGCGCGATTTTGGCGAGGTGGTGCATGCGGGTGGAATTTCGCCCGCATGGCCGCTCGATTACGCCGCGTTCGAGCCGTGGTACCAGGCCGCCGAAGATTTGTTCGAGGTCCATGGCGCGCGCGGCGAGGACCCGCTGGAGCCGTGGTCCCGCGCCCCTTATCCGCGCCCGCCGGTCAGCCATGAGCCAAATATCGCGAAGCTGTCGGATGCGCTGACCGACATCGGCTTGAAGCCGTTTCACATCCCGCTGGGCATCAGGCTGGACGAGGTAAACGGCAAGCCCACGCCCACCAGCCCCTGTATCCGTTGCAGCTATTACGACGGTTTCCCCTGCCCGCTCAACGCCAAGGCCGATGCGCAAGTGATCTGCATCGACCCGATGCTGGCCGAACATGACAACGTAACCCTGCTGACCGGGGCCTATGTCAGCCGGCTGTTGACCGACCCCTCAGGCAAGACGGTGCAAGCGGTCGAAGTCACCCGCAATGGCGCGGTGGAGCATTACCGCGCCGATATTTTCGTGATCGCGGCGGGCGCCTTGTCCTCCGCGCTGCTGCTGCTGCGCTCCGCCTGTGACGCGCATCCTGCGGGCCTTGCCAATGGCTCGGACCTGGTCGGACGCAATTACATGCGCCATGAAATGAGCGTGCTGATGGCGGTCATGCGCCAACCTAGCGACACGGTGTTTCAAAAGACATTGGCGTTCAGCGATTTCTACTTCGGCAGCGACGATTGGGAATATCCGCTCGGGCTGGTGCAGTTGATGGCCACCAGCCATACCGAACAGATCAAGGCTGAGGTCCTGCCCTTGTGGCTGGAATGGCTGCCGGGTCTGCCGTTTTCGGAAATCGCCCGCCATTCGCTCGACTTCTGGTTGCAGGCAGAGGATCTGCCCGACCCGGCCAATCGCATCTATTACCAGGGCGGCGAGGTGCATCTCGATCTGCGGCCGACCAACCCGGAGGCGCTGGAACGGCTCAAGGCCAAGCTCAAGCAAGTGCTGGATCGCAGCGGTTACACTGCGTTGCTGCTCGAACGCTCGCTCTATCTGGGGCAGGACATCGGCTTGCCGGGTACGGCGCATCAGGCGGGCACCGCGAAGTTCGGCAGCGATCCGGCAACATCGGTGCTGAACCTCGATTGCCGGGCGCATGAGGTCGATAATCTGTACCTCGCCGATGCCAGTTTTTTCCCGTCGATTGCGGCGGTCAACCCCACCTTGACGATCATCGCCAATGCCTTGCGCGTCGCCGATATCATCGCCCGGCGGCTCGCATGATCGGCGTGCTGGCCTTGCGGCTGATGACGGTGGCGTTGTTCCTGCCGTTCAGTGCGCTCGACAAACTGCTTAATTTTCAGGGCGCGGTGGGCCAATGCCGTAGCGTGTTCAAGCCGAAGCCGCTGGCGGTGCTGGTGATTCTGTGCGGGCTGGGAATCGAGCTGTTTACCTCGCTGGCGATCATCACCGGCTTTGCCGATCGGCTGGGCGCAGTCGTGCTGGCGGCCTATTGCGCGATCACGGCGGTGTTGTTCAAGCAATTCTGGAAACCGGGCGATTTCTGGAGCCGTGCCGATGGTCAGGGACGCAATCTTTTTTGGGATTTTCTCAAGAACTTTGCGCTCGGAGGAGCTTTGCTGCTGCTCGCGTTCGGCCCTGATGGCTCGCATGCCCGCGACCTGCTGGCCAATCCGCTGGCATCCACGCATCCCTACGGGAGCACCGCGCCATGAGTGATCTTGGCCCGCAACCCCACGTTCCCTACTGGCATTTGTGGGTCGATGGCGATGGCGTCAGCCACCAGCAGCAATGCCAACTGACCCAATACCAGGCCCAAAGCATCGGCCCCGCCGACCCGCAGTGGAGCAACAAACAGCCGCGCAGCGACGCCACCGTGGTGTTCACCGTGCAACCGGTTGGCTGGGTCGGCGAATGGCATGAAAACCCGGCACCGCAATGGATCGTCGTGCTGTCGGGCCGCTGGTTTATCGAAAGCATGGATGGGACGCGCATCGAACAGGGACCGGGCGAGTTTTCGTTCGGCGAGGATCAGGGCTGCGTGGCGCGTGACGGGCGGCAGGGCCATCGCTCCGGCACCGTCGGCGACCAGCCCGCAGTGCTGATGACCGTCCAATTGCACGTCGATCCCGTCCGCACGCCTTGTCACATCCGTTAACCTCAGGCGGTGATCGTGAGTCTTCTTCTTCCGTCAATCCTGAGCTTGTCGAAGGACTGCATTTCTTGCTTCGACGGTGTGCGAAGAAGAAGGCAGTCCTTCGACAAGCTCAGGATAGACGGGAAGGTGATCGCCGGTCAGCCTCGGCATAAGCCATGATCTCGGCCAGCGAACCCCGCTATACCATCCACGATGATCGTTTCCGGCGGATGATCCTGGGCAATGCGCGGCTGGAGGTGCTGGGCGATGGCTTTGGCTGGACCGAAGGGCCGGTGTGGTTCGCCGAGCATGACATGCTGGTGTTCAGCGATGTCCCCGGCAATCGCGAATGGTGCTGGCGCGAGGATGCGGGGGTTTCAGCCTATCGCCAGCCCTCCGATCATGCCAACGGCCATGCCCGCGATCGCCAGGGGCGATTGCTGACCTGTTCGCACGGGCGCCGGGCGGTGCTGCGCCGGGAACGCGATGGCAGCGAGACAGTGCTGGCCGAGCGCTACCAGGGACGGCGGCTCAATTCGCCCAACGACATTGCCTGCCATTCGGATGGTTCGGTGTGGTTCACCGATCCCATTTACGGCATCGAGACCGATTTCGAGGGCACCAAAGCGCCATCCGAAAACACCCCCGCTGTCTATCGGATCGCTGCGAACGGCGGTGAGCCGGTGGCGATGATCACCAGCCTGACGGGACCCAACGGCGTGGCCTTTTCGCCCGACGAGCGGCGGCTGTATGTCAGCGAAACCGGCGATCAGTTCGCCGCCCAGCCGCAACGCAGCCTGCGCCAATTTACCATCGAGCGCGACGGCAGCATCGGCGAGGAGACGCAGTTCACCGTGGTCTCGCCCGGTTATTGCGATGGCATGGCGGTCGATGAAGCGGGCAATTTGTGGCTGAGCGCGGGCGACGGCGTCCATTGCCATGCGCCCGATGGCACGCTGCTGGGGTGCATCCACACCCCGGCGACGGTGGGCAATCTATGCTTTGGCGGGTATAAATTGGCGCGACTGTTCCTCTGCGTCTCGCACAGCCTGATGGCGATCGACATCAACATGCGGGGCCTCGCGCTGGTATGACGCAATTCGAGCGGCTGATCGCGATCCGGCTGGTCAGCCACGACGCTGCTGCGCTGGCCGGGTTTTACTGTGCGGCGCTGGGTTTCAAGCGGGTTGGGGTTGAGCCGATCTCCGTGGACGAGATGGCGCTGCTGGGCGTGTTGGGCAGCGGGTGGCGGACCATTCTGGCGCTGGCGGGACAAGCGCTGGAGATCGACCAGTTCGATCCCCCCGGTCGATCCTACCCCACCCCCGCCGCCTCGGACGACCGATTTTTCCAGCATTTCGCGATGATCACCACCGATATATCCGCTGCCTCGGCGCGGGTTCTGGCCGCCGGGGGCCGGGCGATTTCCGCCAGCGGTCCGGTGCAGTTGCCGCCCGCTAACGGCAGCGTCCGCGCAGTCAAATTCCGCGATCCCGAGGGCCATCCGCTCGAACTGCTGGCCTTTCAGGATGATGTCCCACGCCCGCTGGCCATCGATCACAGCGCCATCGTCGTGCGCGATGTCGCGGCCAGTCTGGCGTTCTATCAGTCACGCGGGTTATCGGTGGGCGCGCGCACGCTTAATCACGGTCCGGCGCAGGCTGCGCTGGATGGATTGCCCGATCCGCACGTCGATGTTGTCCCGCTCAATCCGCGCGGCGGCGGCCCGCATCTGGAATTGCTGGGTTATCGCGATCCCGCGCCGCGTCCGCCTGAAACATGGCAGCCACGCGATGTCGCGGCCACCCGGCTGGTGTGGGAGGCAGCAGAGGCGGCGCTCATCGCGGACCTGGATGGGCATTTCCATCAATTCCAGCCGCGTGGCACGCCCCGCGCATCCCCGCCAGAGAGCGCGTGACCACGGCAGCAAGATCGCCTTCATACAGCGAATCGGCGACGTCGATGGAAAAGATTTCGGTCACATAAGCCCCGCGAAACCCGGCGGCATGCGTCGCCGCGATCAGCCGCGCCAAGGGAATGACCCCGTCACCGGGGACGATCCGGTCGGCAAACGAGCGCGGCACCCGCCAATCGCTGGCCTGCACGGTAAAGATGCGGTCGCCCGCGCGGGCAATCGCCGCCTCGATGTCGGCGTTCTGCCAGATATTCCAGTAATCGAGGCAGATGCCGACTTCATCGCGGCCAGCCTCCGCAATCACGGTCAATGCCTGATCGACCGTCCAGATCGCGCTTTCGGCATTGACCGAGGTGGGGTTGAGCGGTTCCAGCGCCAGCCGTACGCCGTTGTCCGCCGCGACCCGCGCCAGTTCGCGCAATTGTACCGCGACCACCCGCATCGCCTCGGCCATATCGCCGCGTGGATGAGCGCCGGTATTGGTGATGAACGGTACCCCCGGCGCATACCGCCCCAGCCGCTCAATCGATTGCCGCAAACACGCGGTGCGGTCCGCCAGTGCCGCCGGTTCGGGCGTCATCCGGCTCGCGAAGAAAGTGCGCACCTTGGGCTGGACGCCGCTGATCGTCAGCCCCGCGTCAGCAATCGCCGCCATCTGCTCGGCAAAGCGCGCCGGATCGAGCTTGGCCTCCACGACCTCGATCGCATCGGCACCGCTGGCCGCGTAGGTGGCGAGATCCTGCTCGAACGACCACGGCATGGTGGTGAACTCGCTGATACCCAGTAACGCCCCAGTAATTGCCATCACCGCACTCTCCCGACAGTTGCAGGATCAACGCGCGGCGGGGATGGTTGCTCCCGTGTCGGTGTGGCGGGTGTCAGCCTCTCCGCCAAGCGCCAGCACCAGCGCGATATGGCTGCGCAGCCGCTGCGTCTCCAGGTTGATCAGCGTCACTTGCGCGGTCAGGGCTTCGGTTTGCGCGGTCACCACTTCCAGATAATCGGCGGCTCCGTCGCGGTAGCGAATCAGCGCGAGATCGCTGGTGCGCTGCGCCGAGGTCGCCGCGTCACGCTGCTCCAGCTCTTCGTCGGACAAATGGTGCAGCGCCGCCAGCCCATCCTCGACATCGCGAAAGGCGTTCAGCACGGTGTTGCGGTAATTGGCAGCCGCCTCATCGTATTGCGCGCGCGTCAGCCGCACCTGCGCCCGCCGTCGGCCGCCGTCGAAAATCGGCGCCAGTGCCTCTGCCGGACCCAGCGTCCAAAAGCTTGTCGGGGCGCTGATCAGCGCGCCCACAGTGGTCTGAAAGCCAGCCGCCAGCCCCAGCGTGATATCGGGAAACAGCGCGGCGCGGGCGACACCGATCTGGGCGTTCAGCGCATACATCCGCCGCTCTGCCGCAGCAATATCGGGGCGGCGTTGCAGCAATGTCGATGGCTGGCTGGCTGGAATGGCTGGCAGCGGGATCGCCTCCAGCCGGGGTGGAATCGTGAAATCGGCGGTAACAGCGCCGACCAGCGCCGCCAGTTGGTGTTCATCCGCAGCCCGCTGGTTAGCGACATCGGCAACCTGCGCCCGCGCCGATGCCAGCGTCGATCTTGCCCGGCTGACGTCCATACCCGCCGCGATGCCGCCTGCATGGCGGGTGCTGGTCAGCTCATAAGCGCGCTTATAGGCATCGACCGTGCGGCGCAGCAATTCGGCCCGCGCATCGAGCCCGCGCAACTGGACATAGCTGTCGGCCACTGCCGCCTGCAAGCTGAGCCGGGCCGAGGCGAGGTCGTCGTTACTGGCGGCGGCATTGGCACGCGCCGCTGTCACGGTGTTGCGGATGCGGCCCCACAAGTCGACTTCGTAATTGAGCGTGCCGGCCAGTTCGAACGAATTATAGGTTACCGAATGGCCGGTAATATTGCCCGGTGCATGGGCCGAGACGCGGTCGCGGCTGGCGGTGCCCAGGGCATCGATCTCGGGAACCTGCGCGGCGGTGGCGACGCCGACCTGCGCGCGCGCCTGATCATAGCGGGCCAGTGCCGCCGCCAATGTCGGGCTTGCCGCCACCGCGCGGGTTTCCAGATCGTCGAGGACAGGATCGTGGAACGCTTCCCACCACTGTCCGCGCGCACCGGCGTCCATCGGGCTGGCAGTTGTCCAGCCGGGAAGTGGCTGGGCTGAGGCCTCCTTATACTGGGCGGGCACCGAAATCGCCGGGGGGTGATAGGCGGGAGCCAGCGAACAGCCGGAAAGAAATATCAGCGCCGGCAACGCCAGCCTGGAGCAGCTTGCGCTAAATCTGCGCCACACCCCGTCCGTGCTGAGCTTGTCGAAGCATTGTCCTTTACTTCGTGCTGCTCGCCCAGTCCGAAGCAAGAAGTGCAGCCCTTCGACAAGCTCAGGGTAGACGGGTTTTGTTGGCGATGCGGATTGACGGCAGCACGCTTTAACTCGCATTCGGCACGCCTTTGAGCGTGTTGGCGACGCGGACCTGGTCGCCGTTGCGGATCGAATCGGGCGGGGTGTCGATGATGCGGTCGCTGGGCGAGAGGCCAGCAATCGACACTGTCGCACCGGCGTCGCGGGTGATCCTGATCGGTTTGACAGTGACCCGGCCATGTCCGTTGACAACCGCCACCGCCGGACCATTGTTGGTGTACAGCACCGTGCTGCCCGGCAAGGTCAGATCGCCGCCCCCGCCCCCATTATGATCGAAGCTGACCTCGGCAAAGGCGCCGGGCTTCAGCGCGCCGTCGATATTGTCGGTTTGGAGTTCGATCAGCACCGATCCCGATTGCTGGTCCACCGCGCCTGAATTGTGGACAAGCACGGCGGTGTATTTGCGCCCCGGATATTCGGGCAGGGTGATGGTCGCACTCGCGCCGTTTTGCACCTGGGCGATCTGGCCTTGCGGCACGCGCACATAGATGCGCATCCGGTGCGTGTCGGAAATCGTGAACAGCGGCGCCGACGCGGCATTACCGGCGACGACCAACTGGCCAATCTGGGTGGCGCGGCTGCTGACCACTCCCGAAAATGGCGCGGTCAGCCGGGTAAAGCCTTCCAGCGCCAGCAGCCGCCGGACATTGGCCAGCGATGCGTTGGACAAGGCGCGCTTGGCCTCCAGGTCGCCGGTTTTTTCATCGCTTTCCTGGCGCGATACCGCGTCCTGCGCCAGCATCGTCGTCCAGCGCCGCGCAGTGATCTCGGCCAGGTGCTGGTTGGCCAGCGCGGTCTGGTAATCGGCCCGTGCCTGCGCCAGTTGCTGGTCGAGATCGGGGGCGTCCAGCGTCGCCAGGACTTGGCCGCTGCTGACCCTCTGGCCGATGTCGACCAGCCATTTTCGGACATAGCCGTTGGTGCGCGCGAATATCGCGGCGCTGTTATAGGCCTGGATATTGGCGGGCAGCACCAGCGGGTTGTTTTGCGGGCGACTGGGCGAAACCACGGTCACATCGGGAATCGCGGCCTGCGCGGCGGTGCTGCGCAAGGCATCGTTCGAATGGATGCGGCTGATGATGCCGATCCCGGCGATCGCCAGCGCGCACAACGCGGCAATGATCCCCCATTTTTTCAGGGCGGCACTGTCGGGGCCCTGGTCCTGGGTATCCGGGGCTGTTGCCGCAGGGGCGCCACCTTGCGGAGTGGCAGACGGGCGTGGGGTGTCAAGCATGGTGAGGTTGGGGCTCCGCCGGGGAGGAAGCGTGGGCGATTTCTGCGGGATCGGTGCCGCCGCGCCGCCCGCGATGGCGGTGCACGATGCTGAACACCGTGGGCACGAAGAACAACGTGGCGATGGTCGCGCACAGCAGCCCGCCGATCACCGCGCGGCCCAGCGGGGCATTCTGCTCGCCGCCTTCGCCCAGCCCCAGTGCCATCGGGATCATGCCGATCATCATCGCCAGCGCAGTCATCAGCACCGGCCGGAAACGGACGTAACCGGCATTCAGCGCCGCCGCGACGGAATCACCGGTCTCCTCCAGTTGTTCGCGCGCGAAACTGACCATCAGGATCGAGTTGGCGGTGGCGACGCCCATGCACATGATCGATCCGGTCAGCGCCGGCACCGATAACGGCGTGCCGGTGATGAACAGCGTCCAGACGATCCCCGCCAGCGCCGCCGGCAAGGCGGTGATGATCACGAACGGATCGGCCCAGCTCTGGAAATTGACCACGATCAGCAAATAGACCAGCACGATCGCCGCAGCCAGCCCCAGCCCAAGCCCCGAGAACGCCTTGTTCATCGTCTCGTATTGCCCGCGCATGACGACGGTCACGCCTTTGGGTTGCGCTTTGGCCAGCGATTTGATCGCCGCCTGGATGTCACCGCCGACAGCGCCCATGTCGCGGCCCTGGGTGGTCGCGTAAATGTCGATGACCGGCTGGATGTTGTAATGCGACACAACTGGCACGGTAGCCGAGCGTTCCAGCGTTGCCAGCCCGCTCAACGGTTCTGTCGTCGTTCCGCCGGTGCTGGAAATCGGCAAATTGCCCAGTTGGTTCAGCGACTGGACGAGATATTCGGGCGCCTGCGCGACGACCGCATAGGACACGCCGTTTTGCGGACTGACGAAAAACACCGGCGCGACTTGCGACGATCCCGCCAGCGAGGTCGACAGGCTGTTGGTCACGTCCCGCTCGGTCAACCCATACTGGCCGATCCGCGAACGATCGACGTTGACGTTGAATTGCGGGGCCGATGCCGGCTGCTGGATGCGCGGATCGGCTATGCCGGGAATCGCCGATATTCTGGGCAGCAGCATGTCGGCATAGGCGCGGACCGCTTTGGCATTGCGGCCGGTAACCTGCACGTCGATCGGCGCGGGTGAACCGAAGTTCAGGATCTGGCTGGTGATGTCGGCGGGCAGGAAGGAAAATGTCGTGCCCGGAAAGCGCCCAGGCAACTCGCGCCGCAGCGTCGTGATCATTTTCTCGGTCGGCTGATGCCCTTCTTTCAGCCCGATCAGGATGTCGCCGTCCTGCTGGCCGATGGTGCCGCTGTTGTTATAGATGACGTTGATCGCGCTGACCGGCAGGCCGATATTGTCAGCCACGGTGTTCAGGTCATCGGCGGGGATGATCTGGCGGATGGCGGCGGTGATGGCGCCGAAACGGGCCGAGGTATCCTCGATCCGGGCCCCCATCGGTACCCGCACATGCATCTGGATCTGCCCTGAATCGACATAGGGAAAGAACGTGCTGCCGAGCAACGGAAACAACAGGAACGAACACGCCACGACGCCCAGAAAACCGATCAGGAACGGGCGTCCGGTGGCGAGCGCGCGGCGCAGCAAGCTGACATAGACCAGCCGCACCCGCTCGAATTTTTGCTCGAAACCCTGCTGGAAACGGTGGAGGACATGGCCGCGATGCGCGTCCGAAGCATGGTCTGGATCGTGCGGGTTCAAAAGGTACATCGCCATGGTCGGCACCAGCGTGCGCGACAGGATGAACGAGGCGATCATCGCGAACACCACCGACAGCGCCATCGGCACGAACAGAAAACCCGCCACTCCCGGCAGCAGGAACATCGGCACGAACACGATGCAGATGCACAGCAGCGACACGAAAGCCGGCGTGACGATCTGCGCCGAGCCATCCATGATCGCCTCGATCACGCCCTTGCCCTGTTCGAGATGCCAGTTGATGCTCTCGATCGTGACCGTGCCTTCGTCGACCAGAATGCCCACCGCCAGCGCCAGCCCGCCCAGCGTCATGGTATTCATCGTCTGACCGAAAGCCGCCAGCGTCGCGATCGCCACCAGGATCGACAGCGGGATCGACAAGGCGATGATGATGGTCGAACGCCACGAGCCCAGGAACAGCAGGATCATCAAGGAGGTCAGGGCCGCCGCAATCAACCCCTCGCGGACAACGCCGGTTACCGACGCTTTCACGAACACCGACTGGTCGCCGATCGTCAGCACCTGCAATGACGCGGGCAGGCCGGTGGTGATTCTGGGCAACAGTTGCTTCACCCCGTCGATGATGGCCAGGGTGGATGTCGCGCCATTTTTTAGCACCGTCAGCAATACCGAGCGGTTGCCGCCGACATGGACGATGTTTGTCTGTGGCGGATTGCCGTCGCGGACATAGGCGACATCGCGCATGTAAATCGTCGCGCCGTTGACCACCTTGACCGGTAAATCGTTCAAGCCTTCGATCGTGCTGGGCGCGTTATTCAGGCGCACGCTGTACTGGACCGGGCCGACCTTCATGAAACCGGCGGGGTTGATCTGGTTTTGCGCGGCGATGGCATTGGCAACGTCCTGCGCCGATAGCCCCTTTGATTCTAGCGCCAGCGGATTGAGATCGACCTGGACCTGGCGCAGCTTGCCGCCTGAAGGATAAGGCATAGCGAGGCCGGGCACGGTCACCAGTTGCGGGCGGATCTGGTTCTGTCCGAGATCGAACAACTGCTGTTCGGTCAAGCCCCGCCCCGACAAGGCGAGCTGGATGATCGGCACGGTCGAGGCATTGTAGTTGAGGATCAGCGGCGGCGTCGTGCCCGGCGGCATTGCCCGCAGCACGGTCTGCGAAATCGAGGTGACCTGGGCCGTAGCGATGCGGATATCGGCGCCCGGCTGGAAGTAGATCTTGACGATACCCATGCCCTGGAACGACTGGCTCTCGACATGCTCGATATCGTTGACGGTGGTGGTCAGCACGCGTTCGTAAGGGGTGATGATGCGGTCCGACATGTCCTGCGGCGGCAGGCCAGCATAACTCCAGGCCACCGCGACCACCGGAATGCCGATATTGGGGAAGATATCGACCGGGGTTCGCAGCATTGCGACGATGCCCATCACCGCGATCAAAATGGCCATGACGATGAACGTCAGCGGGCGCTGTAGCGCAACCTGGACGATCTTGATCATTCGCGACTCCGGTCGGACCCCCTGCTCTGCGCTGACGCGGGTGCGCGCTGCGCAGAGGTTTGACATAAATCTGTTGCAGCCCGTCCCCGAGACCCCATTGTTGATCTATCCCGACAGGTCAAGCGCGGCGCGCCCTCCAGCGTCGATTTCGACAATTTGGGATAGTTATGGCTAAACGTCCGAACAACGTCGCGCTGTTAGCCTGATTCCCTCGGTTTGCAAAGAAATATGCCCCCGACCCCTCATCCGGCGCGAATTAGCTATCCCTCTCGCACCGCGATCTGATAAGTATAAATTCGGGGGCTAAACAACTATGGCAAATGCATTTTTTGGGGTTTCGCTGGTTTGCTTGCTGCTGTTCCTGCACCCGTACCTGACCTATGTGGTCAGCTTGCGGGCGCTGCGGACGGTGCCGCTTTCGTTGGGGGTTGCGTCGCATGAGGCATCGGCGGCCCGGTCAGGGGCAGCGGACGCGACCCTGGCTCCAGTCAGCGCCACGCTGGTTTTTGCCGCTTATAACGAGGCGCTGGCCCTGCCCCACAAGATCGCCAATCTGCGCGCGATCCAGCAGGCCTGGCCCGACATCGAGATGATCGCCTATTCCGATGGCAGTTCCGATCAAACCGTCGCGCTGCTGAAGCAGGCGGGTGACGTCGTCCGGGTCATCGACAGCCGCGAGCGCGCGGGAAAGGCATCGGGAATGCGCCACATGGTGAGCGAAGCGCGCGGCGAGATCGTGATTTTCACCGACGCCAATGTCATTCTCGATCCGGCTTCGATCGCGCCGCTGCTGCACCTGTTCAGCGATCCCGGAGTCGGCGGCGTGGCTGGCAGCTTGCGCTATATCAACAATGATGCCGGGGCGACGGCCCGCGCTGGCGGGTTTTACTGGCGGCTGGAGGAAACCATCAAGCGGCAGGAATCGCGCGTCGGCTCGATCATGGGCGCCGATGGCTCGATTTTCGCGATCCGCCGCGCCCTATACCCAGAAGTGCGCGCCGATTTGCTGGATGACATGACCGCCTCGCTGGCGGTGACCTTCGCCGGATTTCGCCTGATCCATTCTTCCCAGGTGGTGGGCTATGAGAAAAACGCGACGGTTGCCAGTGACGAATTCCGCCGCAAACGCCGCATCGCCTGCCGCGCCTTCAACACCCACCGCGTCCTGTGGCCGCGCTTGTCGGCCAGTTATGGCGCGCTGGATATCTACAAATATGTCTCGCACAAGCTGGTCCGCTGGCTTGGACTGGTGCCGCTGGCGCTGGGGGTGACGCTGCTGGCCGGGGCATTGGCGCTGGGCGGGCATTTTCTGGGGCTGGCGCTGCTGCTGGGGGGACTGTCCCTGTTCGCGGTCGCGGGCAGCGCCGGTTTGCCGGGCTTTGCCACCGGCTGGCAGATCCTGATGGCGATCACCGCAACTTTTCTGGGCGTCACCGATGCCATGCGCGGCCGGACGATGCAGGTGTGGACCCCGGCTGCATCGCGAAATTAGCGCAACCTTTCGCGCAAGCGCCAGACCGTGACCGAGCGGACGGTCATGGCCGCGGGAAAGAGCGTGGCGGCGCCCGGTGCGCCGTCGAAGACACCGCCGACCGCCAGATTGAGCTGGATGGCCATCGCACGGTCCGGAACGGCGTCGCGGATTGTGTAATAGACCTGGCCATCGATCAGCCATGTCACCGCCTGCGGGGTCCAGATCAGCCCGTAATGATGCGGCATGGTGACGAAATCGCCAGCCCACCAGCGGGGTTGCCAGCCACAGGTGGAGGACAGCCCGAAGGCGGAGGATCGCACGTCGCCGATCCGGGTGCAGGCAAAGCCGTGATGCACACCCACTGCCCAATGATGCAGTGTGCTCTGGAACAATCCCGGATGCGAGCCGAAGCCTTCCATGATGTCGATCTCGCCGTCGATCGGCAGGCCGTAAGGCGTGCGCAGCCACAACGCTGGCCACAATCCGCGCCCCGTCGGCATCGCCGCGACAATATCGAAGCAGCCATAGCGAAATGTCGCGATGCTGGCGATGCGGCCCGAATTATAACCGCCGCCGCTCCGGCTGGCGGTGATCCGCAGGCCGCCCGGCCCGGTCGTGACCGCGCTTTGCCGATAGGCCTGCAGCTCTGCATTGGCATTCGTTGTGGCGGGATGGACGATCGTCGTCCAGCGCGCACCGATATCCGCTGCGGTGAAATTTTCGGCAAATATGGGCGTGGTTGAACAAGCACGGGCAAAAGGGTCGCCCGCAGCCCATGCTGGAGATGCGGTCATGGCGGCCGCGCCGACTGCCGCCAGTACCGCCCGGCTCATCATCGCCAGAACTCCAGTTCGCGCATCGCCTCGCCATAGTGCGCTGCCAGCGTCCCCCAGCCTGCCGCCGCCAGGAATCGGCTTTGCAAATCATCCGCAAAGGCCTGCCGCAGCGGCGCCGCAATGGCGACAAAGCCGCGTACAGCCGCTGCAATCGCTGCGGCATCGGCATCGTCCGCAACCTGCGGCCAGGGCGCGCTGCCGAGTTCGACATGGGCAACACGCACCGCAACGGTGGCGATCACCGGGATCGCGTTGGAAACCGCCGTGACCGCGACGCCGCTTTGCGAATCAAAGCCCACATAGGGACACAGCATGGCATCCACACCCGACAGCACTGCGGCCAGTTCGTCATCGGCAATGAAGCGGGGCTGGATGTCGAACCCGCTGTCGTCCGCCGGGATTTCGACCTGGCAACGCGCCCAATAGGCGGCATCCTCGCGCCGGGGCGCGCCGACGATACGCAGGGCGACGTTGACGCCCTCCGCGCGCAATTGCCGCAAGGCGCAAATCGATTCAAGCACACGCTTGTTCGGGCGCAGCGAACCGAAAACCAGCAGGCACAACTCGGTGCGTGGCGGTCCGCGCTCCAGCCCGGTGACCACGAATGGCCCGTGAAAAAGCGTGCGCACCCGCCGCTCCGGCACCTTGGCCTCGGCGATCAGGCGCTGGCTCTGCGCGGCATTATTGGTGACGATCAAGTCGCAACGGCGATAGGCGGCGCGGTAGAGCCATCTTTCGAGCCCGCGCAAAGCCCATGGGAAACGCGGTGTATGCGGATAGAAATCATGCAGGCTCAGCACAATGCGCGCGCGCCTGCATCGCGCGGCAAGGATCGGCGCCAGGCTGGCCGGGACGGTCGGGGCGATGTGGATCAGCAGCAACGGGCGGCGCGGCCCGGTCCGAGCCAGCACCGCCGCCGCGATACTCAGCGACTGGCGCGCCAGCTCCAGCACCTTGCGCCAGCCAGCGGGGGAGATTGGCGGCGAGACGATCACTTGTCGGGATATGGCCAGCGGATAGGGCTGCGCACGCGCCACCATCGTCACCGGATGGCCGGCGGCCTCCAGCGCATTGGCCAGCTCCACTGCAAAGCGTCCCATCCCGGAACCAGCAGCCTCGGTAGCGATAATCAGTGGTTCGGCGCTGCCGCTCATGACGACGGCACGGGGGCTGCGACGATGGGCGAAACCGCAGGCGCGTGCCGCCTGCCCGCCTCCGCCAGGATGACCAGCGTCGCCATCAGTTCGACAACGGCACCGGCCGCAATGGCCGCGCCAAATCCGGCGCTGTGCCAGACAATGTAGCGCGCGGCATTGGCCAGCGCATATCCCGCCAGCGTCACATATGTATAAGTCCGGGCCGTTCGCTGCGCGAAGGACAGCCGGTTCAGCATGATATTCGCGCCCTGCGCCACCAGCCAGACAGCATAAGCTGGGATCAGGCGGCACAGTAATGTCACGGTCACGACATGGCTGTACCGTCCGACCAGCGCTGCGCCCGCGCTGATGATGACGGCGGTCATCGCCAGCCCCGCCAGCGTCAGCCCGGCAACGCGCAGCAGGTGTGCACGCGCCGCGTCGGGCGGAAGCTGCATCAGGCGCACCATCGCGACATTGGCGAGCGGACCGATCACCAGGCCATTGGCGGTCAGCGCAATCCGCTGCGCCAGCGATCCTGCCGAAGTTACCCCCGTCCCCGAATGCGCCGCCAGCCACAACACCACGGCCTGCGAGGCGAGAAACCCCATGGTTTCCATACCCGCCATCCCCAGCATCGGCAGGAAGGTGCGGCGAGCCGAAACGCGAGCGGCGGCGTGCTGCGGGGGCGAATATGTCGCGGTCCGCTGCTGACGGATCACCCGCCAGCCATAACCGGCAGCGACCGCCGCTGCCCCGGCAAAAGCGCCGGTCAGCGCCAGTTCCACTCCGCCCGATTGGGTTCGATGCCGCAGCACGAACGCGGCGATTCCCAGCAGCAATACGAAGCCGGCATTGTTGACGAACAGCACGCCCTGCGCCTGCACGAAATGCGACCGGGCATTGGCCACCGCCGTGGTCAGCCCGATGACCCCGGTTGCCGCGCAAGCCAGCGCCATCAGCAGCGGCGGCAGAAATTTCGCATCAACGCCTGCGGTCCCCCATTGCAGCCCGAGCGCCACGGCCAGCAACGCAGCGCTCAGCAGCCCCGTGGCGATCGCCAGCCAGCGCGACAGGATAGCGATACGCAAACTTTCCTGAGGCGCGTCATCGCGGTGCGACCAGGCGATGTAAGCCGTCGTAAAAGGCCCGCCCAAAAAGGTGATGAGATAGGTCGGCGTGGCCGCAAGCTGATAAAAGCCATCGGTCGCGCGTGAAAATCCGAAGCCTGCGGCGATGATCGTCTCGCGCAGGATCCCCGTGACCCGCGAAACCAGCGTGAAACCGAGGATGCCGCCCAGCAGCTTGACGCGTTTATCGGTCACCCGGATGCGGGGGTTTGAGCAGCGGCCTGGGCCGCAAGATCGCGCGCCGCAAATGGGGGCGAGCTAATGACGCGGGAACTGAAGGCCGGCGCAAACCACGGCAGCGTCAGGCCGAGCGCCATCATGATGATCTGGTTGATCGGGCCATCGGCGTCGTCGAACAGGCCTGCCAGCTCGACCATTCCGCGCAAAAACAGGCTGATCAGCAATGCGAACAGGACAAACCGCCGTGGCTGCGGCAGTTCACCGCCCCGATAGAGGGCAAAGCCGAAAAGCAGGCACCACGACCCGAACAGCCCGACCAGCCCGACCGTGCCGCGTTCGACCAGCACGCTTAACCAGATGTTATGAAAACCGCCGGAGCGCAGCGCGTAAAGCGACGCGAATTCATCCTTGCTGCTGAAATGGGCCTTGCCGAGATTGGCATGGATGACGGCCTGGAACATATCCGGGCCAAAGCCGAACAGCGGCTGCTGCGGCCAGGCACCCCATGCAATCTGCCATAGCGCGGCCCGCCCGGCGAGCTGCGCGGCGAAGGACGAATGAGCGATGGCGTCGATCTGGCTCAAAAATGCCGCCACGATCCCGCCGATCACCAGCGCCATAGCCGCCGCACCCAACCAGCGGTGATGCGCGCAGGCTGCCCAGATCGGTAAGCGCACGATCATGGCGCTGGCCGCCGTGCCAGCGACCAATGCCATCCCCGGTGCCCGGGCGCCCAGCAACATCGAGCACAAGCCGAGCAGCGCCATCATCGCCAGTGAAATCCAGCGTGGCACCAGATATTCGCCATAGCCCGCGATCAACGCGGCCAGTGCGGCAAAACAGACCTCGTTGGCGTTGAAGCCTCCTGCGAAGCTTTTGCCCTTCAGCGTGCGCGCAGCGGCGTATGTCCAGCCGGAAGTCAAGGTCGGCAGGGTCTGGACCAAGCTATAGGCCAGGATCGCCCCCGCCACTGCCAGCAGCGTCCAACATCCCACCCGCCGCGCAACGGGCTCCCGCGCGGCGCCAAATACCACCCCGACAAAAGCGAAGATGAATAGCTGGCGGGCGAGATCGGCGGCGCTGACCAAGCTGTGCAGCGCTGCGCTGTCGATGGCCACGCCGAGCAGGAATGGCGCCCATAGCCACCACAGCAAACCTGCCTGGCGCCAATCGACACCCCGGAACACACAAACCGCGGCATAGCCAAGGCAGGACAAGCGCCAGGCGAGACCGGCCAGACCACCGGTCAGATGTGCGGCAAATCCGAGCCCGAGCAGCAGCCCGATCGCCACCCCGACCAGCGGTTCCCATGACCGCGTCGTGCTCGCAGGGACGCGGCGAACAGCCCCTTGCGTCAAGAGCCGCCACGATTGTTGCGCAGAGCCTGTTGGGCAGTCATATCCACGGGATTATACGTAGAGAGGTGTTTTGCTTTGTCAAAAATTTATTTGCGGCGCAGCAAGATGTTATCGCGATTTGCCCTCGATAAATCGAACAGACCGCTTGCCCTGCCGTCGCCATTATATATAAGTATTTTTACTGGGTACAGGCCATTACTGAAGTTTTTAGACATTGGTACTCGGAGAGTTTGGACGGATTGAGGGTTTTTGTACTAATTATTATTAAGTGGTCGGGAATTATGGTGTGATCGGCATGGCAACCGGCACCCCGCAGGCGCCTGTGCGCGCCATCGCCAATCTGCAAATCCTGCGGCTGGTGGCGGCGGCAATGGTCCTGTTTGGCCACCTCAACCACGAAGTGCTCAAGAAGCCGGTGCTGGCGGCTGGCTTTGTCCCGTTTCAGCCGATCTGGTGGCACTGCGGGGTCGACATCTTTTTCGTGGTCAGCGGCTTCATCATGGCATTGATCACCCAGGACAGCTTTGGCAAGCCGGGTGAGGCCGGGCGCTTCTTGCGGGCGCGGCTGATCCGACTGGTGCCGATGTACTGGCTGTTCACCACGCTGACCTTGCTGGCCATGGCGCTGGTGCCATCGGAAATGCGCCACCACACGACCAATTGGAAACACGTCCTCGGCTCGTATCTGTTCGTGCCGCTGACCATGAATGCCGACGGCAATCCCCGCCCGGTCATGATCCTGGGCTGGACGCTCAATTACGAGATGCTGTTCTATGTCATTTTTGCCTGCGCGATGCGGATGGGCCGCCGCCGGGGCCTTGCCGCGATCGCGGTAACGTTGATTGCGCTGGCGGCGGCGGGTACGATCTTTACCCTGCCGATGCCATTCAAGGTGTGGTGCGATCCGATCATTCTGGAATTCCTGCTGGGCATGCTGGTTTATGGCTTGTGGCGTGGATGCCCGGCTTTACCGGCCTGGGCCGGGCTGGTGATCGCGGGCCTGGGCTATCTCGCCATGGCCGCGTTCATGGCGGCCGGAATTGCCAATCACTTTGGCGCGTACCGGGTGATCTGGGGCGGCGTGCCTGCAGCCATCATCGCAGCGGGCGTCCTGATGATCCGCGAGGCGCGCGCGCCGGGTCCGATCAAACACATGTTCGTGACGGGCGGCGATGCTTCTTATGCGTTGTATCTGAGCCATCCCTTTGTGCTGAGCGCGGTGGCCCTGCTTTGCGCAAAGGCCGGCGTGGTCAATGCGCCGCTGTATATTGCCACCGCATTCGCCGCATGCCTGGCCTTTTCGGCGCTGTTTTACCTCAGATGCGAGCAGCCGCTCCAGCGATTGGTTCGTTGCCGACTGAGCCGCGAGCCGGAGCAGCGCCAGCGCCATCCCGTCCCGGCGCACGGATAGCTGGCGTGACCGCGTTGCTTGAGCCCGAACCCGGCGAACTGGCGCCTCTTTTCCTGGCGATGCGGCGGCATCTTTGGCTCAGCCTGGCGATCGTCGTGGGCTGCATGGCGCTTGCCATATTGCTGACGCTGCTGCTGCCCAAAACCTATTCCGCAGATGCCACCTTGTCCTATGATCCGCAAACACCATTGACCAGGGGCGGCGGCGGGTTGGTCATGACCGATCCGCAGCGCGATGCCGAAATCGACGCCCAGATTGCCGCGGTTGCCACTCTGGCGGTGGCCCGGGACGTCGCCCGGTCTGTCGATCTGGCGGCTAATCCCAAACTGCGGCAGGAAGCCGATGGCTGGGCCGCGAGCAGCGAGCGCAAGCTGGGCCGCGACGAGGCGCTGGGCACGGCGTTGCTCGACCACGTCAAAGTCCACCGCGTCGGCGAGGCACCGGTTTTCACGATCAGTTTCAGCGCCCGCAGCGCGGAACAAGCCGCGCGGATCGCCAATGGTTTTGCGGCAAGCTATCTCAAACTCGCGATCCAGCAAAAAGCCGCGCTCGCCGATGCCAGCGCCGGGCAACTTGCCGGTCGCGTCGCCGCGCTGCGCCAGCAAGCCACCGCAGCCGAGGGACAATTGGCGCAATTTCGCCTTGCCAACAATTTGCTGGAGACGCCGGATTCCGCAAGCGTCGAACAGGAAGTTGCAGCATTGCGCGGTCAGTTGGCGGATGCGATTGGGCAAGCTGCGCTGGCCGGCACGCGCAGCGCCGCAGCGGGCGGAGCGATCGTAGGCGGCGGCAGTGGCGGGGGTATCGACACCGCGCCCGTTTCAGCCTTGATCCAGCAGCGCGCCGCTGCTGCAGCCGACCTCGCTTCGCTGCGCGGCCACTATGGCGAAAATCACCCCGATGTCATTGCCGGGCGGGGGAAATTGTCCGAACTCGATGCGCAACTCGGCCGCGCCATGCGTGACAATCGCGCCTCCGCTGCGGTGGAAGCACGGGCCGCCGGTGCGCGCGTTCAGGCCCTGACCGCCAGCCTTGCCCAATCGCAGGCGCGCCTGGCCACCAGCGTCAGTCACGATGCCCCGCTGCTCGATCTCCAGAACAGCGCCCTGTCTGCCCGCCTCGCCTATCAGGACGCGCTCAAGGTCAGCGCCGACCACAGCGCCGAGCGCGCATTGATCCAGCCCGATGCGCAGACGATTGCGCTCGCCGTGCCGCCGCTGCGCGCAAAATCGCCGCGACTGGGTATCGATCTTTTGATCGGGCTGGTGCTGGGATTGGGCACCGCGATCGTGGTCGCCGTTGTCCGGGTGTCGTGGGTCCATACGCTGGCTTCGGTAGATGACATCGGCCGGTGGCTGGAGGCCGATTATTTCGCGCCGCTGCCTACGCTTTCCGCAGCCTTGCGCAAGCCCGGCACCCGCGATCCGGCCGAAGCCGTGTTGCTGCACCCGCAATCCACCTTTACCGAGAGCTTTCGCAGCCTGGGGCGAGCGGCGCTGTTCGCGGCACGCACCAGCAATACCGCCGGGGGCCGGGTGATCGGCGTTACATCGGCCATGCCCGGAGAGGGGAAAACCTCGACCAGCATCGCCATGGGCCGCGTTATGGCCGCAGCCGGAATGAAGGTGGCGCTGTTTGAGACGGAGCGCGCAACGGGGCGCGATGCGAGAGTCACGACGCCTTGGCCAGGGCGAGCAGGGCGCAAGCGGGCGGGCGGCAGCGCTGTGGTCGGCGACGCCTGGCTCGACGAGAGCCCGCGCGTGGACAGCAGCGGTCTGGTGCTGTTCTCGGGCGGCGCCGTCCTGGCACAGCGGGCAAGCGACATGGGCGGAAGCAGCATGGGCGAAAGTACCATGAGCGTAGGGGGCTTTGCCCAAAGGATCACGGCTTTACGTCGCGACTATGACGTTGTGATCATCGATACCGAAGCCGTGCTTGCGAACGGGGCCAACGGGCAGATGCTGGCATGCCTGGATGCTCTGGTGTTGATTGCGCGGTGGCGTTCGACGCCGGTCCGGGCAATCCGCGAGGCGATGCGCCGGATCACCGCAGCGGGCGGCCAGGTATCAGGCATCGCGCTGTCGATGGTGGCATAGGGCTGGCATCGAAATTTGGCCCATGCCGGACCGCGAACGGCGCAATCAGAATTGCCCTGCCAAAACAATTTGCCGTAAATCTGCACCGCACCTCGTCCGTGCTGAGCTTGGCGCACTGTCTTTTTCTTGTGCCCCCTCGCCCAACGACGAGGAAGAAGTGCAGCACTTCGACAAGCTAGGGTAGACGGCTTCGTTGTCGATTCAGATTGACGGCAGCGCGCTTTAGCAACTTCCTTCGGCCATGATCACGCTCAACAAGGTCATGCCCAATATGTACAGATTGACCGACAATGAGCGCGACCGGATGTACAGGACGTCGAGCGCGACCCGGCGCGGGTAACTGACATCGCTGCGGCCACTGATCTGCCACATGCCGGTAATGCCGGGCCGCACCGAGCAATAATGGCGGATATACCGACCATAGCGCACCATTTCCGAAGGCACGATCGGGCGCGGCCCGACCAGGCTCATTTCCCCGCGCAATACATTCAGCAACTGAGGCAATTCATCGAGGCTGCTTTTGCGCAGGAATCGCCCGACTCGGGTAATGCGCGGATCGTTTTTCAATTTGTGGTCTTGCGCCCATTCCGTGCGGCTGGCCGAATCGGTGGCGAGGAGTGCCACAAGGCGGTCGTCGGCATCGAGAGCCATCGAGCGAAACTTCAGGCAGGAGAACATCTGCCCACCCAGACCGACGCGGTCGTGAGCGAAAATAATCGGACCAGCCGATGTCAATCTGATGGCAAGGGCGATCAGTGCCCAGACGGGGAGGATTATAAGTAATAGAATCGCAGCAACAATCACATCCACCCAGCGCAAGCCGCTATTGATTGCGGGGATGGTGGTTGCGGGGATGGTGGTTGCGGGGATGGGACTGGCCCCAGGCGGTGGGTTCGGCGCAACGTGACACTCGGCGCGAACACTGAGTGTGGACAATACAGATTCCATTTTCACAGCATGCCCCTCGCCCGATACCCGCCCGCCCACATGCATAGCAACTGGGCACCCGACGAATTTACCGAACTTTCCTAGCCCCCTGACGACAGAATCCTGCCTACGTGATTTTACTAGGTTTAAGTAGCACTATTCGTGCATGGGAGTATAAAGACGTTATATCAGACGAAATCGGCGATTTGTGCAATAATCACGCCGTCCTGCGATCAAACGAACGTTTCAAAAAGGTAAAATCCCGCGGCCCACAGGAACACTCCGATGGTCAAAGCCAGTAAGATGCCACGCGCGGGGCTACGAGGTCGTTCGCGCCTGTCCGCTGACAGACCGGCCTCGGCTGGCGTGATTTCGCGGATGCCCTGGCTCCAGTTCTGCCCGAGCCCCATATCGAAAGGCAAATTGCGATCGCTGTATCGGGTCATCTTTTCGAGATGCACCACATTCCCGCCTGGGCCAATATTCCCGACTGGGGCAAACCCACGGGCTGGCTTGTCCTCCTTGCCCATTGCCACCCTCCAATCCAATATTGCCCTCCGGTTTGCGGGCGATTCCTGGCCGCAATAGCCCAAGTCTTGCCAGCCAAGGTTAGTCATTTTTTGACACATTAAGCGCGCACTGGGATAAGGTTTTGTTTTCACGAACTTCACTCCATCAGCCCGCGAAGCGCCCACATGGACTACTCGAACCATGTGCCAATACTAAAGCGGCTTTCCGACTAATGTCACTGAACGAAAACTCCATTTCTGAGAGATTGCGCGGCAAGGCTGAACCCGATGAAAATAGCCTATGTGACCAAGCAAATGCCGTTTGGGCTCAGCGAAGCATTCATCCTGCCCGAAGTTGCGGACCACCGTGCCCACGGCTGGGACGTGTGGTTTGCTCCGCTGAAAGGCGGGGCGATGCTGCACGATCCCGCGCTTTTACTGCACACAATTGCTGCCCCGCTGTTCTCACCGGCTATTCTCGCAGGCGCGCTGACCGAATTGCTGCAGCATCCGCTGCGGACCGCCCGGCTCGGCGCGCGCTTGCTGCTGGTCCGTTCACCTCGGCTGGCGCTGCGTAATCTGGCGGTTTTTCCCAAGGGATTATGGCTGGGGCGGCGGCTCAAGCTCGACGGTTTCGGACATATCCATATCC
>JALYHR010000058.1 GCA_030776465.1 Pseudomonadota bacterium
ATTTTGGGATTTTTGCAACTTCCGGAGCGCAATTGGTAGCCGTCTGAAACGGCAAGCGTTGGCAGCCCATGGCTGCGATGTCAGTTATCGGCGCTTTGCCAGCTTCAGAGCCAGATGCAGGCGGCGAACGTCAGCCAGACGACGCCGAGCAATCCATAGAAATCGAGCATCGGGTTGGACATCAGATCGACGATCGTGGAGGGCATCACGGGAATCATGGCAATGATGGTTGTCACGGGGTGCCTCCATAGTTAGGGCTGCGAATCACAAATGCCCCATAGCGAAAAATTTTAAAAAAGCTAGTCCCAAGCTTGGTTACGTAAAATCCCATAAATGGCGGAAATCAGCCATTTTTGACGTAATATGACAATTTTATGAGACGTTAAATTTGGTTACCAAGCATTCTGCGTGAGCCAGATCGCGATATCCATCACCGAGGCGGCGAATCAGCGCCATCTGATCGGCGCGGCTTGGTAATGGTGCCGGCTAGAGGATTCGAACCCCTGACCCCCTGATTACAAATCAGGTGCTCTACCAACTGAGCTAAGCCGGCGGTGCGGTGCCCATACGCTTAAGGGGCACCCCAGGTCCAGCCCTCGGTGGCGGCAATTTTCGGGGTGAGGGCTACAGGATGCCAGAGATCGTCGCGGTCAGCAACGGCACGCAGCCACGCGGCGGTGAGCAGGGCGTCGCTCATGTGATCGTCGATGGGGCCGTGGCCTGGCACCGGCGCGGGCTGGTGCCGTCTTAACCGTAAAGACTCTAAATGGGCGAGGGCCTGGTTCAGTTGGGCAAAATCGTACATTTTTGAGCGGCCGGGCGTGCGGCCTGCGGCGATGGCGGCGATGGTGGTGTAGATTTCCACGACGGTGCTGCCGGTGGCGGGCAGTGGATCGATCGGCCAGACCGGCAATCGCCCTGCCAGGCGGTGCAGCAGCCGCATGCCCGAAAGGCTCGATTTGCCGACCTGGGCCGCGCCGACCAGGTTGAAATTGCTGTAGGGGCGGCAGCCCAGCGCCTGCTGCGCGTGTTCGGTGACCCGAAAGCGTCCACGTCCCCCGGATGTTCCGGGCAAGCCAAAGGCGCTGCCCTCGCGGCCACCGTGACGCCGGTAATGCGGTGCCAAATCAGCATGATCGACAAAGCTGGATACCGAAAAATGCGGGTCGTCCTGGCATATCCGCTCGACCAGCGCCCACAGCGCGCGGGCATCGGCGGGGCTTTCGTCCCAGCCGGGAAAAAAGGCGCCGCGATCCGCGAACGGCAGCGATTGGCCCAAATCCATCCCGACCAGGGTGTCCGCAGGCATGTCGTGCAGCATCCAGTGCAGGACTTCGCCGCGCGACCAGCGATGGCCGGGCCGCACCAATGCGGGTGCAGCAAAGCCATGCGTGCAGATCGCGACGGCGATGCCACGGTGACGCTCGCCGCGCGCACCGGACCAGTCGATGGCGGCAAAATGGCGAAAACGGCTGTGTACCATGGTCGCGCGATCACTCGCCGCGCGTTGCCCGCAATTGATCCCACCACGCCATGCGTTCGGCGATGCGTTTTTCGAAACCACGGTCGGTGGGCGTATAGAAAGTTTGCGGCGCCATTTCCTCGGGCCAGTAGTCGGCGCCGGAAAAACCTTCCTCGGTATTGTGATCATAGGCGTAACCCGCGCCATAGCCGATGTCCTTCATCAGCTTGGTCGGCGCGTTGAGGATATGCGCAGGCGGGTTGAGCGAGCCGGTCTCACGTGCCGCTTTCCATGATGAATTCTGCGCCACATAGGCGGCGTTCGATTTGGCGGCGGTGGCGAGGTAGAGGCAGGCTTGGACGATCGCCAATTCGCCTTCCGGACTGCCGAGGAAAAGATAGGCATCGCGCGCGGCCAGGCATTGCACCAATGCCTGCGGATCGGCGAGGCCGATATCCTCGCTGGCAAAGCGTACCATACGGCGCAGCACGTACAGCGGTTCCTCGCCAGCGGTCAGCATCCGCGCCATGTAATACAGCGACGCTTGTGGATCAGACCCGCGCAGCGCCTTGTGCAGCGCCGAGATCAGATTGTAATGGCCGTCGCGGTCCTTGTCGTAAACCGCGACACGGCGTTGCAGGAACCGGCCGAGTGCGGCGGGGTCGAGCGGTTCGGGGATGTTGGCGGCATAGAGCGTCTCCGCCTGGTTGAGCAGGAAACGACCGTCGCCATCGGCGGCTGCCACAATCGCCTCGCGCGCGTCGGGGGTCAAGGGCAGGGGCCCGGCCAATGCCTCGGCCCGCGTCAACAGCGTTGCCAAAGCGGCCGCGTCCAGCCGGTGCAGGATTAGCACCTGCGCGCGGCTGAGCAAGGCGGCATTCAGTGCAAAGCTGGGGTTTTCAGTGGTCGCGCCCACCAGCGTGACCGTGCCGCGTTCCACATAAGGGAGAAAACCATCCTGTTGAGCGCGATTGAACCGGTGGATTTCATCGACGAACAACAGCGTGCGCTGGCCTGCTTTTGCTGCCAGTTCGGCCTCGGCAAAGGCCTTTTTGAGATCAGCCACGCCCGAAAATACCGCGCTGATCGAGACGAAGCGCATGCCTACGGCGTCGGCCAGCAACCGGGCGATACTGGTCTTGCCCGTGCCGGGCGGGCCCCACAGGATCATCGAGGACAGGCGGCCCGCCGCCACCATCCGCCCGATCGCGCCTTCGGGGCCGGTCAATTGCGATTGCCCGATGATCTGGTCCAGCGTGGCGGGACGCAGGCGATCGGCCAATGGCGCGTTTTCGCGCGGCGGTTCGGGCGCCTTGGCAGGCATTTGGTCGGCAAAGAGGTCAGGCATCGGTGCTAACCTAGGCACTTTCGCATGAATTATAAGGCGGTTTTACCAGCCGCGCCTTCCGGCGCGGTGCGTCTGGCGAATCAGCCGCAGATAGGTGTCGGCGACTGCCTGGTTGATCCGGTCCCACGAAAAGTCTTGCGCGCGCAATTCTCCAGCGGCGCCGTGGCGATCGCGCAGATCGGGATCGTTGATGTAACCGCGCAATGCTTCGGCAAAGCCGTGGATCGCGCCGGGGCGGACCAGCCGCCCCGAATGATGATTGTCGACCAGGCTTTCGCTGCCCGTCGCTTCGGCGGCGACGACGGGCAGGCGCGATGCCATCGCCTCCAGCGTGACATTGCCGAAGGTTTCGGTGACGGATGGGTTGAACAGCACGTCCATGCTGGCGACCGCGCGGCCAAGGTCATCGCCGCTTTGAAAGCCTGTGAAGATCGCGTCGGGCAAGCGCGCCTCGAACCAGTCGCGCGCCGGGCCTTCGCCGACCACCAGCACCCGGAGGGCGATGCCGCGCGAGGCCAGTTCGTCGATGGTGTCGGCAAAAACATCGAGCCCTTTTTCCATCACCAGCCGTCCGGTGAAACCGATCACGACCTCGCTATCGGCGATGCCCAATCTGTTTCGCCACGCCAGATCGCGGCGATCCGGGTTGAAAACCGCACGGTCCACCCCGCGCGACCACAGCGAGATGTCGTAATTCATGCGCTGGTCGCGCAGCAACTGGGCAAAGCTTTCAGTCGGGGCGACCAGCGCACTGCAACGGCGATAAAGGCGGCGCAGCAGCGCGGTGACCACGGGTTCGACCCAGGCCATGTTGTAATAGCGGGGATAGGTGTCGAAACGGGTGTGAACCGATGACAGCACCGGGATGCGCCGCGCCCGTGCCCACGAAACCGCGCGGTGAGCAGTGGGATCGGGCGAGGAGATATGCACGACATTGGGCGCGAATTCGGCTAGATCGCGGCGGACGCGAGAGCCGAGATGGAGCGGCAGTTGGAACTCTGTACGGATCGGCATGCGCATCGCCGGAACCGCGACCAGATCGCCGGTCGCCGGGAAGGCCGGGTTTTCGACAACCGGTGAATAGACCCGCACCGCTGCGCCCTGGGCGAGCAAATAACCGACCAGGCGGTTCAAAGCCTGGTTCGCGCCGTCGCGCAGATAATTGTAATTGCCGCTGAACAGCGCGATGCGCAGTTGGTCGGTCCGAATGGGCAAATCAGGACTGACAGATAAGTCTGGCGTGGTGGCGGGCAAATTCATCGCAGGGCCCATAGCGGCACGATGACCGGTTGGCGAGAGCGGCTAATTATCCATAGAAAATGGACGAGGCAGCGCGGGTCTACCTCGTCCATCGGTTAGCTTATGATGTCAGGCGATGGGATTAGCGACGCCAGCCGCGATGATACCCGTGCCAGCCGTGGCGATACCCCCATCCCCCCGGATAGTAACCATAGCCGGGATAGGCGTAAACCGGCGGCCCGGCATAATAGCCATCGTAATAGGTATAGGGATAGGGATAGGGATAGGGGGCGTCGTAATAATAGGGTTCATCGGCCGCGATGGCCGCGCCTATCGCCAGACCGGCAAGGCCCAACCCCCAACCGTCGTCGCCATAACCGCCGCGATAGCCGCCCTCATAGCCTCCACCGCGATAGCCTCCGCCGCCACGATAGCCGCCGCCGCCGTGATAACCACCGCCACCGCCGTGATATCCACCGCCACCGCCGCCGTGACCCTGGGCCATTGCTGGCGCTGCGCCCGATACGGCACCGCCGATTGTCAGAGCCGCTAGCGAGGCGGCAAGAACCGATCTTTTAACGATTCGCAACATGGTCATCTCCTGAGTCGATGACCCCTTGTGCCAAATGATGACTTGCGCTATGCTGAATAGTTAAGGAATTTTAACTGTTTATCGCAGCGGTGGCTCGCTTCGCCGCTCACGGGCAAAGCCGTGCATGCCGTTCCACCATTGCATGGCGATCACCGCGCCCTTGGCGGGTTGCAGCAGACTCAGCATGGTGATCATCGCCAGCGGCACGACGATGGCGGCCAGCAGGTCTACTTTCGGCGAAAACGCGATTTCGAGCCAGATGATTAACGGGGCCAGCAAATGGCCGGTGACCAGCATCGAGATATAGGCGGGGAAATCGTCGGCGCGCTGACGGCGCCAATCCTGGCCGCAGGCGGGGCAGAACGGCATCGGTTTCAGGAACCGCGCGAACAAATGCGCGTCGCCGCAGCGTGGGCAGGTAAAGCGCATGCCGCGCCATACCGCCTGCCACCCCGAGGCGGGTAATTGCAGCGCGAATCGGTCGGGAATGGGGGCCAGGTATGTCATTCAGATGTCATGCTGGCCGGTCCCGTCTCAGTCAATGCGACCTCCGAGCGTTTGAGTGCGCCGCAGGACAACGATGCGCCCGGCACGAAAAGCGCGCGTGGATCGCGAATGATCCACGCGCGCCTGACGGCCTTTTGGCGATCAGTAACCGCGACCGCCTTCATAACGGTCGCCATAGCCGCGGTCGCCTTCATAACGGTCGCCGCGATCATTATGGTCGCGGTAGCCGCGACGTTCGTAGTAGCCGCCGCCCCGGTTATAGCCGTCGCGCGCCCAGTCCTGCTGGACATAAGGCGTACCGTAGTAGCCGCCGCCGTTATAACCCTCATAATAACCGCCATCATAGCGGCGGTCATAGCGATCGTGGTGCGAATCGGAGGCGATGATGGCGCCCAGCGCAAGCCCGATGATCCCGGCACCGATGGCGAGACCGGCGCCATCGCCGTCGCCGCCATGATGGCGATAGCCATCGGCCATGGCAGGGGCGGAACCGGCCAGCGCGGTCGCGGCAAGAGCAGCCGCAAGTGCGGTTTTCTTGAATAGAGTCGTCATGGTCTTCTCCTTGTCGGCGAAGGAGAGCGGCCCATTGCCGATCCACCTTGCCGTCTCGTTGAAGCCCTTTTGAAGCATCGCGCCTGAACGGAATTGGAAGCGATCTGGCAGCGTGCGTTCATATTTCGCGCCGGATAGATGAACGGCTGCGAAGCAGGAACCTTGACACTCACATATGAATCGGCTTGCCCGTCACCGCCATCGCCGCTTCCTTGGTCGCTTCGGCGTGAGTGGGATGGGCGTGGCAGGTATAGGCGATGTCTTCACTGGTGGCGCCGAATTCCATCGCCTGCGCGACTTGGGCGATCATCGTGCCGGCGACCGAGGCGATCATCCACGCGCCCAGCACGCGGTCGGTCTTGGCGTCGGCGATGATTTTTACAAAGCCATCTGGTTCGCGATTGGTCTTGGCGCGGCTGTTGGCCGACATCGGGAATTTGCCGATTTTCACGTCGTGGCCAGCGGCCTTGGCGGCTTCCTCGGTCAATCCGACGCCCGCCATTTCGGGCATGGTGTAGACGACCGAGGGAATGACGTCGTGATTGACGATGCCGGTCAGCCCGGCGATGTTTTCGGCCACGGCGATGCCTTCATCCTCGGCCTTGTGCGCCAGCATAGGCCCGGGAATGACGTCGCCGATCGCCCAGACGCCATCGACAATGGTGCGAAAATCATGATCGGTTTCGATCTGGCCGCGCGCATTAAGGCTCAGGCCGATCGCGTCCAGCCCCAATCCCTCGGTATGCGGGCGCCGACCGATGGCGACCAGCACGCAATCGGCTGCCAATGTTTCCGCCGCGCCGCCTGCTGCGGGTTCCAGCGTCAGCGTGGCCTTTTTGCCCGCGACCGTGGCTCCTGTCACCTTGGTCGATAGTTTGAGATCCAAGCCCTGTTTGCGGAAGATTTTGGCGGCTTCCTTGCGGATGTCGCCGTCCATGCCGGGCAGCAGTTGATCGAGGAATTCGACCACCGTGACTTTCGCGCCGAGACGCCGCCAGACCGAACCCAGTTCCAGCCCGATCACGCCGCCGCCGATCACGACCATGTGTTCGGGCACCCGGTCGAGCGCCAGCCCGCCGGTGGAATCGACGATGACGCCTTGCTGATTATCCACCGTCACGCCGGGCAGGGGGGTCACGCTGGAGCCGGTGGCGATGACGATATTCTTGGCGGTGACCGGCTTGCCCGCGACATCCACGGCGTGCGGTCCGGTGAAACGGGCATAGCCTTTCAGCCAGTCCACCTTGTTCTTCTTGAACAGGAAGGCGACGCCGCCGGTCAGTTCCTTGACCGCCGTGGCTTTTTCGCCCTGCATCACGGCCAAATCGAGTTCCACCTTGCCGACCTTCACGCCGAATTTGGCGAGCGTGCCATCGACCGCCTCGGCGAACAGTTCCGAGCCGTGGAGCAGCGCCTTCGACGGAATGCAGCCGACATTGAGGCAGGTGCCGCCCAGCGTTTCGCGGCCCTCGGCGCAGGCGGTTTTGAGGCCGAGTTGAGCAGCGCGGATCGCCGCGACATAGCCGCCGGGGCCAGCGCCGATGACGAGGACGTCATAATCATAGTCAGCCATCATATGTCCCTTCTAAAGCCCCTCCTCTTCAGAGGGGGGGGGTGGTGTCTCTCGTCCGAGTGCGTACGAAGGCGAGGCTCACCCCCGCCCCCCCCTTGAAGAGGAGGGGCAGTGTTCGTTACAAATCGATCAGCAGCCGGGTGGGATCCTCGATCGCGTCCTTGATGATCTTGAGTGCGGTCACCGCTTCGCGTCCGTCGATCAGGCGGTGATCGTAGGACAGCGCAATATACATCATCGGCCGGATCACGACCTGACCGCCCCGCGCCACAGGCCGGTCTTCAATGCGGTGCAGGCCCAGCACCGCGCTTTGCGGCGGATTGATGATTGGGGTCGACATCAGGCTGCCGAACACGCCGCCGTTGGAAATGGTGAAGGTCCCGCCCTTGAGGTCGGCCAGCGTCAGGGCGCTGTCGCGGGCGCGCTTGCCGTATTCGGCGATGGCGGCTTCGATCGCAGCAAAGCTCATGGTATCGGCATCGCGCACGACCGGGGTGACCAGTCCGCCCGGTGCCGAAACCGCCACAGAAATATCGACGAATTTATGATAGATGATCTCGTCGCCCTCGATCCGGGCGTTGACGCTGGGGATGTCTTTCAGCGCCAGGCAGGCGGCCTTGGCGAAGAAACCCATGAAGCCGAGGCGGACGCCGTGCTTCTTTTCGAACAGGTCCTTGTACTTGTCGCGCGCGGCGATCACCGCTGTCATGTCAACATCGTTGAAGGTGGTCAGCAGCGCGGCGGTGTCCTGCGCTTCCTTGAGCCGCCGGGCAATGGTCTGGCGCAACCGGGTCATCTTGACCCGTTCTTCGGCGCGAGTGCCGCCCGCTGCCATGGCAGGGGCAGGAGTGGGCGCGGTGGTCGCAGGAGCGGGTGCTGCTTGCTTGGCCGCTGCTGCCGCGATGACGTCTTCCTTGGTCAGGCGACCGTCCTTGCCGGTGCCCTTTACGCTGGCCGGGTCGATGCCGTATTCCAGCACCGCGCGGCGCACTGCGGGCGAGAGCACAGCCGGATCGGTTGAGGCTTCGTCGGTGGGCGCAGCGCTTGGTGCCGGTGCCGACGCGGCTGGCGCCGGGCTGGGCGCGGATTTCGGGGCCGCTGCCGCGCCGCTGCCCGCTTCGATCGTGGCGATCAACGCACCGACCGCCACGGTATCGCCCAGCTTGACCAGTTGCTGGCCCATGACGCCCGCCACCGGGGCATTGACCTCGATCGCGACCTTGTCGGTTTCCAGGCTGACGATCGGTTCGTCGACCGCCACTGCCTCGCCGGGTTGTTTCAGCCACTGGCCGATCGTCGCTTCCGAGACCGATTCGCCCAAGGTGGGGACTTTTACTTCGCTTGCCATATATTCGTGACTCCAACCCCAGTTCGGGCTCAGGCTTTCTTCATCCGGCGAATTTCCGACCGCACCGACAATCCCAGTGCATCGGCCACCAGTGCGGCTTGTTCGGCGGCGTGACGCTTGGCTATACCGGTCGCGGGTGACGCCGATGCAGCGCGGCCAGCATAACGCGGCCTGCCCGGTTTACACTTCGCAGAGGCCATGGTGGCTTCGACAAACGGTTCAACAAAGGACCAGCCGCCGTTATTCTTTGGCTCTTCCTGGCACCAGATCACCTCTTCCAGGTTGGGCATCCGAGCCAGCCGCGCTTCCAGTGGCTCACCGGGGAAGGGATAAAGCTGTTCGATCCGCACGATCTGCAAATCATCGATGTCCGCCGCATTGCGTGCCTCGATCAAATCATAGGCGACCTTGCCCGAACACAGCACGACACGCCGCGTCTTGACATCGGCGGGGGCAGCCGGATCGGACAGGATGCGCTGGAAATGGCCCCCCCCATTCGAGTCGCTGGCGCCGATGAAGTCGCTGGCCGCCGATTTTGCCATCGGGTGCCGCAGCAGGCTTTTGGGCGTCATGATGATCAGCGGTTTGCGGAATGGCCGGTGCATCTGCCGACGCAGCACGTGGAAGTAATTGGCCGGGGTGGTGATGTTGCAGACCTGCAGATTATCCTGCGCGCAGAGCTGGAGGAAACGCTCCAGCCGGGCCGAGCTATGCTCCGGCCCCTGGCCCTCGTAACCATGCGGCAGCAGCAGCACCAGGCCATTGGCGCGCAGCCACTTCGCCTCCGATGCGGCGATGTACTGGTCGATGATGATCTGCGCGCCATTGGCAAAATCGCCGAATTGCGCTTCCCACAGGACCAGCGTCTTGGGGTCGGCGCTGGCATAGCCGTATTCGAAGCCCAGCACGCCATATTCCGACAGCGTGCTGTCATGCACTTCGAAACGCCCATGCGGAACGGTCGCGAGCGGGACATATTTGCGCTCGGTGGCCTGGTCGACCCATACCGCGTGGCGCTGGCTGAAGGTACCGCGCCCCGAATCCTGCCCCGATAGCCGAACTGCATAGCCTTCCGAGAGCAGCGCGCCAAAGCCCAGTGCTTCGCCGGTCGCCCAGTCGAAACCTTGCCCAGTCGCGAACATCTGGCGGCGGGCGTCGATGACGCGGGCCAGCGTCTTGTGCACGGTCAGATCGCCCGGCACCGTGGTCAGCGTCCGGCCAAGGCTGTCGAACAGCTTTGCCTCGATCCCGGTCGGCACATTGCGTCGCGCGGTCTCGGGGTCCATCGGCTTGTTGAAGCCGCTCCAGCGGCCACCGAACCAGTCGGCTTCATTGGCCTTGTAGCTTTTGGAGGCTTCGAATTGCTCTTCCAAATGCCCGGTAAAGTCGGCGACGGCGTCTTTTAGCCAGCTTTCGCCGATGACGCCCTGCTCCACCAGCCGCCCGGCATAAATCTCGCTGATCGGGGGATGCTTGCCGATCTTGCCGTACATCAGCGGCTGGGTGAAACTCGGCTCGTCGCCCTCGTTATGGCCGAAACGGCGGTAGCACCACATGTCGATGACGATATCGCGTCCGAATTGCTGGCGGTAATCGATGGCGAGCTTGCAGACGAAGGTCACCGCTTCCGGGTCGTCGCCGTTGACATGCAGGATCGGCGCCTGCACGCCCTTGGCGACGTCGGACGGATAGGGCGATCCGCGCGAGAACTGCGGGCTGGTGGTGAAGCCAATCTGGTTGTTGATGATGAAGTGGATGCAGCCGCCGGTATTGTAGCCGCGCACCCCCGACAGGCCAAAGCATTCCCAGACGATGCCCTGGCCCGCAAAGGCAGCATCGCCGTGAATCAGCACTGGCAACACTTGCTTGTGCCGACCGGGGCCGATGTCGTCGTGGAACACCTGATAGGCGCGCACCTTGCCCAGCACCACCGGATCGACCGTTTCCAGATGGCTGGGATTGGGCATCAGGTTCATATGCACCTTGATGCCGTCGAATTCGCGGTCGGTGCTGGTGCCCAGATGGTATTTGACATCGCCTGACCCGCCGACATCCTCGGGATTGGCGGTGCCGCCGGAAAACTCGTGGAAAATCACCTTGAACGGCTTGCCCAGGACGTTGGCGAGCACGTTCAACCTTCCGCGATGGGCCATGCCATAGACGATTTCCTTGACGCCCTTCTGGCCGCCGTATTTGATCACCGCCTCCAGCGCCGGGATCATGCTTTCGCCGCCATCAAGGCCAAAGCGCTTGGTGCCGACATATTTGCGGCCCAGGAATTTCTCGTATTGCTCGCCTCGGATCACTGCGCCGAGGATGGCGGTCTTGCCTTCCGGGGTGAAATCGATCGTCTTGTCGGCGCCTTCCATGCGGTCCTGCAAGAAACGCCGTTCCTCTACGTCGGAGATGTGCATGTATTCCATGCCCACCTTGCCGCAGTAATTCGCGCGCAGGATGCCGACTATTTCGCGCACCGTGGACCATTCCAGGCCCAGATAACCACCAAGGAAAATCTTGCGGTCGAGCGCATCGCCCGAAAAGCCGTAGAATTCCGGCGTCATGTCGGGCGGAATATCGCGCTTGACCAGGCCCAGCGGATCGAGATCGGCGGCAAGATGCCCGCGTACCCGATAGGTGCGGATCAGCATGACCGCGCGCAGGGTGTCGGTCGCGGCGGCTTCGAACGCTGCCTCGTCCAGTGCGATGCCCGCCTGCTTTGCCGCTGCCTTCAGCGCAGGTTTCAGCACCAGCGGGTCCAGCGCCTGGGTCAGGTCGTCTTCGCTGGCCGCGCCGGTCAGCGGCCAACCGGCGCGCTGCCAGCTTGGCCCCGGCTGGACCTGGTCGAGGCCGGTCGTTTCGTCGGCCGGAAATTCATGGCTTTCGCTACCCACGAGCAAACCTTTCCGCGCTGGATGATGTCCGGCGCATAATTAAAGTGCGTGGCAGCCAGACACTCCGGTCGGAGTACCAAGCCGTTGCCTCACCTTGAACCTTGCAGGCAACAATTGCCTGCCCGTTTTATTGCGCCCCTGCGCCCGTTCATATTAACGGAAGCTTTCGTTATCCTTACGCAATTTCCTTGATCAGCGCAGCCAGCGTGGTGCCGAGTTCGCTGGGCGAGGGGGAAACGCGGATGCCCGCCGATTCCATCGCCGCAATCTTGTCTTCGGCGCCGCCCTGGCCGCCCGAAACGATGGCGCCGGCATGGCCCATCCGGCGGCCCGGAGGCGCGGTGCGGCCAGCGATAAAGCCGACCATCGGCTTTTTGCGGCCGCGCTTTGCTTCGTCCTTGAGGAATTGCGCCGCTTCTTCCTCGGCGCTGCCACCGATCTCGCCGATCATGATGATCGAAGTCGTCGCGTCATCGGCCAGGAACAGTTCGAGGACATCGATGAAATTGGTGCCGTTGACCGGGTCGCCGCCGATGCCGACCGCAGTCGTCTGGCCCAGCCCGACCATCGTCGTCTGGTGCACGGCTTCATAAGTCAGGGTGCCCGAACGGCTGACCACGCCGACCGAACCCTTGTTGAAGATCGCGCCGGGCATGATCCCGATTTTGCATTCATTGGGGGTCAGGACGCCTGGACAATTCGGCCCGATCAGCCGCGACTTGCTGTCGGTCAATGCGCGCTTCACCCGCACCATGTCGAGCACCGGGATGCCTTCGGTGATGCAGACGATCAGTTCGATACCGGCATCGATGGCTTCCAGAATGGCATCGGCGGCGCCCGGCGGCGGGACGTAGATGCAGGATGCGGTGGCCCCGGTCGCGGCCTTGGCCTCAGCGACGGTATTGAACTGCGGCAGGCCGATATGGGTGATACCGCCCTTGCCGGGGGTGACGCCCGCGACCATCTGGGTGCCGTAATCGAGCGCGGCCTGGGTATGAAATTCGCCGGTTTTGCCGGTCATTCCCTGGGTGATGACCTTGGTATTCTTGTTAACGAGAATGGACATGCAAAAGGCTCCATCGGGAGAAAGGATAGCGGCGCGGTTAGCGCCGGGAAGGCGTCAGGCGAGCGAGGAATCGATCGCCTTGCAGGCCACCAGCAGTTCCTTGACCGCATCGACCGAGACTTGCAGTTTGGCCTTGGCCGTGTCGTCCAGCGCGATCTCGATCACTTGCTCGACCCCGCCAGCGCCGATGATCACTGGCACCCCGACATAGAGATCGTCGATGCCATATTGTCCGGTCAGATGCGCCGCGCAGGGCAGCATGCGCTTTTGATCGCCCAGATAGCTTTCCGCCATGGCGATCGCCGAGGCCGCCGGGGCATAGAACGCCGAGCCGGTTTTCAGCAGCGCGACGATTTCGCCGCCGCCATTGGCAGTACGCTTGACGATCGCGTCGATCTTTTCCTGGGTTGACCGCCCCATCTTGACCAGATCGGGAACCGGGATGCCCTTGACCGTCGAATAGCCGACCACGGGCACCATCGTGTCGCCATGGCCGCCCAGCACGAAGCTGGTGACGTCGCGCACCGAGACGCCGAATTCCTCGGCCAAAAACGTACTGAACCGCGCCGAATCGAGGACACCCGCCATGCCCACGACCATGGCATGCGGCAGGCCCGAAAATTCGCGCAGCGCCCAGACCATGGCGTCCAGCGGGTTGGTGATGCAGATCACGAAAGCGCCGGGCGCATGGGCCTTGATGCCTTCGCCCACGGCCTTCATCACCTTGAGGTTGATGCCCAGCAGATCGTCGCGGCTCATCCCCGGCTTGCGCGGCACCCCGGCGGTGACGATGATGACGTCGGCACCGGCAATGTCGGCATAATCATTGGTGCCGGTCAGTTTTGCATCGAACCCTTCGACCGGACCGCATTGCGACAAGTCCAGCGCCTTGCCCTGAGGCACGCCATCGACCACGTCGAACAGCACGATATCGCCCAGTTCCTTTTGCGCGGCGAGGTGAGCCAGGGTGCCGCCGATATTGCCGGCGCCAATCAGCGCGATCTTTTTGCGTGCCATGAGGGATGAAATCCTTAACGCTATTGCGGGGCTTGCCGAGGCGGAAAACCGGTCGGCAGCACGGAAAAATCAGGTCGGCCGGCACAGTCCCGCAAGCGCGCAGGCTACCCTTGCTTGGGTAATCGTTAACTCGGGGAGCGCCCTATTCCTCCCTGCCGGTTATTGCAAGGCAGGAAATGCGCGGAGAAAACTGTGTTATTGCAATTGGTTCGCGATAGCATTTGTTGATTTGTCCCATGATCCCGCATCCGCCGAGCCGATTCTGGCCCCGGTTCACCGTCAGACCCCGAAAAACTGCGGACCGATTGTGGCTGACATGCGTTCCTGTGGCTCCTTCTCCTCCAGAATAAGGAATTTTCCATGGCCGAGCATTCCAAAGACATCTCCACGCTCAACACTCTGACCGGCACCTTGCTGGACAGTGTCGAGGGTTATCGCAAGGCGGCGTCCGATATCGATCGTCCGGAACTGGCCAGCCGCTTTTTGGCGCGCGCCGATGAGCGCGAAGCGGCGGCGCGGCGGTTGCAGGAGGCGGTGCGAGCCGCTGGCGGCAATCCCACCGATGACGGGACGCTGCTGGGCGGCGTGCATCGCTCGTTCCTGGGCCTGAAGGACGCGATTACCGGGAACGATGACAAGGCGATCATCAACGAGGTCGAGCGCGGCGAGGACTATCTGAAAGGCAAGTTCAAGGCTGCGCAGGATGACCTGGACCTGCAATCCACCACCCGCAGCGCGATCGCATCGGCTTGGGATTCAGTGGTGTCCGGGCATGACGAGATGAGCGCGCTCAAGCACTCGATGACAGAG
>JALYHR010000059.1 GCA_030776465.1 Pseudomonadota bacterium
AGATGGATTGCTTCGCTGCGCTCGCAATGACGAGTCATAAGGCAGAGCCGCTGGTATAAGAACAAAAACCGGTTCCCACTTTTTGTCATCACGCTTTAGCACGAACGCGATCCAGCCAGCGCAGCGCGGTACGGTGATGAAAGTGGCGGCACGACATGCGAAAGGCCAGGAATGCGACCGCCGCGACGATGAACGCGCCCAGCAGGACCGTCCCGACCGGATTGATGTGACGCCAGACAGATTTCAGCCCATCGCCCAGCTCATAGCCGATGGCAGTGAACAGGATCGCCCAGAAAACCGCGGCGATACCGTTCAACACCATGAAACGAGTTCTGGCGATTTCCGACGCCCCGACCGCGATCGGGCTCAGCGTCCGTATCCCGTAGAGAAAGCGGATGGCAAGGATGAAGCCGTTGGGATAGCGTTCCAGCAATGAGATCGCGCGGTGAGCGGCGGGCTTGTCGAGGATCTTCTGGACGTATGGGCGGTCGCGAAAATGCCGACCGGCAGAGAAGAAGCCCTGATCGGCGACGAACGACCCGGCGGCGGCGGCGATCGTGACGCTGGGCAGGGTGACGAGGTGCTGATGAGCCAGAACGCCGCCCGCCATCACCGCTGTTTCCCCCTCGATGCCCGCGCCCAGGCACACCGCGATCAGTCCATATCGCGCGATGATCAGTTCGAAACTCATATCGGCAGATTGACACGATCCCGGCTGGCGCACCAGTGCGTCCGCAATCTCGGCCCGAATGGTTTCTTGTCAGTCAGCCTTGGCGTTACGCCACCCAGCGTGCGGCCCGCTGTTGGGCGACTTCCTCGTAATCGGCGAACAAGCGCTCGAAATGCTGGTGCATCGTCACGACCCCGCCGACCGCCCCGCGTGGTTGCCTGAGCTGGGGATCGCGCAACAGCCGGATGGTGGCGTCGGCGGCAGCCAAGGCGCTGCCCGCGCGATAGCTGATCCCGGCACCGCCGCGCGCATGGTCAGCCGCGCCGCCGCGATCGGGCACGATCACAGGCACGCCGCTGGCGCGCGCTTCGGCGGCGGCCATGCAGAATGTCTCCGCCTCGCAGCCGTGGATCATGGCATCGGCGCTGGCCATCAGCGTCGCGAAGGACACCCTATCCCGCTCTGGTGCTAATAGCCGGATGTGTGGATTGCCCGCGATCTGGCGTTCGATGCGCTTTTTCTGAGTGCCCGCGCCCAGAATAACCAACCCGATCGGCAGCGACTGGCTGGCTGCGGTCACCGCGTCAACGACCATCGGCCAGCGCTTTTCTGCCGACAATCGCCCGACACCGATCAGCAATTGCGCCGATTCGGGCAAGTCGCACAGTTCCAGCAAGCGTCGGCGCAGTGCCGGACTGCGGCGGTGCGGCGAAAATATGCCGGCCTCGATGCCCATCGGATGCAGCGATGTATTGGCGACCCCGCCTTGCGCCAGCCGGTTCTGCAATTCGCCGCTGGCGCAGATGACACGGTCGAAATCCTGTCCCATCTGGCGCAGATGCTTCCAGAACGGTTCAAAACGGCGGTCGATGGTGGGGCGCGACATGATCGGTTCCAGCCAGCGATAGGCGTAGGCCGACATTGGATCGGCATGCATTACCAGTGCGCGCGGAGCATCGCCGGACCAGCGCGCCACCATCGACGGGCTGCGCCAGGGCGACGATACCTCGATGAAATCAGGGGCCAGTTCATCCATCGCCCGGTGCAAAGCGGGTTCGTCCCCGAAATACCAATATTTGCGGTCCACCGGCAGACGCGGGCTGGGGATGGTGACGATCCGCGCGCCGGGGCCTTTTTCGATTACCGTATGATGGTCGCCCGGCGCCAGGATGGTGATGTCATGTCCCAGTTGTGGGCCAATCGCCAGCTTTTGCTCGACGTAGGTTTTCACCCCGCCGCCGTGGGGCGTAAAGAAGGCGCAGACGTCAACAATCTTCATCGGGACCCCTCCCTCACCAAAAATCTCCGCGCGGATGCCGTATCGGCGCCTCCCCTAGCCCGTGACGGTAGTTCATGACAATGCCTATCCGCGTAAGGCCATACCCCGCATTGGCACTTGCTTCTTGTGCCGATGGTTTATGCCAGCCCAGTTTCGGATTGCCGGCAAAGCCCACGCCGTCGCCCCACCAGCTGAATTTGTGGTTGGCATCGCGGTCGTGCAGAATGACGATGCTGTAGCTGCCCGGTCCGGGGACGCGCACGCACAGGGTGACCGGGCCGGAAGGATTGAGGGGTTGTTCGACCCGGCGAAAAACCTTGCCCGCGCTGACCAGGACATTGTCATCGGCCAGGAAATCATCGTCGTTGGCGGGATAGACTTCGAGCTTGATCGATCCGCGCCGGTCCTTGAGGCCGGTCACGTCGACCAGAAACGCCGGGCCGGGTTCGTTGGCACGGCAACGCCCTTCGGCCTTGCCCAGATCGGGCGAGGATGAGACATGCCCGGCATAGCGCGCGATTGCCCCGCTGGAGCCTGCCAGCAAAGCCAGCCCCAGGATGATCGGACGCAGCGGCGCGATAGTGCGGGACAGGTTCAAGTTCTTCTCGCCCCAAACAATTCAGCCGCGCCGAAGACCGTGCCGACCGCCAGATGGGTTACCAGCAGCAACCCGGCCATCATCGTCATCAAATCGCCGATTTCCTGTTCATGGCCCAGCAGGAATACCGCCAGGCCGGCAAAGACGACATCCTTGTTGGGGATCAGCGGCAGGCGCGACACCAGCATCCGCAGCGTCGCCAGCACCAGCCACAGGCTGTAATAAACATCGGGCAGGACCAGGTGCCACATCAACGCCGCCAGCCCGACGATCGCGCTGATCCGCAGGATATGCATCGCGGCAACGAACCACAGCGTTCGGCGCGGCAGGGTGAACAGGCGCTGGCGGAACAGGAAAATCAGGAACGAGGTCATCAGCACGACCCCCAGCGATAAAAATACGGTGCGCGTTTCCATGCCCAGCGAACTGGTGGAGACCAGCGGCCAGGCGGCAACCAGCATCGCCAGCGTCGCCAGATTGCCGGTCAGGGCCGACAGGATGGTGACGTCCTTGATCGCGCCGAACGGCGCCGTCGCCATTTTGAGGCGGCTGCGCGCCCAGGCATAGAACTGCACTTCGCCGAGATAGCCGAGCAGCAATTCGTTGCTGACCAGCTTGCGCAGCAGTGCGGCCATGCCGGAAAACGGCAGGCCCCACAGCCTGCGATAGATCACCCATTCGATGGCGGGCGGAGTCAGGTAATAGGTCGCGAACACCGTCCAGAACACGGGTGATCGCGGTATCATGTGAACGATGCGCGAAAATTCGAGGTTGCGGAACTGCAACGTCACCATCACCAGCAGCGCCACCGAAATGCCCGCACTGAACAGCCCCGCAGCCCGCGACCGGCCCGGCTTGTCCATTTCTGCCAGATTGACCTTGATATCCGAGCTCAGCTCGCCTGTCGCGAAGCTGTTCTGATACATTCGTGACGACCCTTTTGTCGCGCGACCCACTCCCAAAGGTGACAAGTCGCGCCCGCTTTGCGCCACGTCTTGCTGACCGCATTCAGCCGGATGCGGGCCTGCGCTTTTGTCATCATCCAGGGGATTTGGCAATGCGGCAGCTTAACTTAAATGGTCGGAAATAGTCGCAAACGAAGGGGAATTCGCTGCGTCAGCCAGGTCGGCATAGCGGCCGATATGTCGTTTATAGGCCAAACCCGAGCAGGTGGCGGCGATGGAACGCAGCAGCGCCGGGACCCCGGTGTCGCCGGGGTGGACCGCAAGACGCGCAACCCTGAGTGGTCGCAGCCCGGTCCGGGCGAGCGCGGCAAAGCCCAGCGAGCTGAGCTGGCGGCCCCGGCTGCGGCTGGCCCAGGTCACCACCGGGCCCCTGGCCAGCACCGTGCCGCTGGCTGGCTGCCAGACCCGGAAATGGTCTTCGGCCAGCGCAAAGCCGCTGTGCGTCAGCGCCGCGCGCGCGCCCGGTCCATATAGCCAGGCAGGCGCGATGAAGCCTGCGACCGGGCCTCCGATGACATCTTCGATCAGCTTGCGGCCATCGGCCATGCGCTGCGCCGCGACATCGCGCGGCAGGCCGAGGAATTCGCCTTCGCTGGCGGTCATGTGCCGCGCCTTGATCGCGGCCATCCCGCTGTGCTGCGCCAGATCCTTGTGAAACCAGCCGTGGACGAACATTTCGACGCCCGCATCGGCCCATTCGCGTAAACGCCGCTGGAACGCGGGGGCCTGGGCCAAAGGTGCCTCGCCCCAATGATCGGGGACCACCAGCATGGCGAATTTCGGCCCGCCCAATATGCCTGACAGCAACGCCGCCAATAGTTCGACCTCGCGTTCCGAACGCGGGCCGACATCGTGGATCGAGGCGAGCAGCAATTTGCCGGCAACCATGGTCAGCTTTCCTTATCAGGCGCGCCCAGCAGTGCCGGTTCGAAGATCAGCGCGCAGACCAGCGTCCAGATCAGCGAGATCATCAGGATCAACCCCATGCTGGCGGTACCGGGGTGGTGCGAAAACCACAGCGCGCCAAAGGCGCTGCCCGTCGCCAGCGCGCTGAACACCACCGCCCGCGCCAGGCTGGTCTGGAGCAGATCGGTAACCCCGCGCCGCCACGCCATGACGAAATAGATATGAAAGGCCACGCCCACCCCGAACAGCAGCGGAAAGGCGATGATATTGGCAAAGTTGAGCGGCTGCCCGATCACGACACAGCTCCCCAGCGTGAGAAACCCCGACAATACCACCGGGGCCAGCGTAAAAGCGACCTCGCGCACCCTCCGCAGTACCGCATAGAGCAACAGGCTGACCAGCAGCAATGCCAGCAGCCCCGCTGTAACAAAAGCCCCGGCGACCGTGCGCGCTGCCTCTTGAGTTGCCACCGGCAGCCCGCTGGCATCGGGGGCGATCGCGCGTACGGCAGCGGTAAAGCGCAGCAGGACCGCGTTATCCAGGCTGTTTCCAGCGGGCGTCACCTGCACCAGCGCCTTGCCGTCCTGCGCCAGCCAATTCGCGACCAGATCGGGCGGTAGCGTGGCGAGCGTGACCGCGCTGGCCTGCAAAGACGCGCGGATCGTGTTCAGGCACACCACCAGCGGCTCTGTCAGCATCGCCTGGACCTCGCCGCGCTGTGCGGGCGATGCTGCGGCCAACCGCGTGAAGCTGGCGGCAAGCTGGCCCGCAGCCTGGCCCAGCGCGTCGGGGCGCACCGCCGATAAAGCGTGGAGCGAGGCGGCAGCCTTGGTCAGCCCGGTCCGCGTCGCGGCATCGTCGGGCGGCGGCGCCAGATCGAGCGGGTTGATCGCGGTATCGAGGAGCAGGCTGGCATCCTGAATCAGCGCCAGCTTGGCGGTCTGGTCGGCGGGCACGAAGTTTGACAGCGTCACCGCCTGCGCGACCTCGGGCAAGTGCGCCAAGCGCGCCGCCAGCCGGTCCGCAACCGCTACATTCGGGGCAAGGACGGCGATGAAGTCAGGCGTGCGATCGGGGTCGCGCATCAAACTTGCCAGCGTGCGCATCGCCGGGCCTTGCGGATCGCGCAGATGGAGCGGGTTGAAATCGAAACGCACCCAATGCAGCCCGGCGATCGACACCACCATTGCCGCCGCAAACCAGCCCAGCACCAGCCGGCGACGGCGATGCAGCCAGCGGTCGAGCGGCGCGGCCCCGGCCCAACCCACAGCAGCCTTGGGTGCGGGCGGACGCAGCAGCACCAGCAGTGCGGGCAGCAGGGTGATATTGAGCACAAAGGCGATGATCATGCCCAGCCCCGCGATCACGCCCAGTTCGGCAATGCCGATATAGGCGGTGGGCAGGAACGCGCCCAGCGCCAGGAAAATTGCCGCCGCCGCCATCAGCAATGGCTCGCCGATGGCCAGCGCGGTTGCCTCCAGCGCGGAGAGCATTGGCACCGCGGGCAGCATATGCGACCCGGCGCGCCGTTCCTCGTTGAAGCGAACCGAAATCTGGATGCCGAAATCCACCCCCAGCCCGACGAACAGCGGGATGAACGCCAGCGATATCAGGTTCAACCGGTGTTCCGCCAGCAGACCGACAGCCAGCGTCATCGCCAGCCCGGCGGCGATGGTCAGCATGATCGCCGCCACCGTGCGCACCGAGCGCGTGGCAAACCACAGCACGATTACCATCGCCGCCCCCATCAACAGCCCGACGAAGCCGATATTGTCGCGGATCGAGCCGAATTCCTCATCGGCCAGCGGCACTTCGCCGGTAATGCCGATGGTGACGCCATGCGCGGTGTCGAGTTGCAGCGCCGCAGCCTCGGCCCGCAAGGCATCGACCGCCGCCGCACCGGGTTCGAGATCGCTGTAATCGAGCCGGGCCTGCGCCAGCACGATACGCCGCGTCGGCGGGCTGAGCGCGCCATGGCCGGTCGCGAACAGCCGCTGCCACGAGAAACGCACCGGTTTCCCCGCCAGCCGCGCGTCGATGCTGATTGCCAATGCGCGCAACGGCGATTCCAGCCGGGCGGACGCTGCGTTATTTGCCCCCCCCGCGCCAGTCGCTGCGGTATCGATGGCCTGCGCCACACCGCGCAAGGATGGATCGGCAGCCAGCGCGCCCAACAGCGGCTGGGCATCGATCAGGCCCTGAGTCGCCGCCTGCACATCGCCCAGCGGCGCGAACATCAACCCTTCGCGCGCAAAGAAATCGCCGCCGTCCGGTCGCTGGACCAGGCGAAAATGGCGAGCGTCGGCGGTCATCGCGGTGGTCAGGCGCGCTGCGGCATCCTCGGCCAGTTCCGGCGTGACGCCATCGACCACCACAGTCAGCGCATCCTGCAAATGCGGGAAAGCATGCTCGACCCGCGCTTCGCTGCGCCGCCAGTCGGTCTGCGCCGAAATCAGCTCGCCGGTGTCGGTGGTGATATCGAAGGCATGCGCCGTGTAAGCCAACGCCGCGATGACCAGCACCGCCGCAAGCGCCACCATGGCGAACGGGCGCCGCGCTGCCGCGAGCATGATGGTTACAAGGCGTATGGTCGGGAGATTGGGGGAAAACATTGGCGCCGGGATGTGGCGGAAAAGCCGCTCGGCGGCAATCCCTAAGCGGGTTACTCCAAGTCCCGCTGCCAACGCGCGACGAAAAAGCCATCCAGCCCGCCCACTTCCGCCAGCATGCCGGGATCTGTGCGCAGCCACCCTTGCGCGGTGGGCACCAGCCCTTGCGGAAGTTCGTCGGCACGGATCGGCTCGACTGGCAGCGTGACGCCTGCCGCCTGCGCCTCACCCTCGGCCGGTTCCAGCGAACAGACCGCGTAAATCAAGCGGCCACCCGGCGCCAGCCACCCGGCAACGCGCGCCAACATCTGGCTCTGCAATGCGACCATCTCGCCAATCTGTCGTGCGCCGATGCGATGGAGCACGTCGGGATGGCGGCGGCAAGTGCCCGTCGCGGTGCATGGCGCATCGAGCAGGATCGCATCGTAAGTCCCGTCGGGCACCCAGGTCAGCACATCGCCAACCACGACCTCCGCCGCCAGCCGACACCGCGCCAGATTGGCGCGGACATGGTCCAACCGGCGTGGGCTGGCGTCCAGCGCGGTGACTTGCCAACCGGCCGCGGCCAATTGCAGCGTCTTGCCCCCCGGAGCGGCACACAGGTCGAGCGCGCGCTCTCTGGCAGGCCCCAACAGCCGCGCGGGCAGGCTTGCCGCCAGATCCTGGACCCACCACGCTCCCTCGGCAAAGCCCGAAAGCCGCTCCACCGCCTCGCCGCGCGGCAGGCGGACATGGCCGGGCATCAATGAAATACCGCCCAATTCCTCTGCCCAGCGCGTGGTTTCCGAGGCATCACGCAGCGACAAGTCCAGCGGCGGCGGCACCGCCAAGGCAGCGGCAATAGCAACCCCCCGCTCGCCCCATCGAGCCGCCGCGCCTGTCGGCAAAGTCGGCGCAGCGGGCAAGGTCACGGCGCGCTTTACCAGCGCCGAAAATACGCCATGCGCCAACCGTCGCGGTCCCCCGCTCAGCAGCGGCAGCGCAGTGGCGATGACCGCATGGGGCGGGGTTTCCAGCCGCAGCCAGCCCGCCAGCATCAGCCGCAGCACGCTGCGCGGCTTGGCATCGGGCGGCAGCGGCATCGCCGTGGCACTGTCGATCAGCGCGTCAAGGTCGACCAGCCAGCGCAACGCCTCCGCTGCCAGCGCCCGCGCCAGCGCCCGGTCGGAACTGTCAGCCATACCCTGGGTGGCAGCATGCAGCGCCACGTCCAGCGTTTCCCCGCGCCGCAACACGGCATCGAGCAGGCGCAACGCAGCGCGGCGGGCAGGCAGTCCGGGAATATCCATCCGGCGCCTCTACCCCCGATTGCACCAAAACTTCCAATTGTAATTGCGCGCCAGCAAGCCCATTTTGATGCCCATGACCACGCCGACTCCCCGTGCCACCCCCCGCGCCACCCCCCGCGCCACCCAACGTCCCGGGATCTTCACCAAGCCCGCGCATTGGAGCAATGCCCCGGCACCCCAGCCAGAGCCACCGGCTGCTACCTCCGACCCCGATGGCTTGTCACCCACGCGCTATGGCGATTGGGAAAAGAACGGCATCGCCATCGACTTTTAACTGCGAGGGCGCGAGCCGGGCTGATGCCGTCTTGACCGGAAAACCCTGGACTGTCGTGCGTTTAATCTGAATCGTCAACCAAACCCGTCTACCCTGAGCTTGTCGAAGGGCTGCACTTCTTTCCTCGGACTAGGCGAGGCACACGAGAAAAGGACAATGCTTCGACAAGCTCAGCACGGACGGAGTGTGATGCAGATTTAGCGCACTTTGCCCTAGCCAAACTCCTCGGTGTCCATCGTTGCCTGCATGGCGGCAGGATACCGCGGGCCGGAAACCGTGTGCCGATTGATCAGCGCATCGACGCGGGCCAGCACTTGCGCATCGGGTTGCCAACCGGGGCGAGCGATGTTTTCGGCGAGGTGGTTCTGGTTTGCCGTGCCAGGGATGGCATGGATATGCGGACCCTGGCCCAGCACCCAGGCCAGGGCTAGTTGCGCCGGGGTCACGCCTTCGTTTGCGGCGATAGCCTTGAAGCTATGCGCGAGGGCGTGGTTGGCGGGCCAATGCTGCGCAGCAAAGCGAGGATGCCCGCGCCGCAAGTCGTTTGGCCCCAGCGCCGCCGGGTCATCGACGCCGCCCGCCAGCACCCCGCGCGCCAGTGGCGAGAACGCGACCAGCGCTACGCCCAGTTCCCGCGTCGCTGCCAGAACGGCGATTTCGGGATTGCGGGTCCATAGCGAATATTCGGTCTGTACTGCCGTTACCGGGTGGACGGCATGGGCGCGTCGCAAGGTCTCCGCGCTCATCTCTGACAGGCCATAGCCGCCGATTTTTCCCTCCGCGACCAGCCGCGACAGCTCACCGGCGCTATCCTCGATCGGCACGGTGAAATCGCGGCGGTGGAGATAATAAAGGTCGATATGGTCGGTTTGCAGCGCCTTCAGGCTGGCCTCGCAAGTGGCGCGGATCGTTGTCGGGCTGCAATCGACCCAGCGTTTTGGCCCTTCTGCAAACAGCCCGGTCTTGGAGGCGAGGAAAAACTCGTGCCGACGTCCCTTGAGTGCGCTGCCGAGCAATTCCTCGTTCGCGCCATTGCCGTACAGCCGTGCGGTGTCGAGATGCTGATAACCAAGGTCGAGTGCGTGGTTCAGCAAGCGCGCGGCCTCGTCCGGCGGCGGCGGTTCGGCATAGGCCCAGCTGACGTTCATGCAGCCCAGACCGACCGGAATGATGGTTCGATCACCCAGCCGCCGCACCGTGCTCATCAGCGCGCGGCTGCCAGTTGCTTTTCCAGCTCGCCGAGTACGCGATAGCAATCGAGCACCTGCGCCACCGAGGAATTTGGCTCGCGCCTTTCGCGGATGGCGGCGATGAATTCGCGGTCCTGCAATTCGATGCCGTTCATGCTGACCGCGACTTGCGACACGTCGATCGGTTCTTCGCGACCGTTCACCAGATCGTCGTAGCGGGCGATATAGGTGCCGGTGTCGCCGATGTAGCGAAAGAATGTGCCCAGCGGGCCATCATTGTTGAACGACAGCGATAGCGTGCAGATCGCGCCGCTGTCCGCCTTCAACTGGATCGACATGTCCATGGCGATGCCCAGCTCGGGATGGATTGGGCCTTCGATGGCGTTGGCCTGGACGATCGGCCCGGCCTGATACGTGAACAGATCGACGGTATGCGCGGCGTGGTGCCATAGCAGATGGTCGGTCCAGCTGCGCGGCTCACCCTTGGCGTTGATGTTGCGGCGGCGGAAGAAATAGGTCTGCACGTCCATCTGTTGCAGGTTCAGCTCGCCACAGGCGATGCGGTTATGGACATATTGATGGCTGGGATTGAACCGGCGGGTGTGGCCGACCATGCAGGTCAGGCCGGTTTCGGCTTGTTTGGCGACCACCGCCTGCGCATCGGCCCAGCTATCGGCCAGCGGGATTTCGACCTGGACATGCTTGCCCGCAGCCATGCAGGCGATGGCTTGCGCCGCGTGCATCTGGGTCGGGGTGCAAAGGATCACGGCATCGACATCGTCGCGGGCCAGCGCATCCGCCAGTTCGGTGGACGAATGCTTCGCGCCGTATTTCGCCGCCACGGCTGCCGCCTGCTCGCCGGTGCGGCTGATGATCGAGGTGATTTCCACGCCCTCGATCAGCTTAAGGCCGTCGAGATGTTTTTCGCCAAAGGCGCCAGCCCCGGCCAGCGCGATGCGTACAGGGGTGCTCATTCCACAGGCTCCAGAACGATGTGTCCGATGGCGGTGTTGCTGCAAGGGACGTGATAATGGCGGTGCAGCGCGCGGGTGCTCTTGCCCAAGGCGCCGCGCATGATCAGCCACATGACCATTTCGATCCCTTCGCTGCCGGTTTCGCGCAGATATTCGATATGCGGAATCCAGCGGGCGGCGTCGCTGTCGCCGACCATGGCGTCGAGAAAGGCATTGTCCCATGGCGCATTGATCAGCCCGGCGCGCGGTCCCTGCAGCTGATGGCTCATGCCGCCGGTGCCCCAGATCTGGACGTTGAGATCCTCGGGGAAACTGGCGACGGCGCGGGCGATGGCTTCGCCCAGCATCCAGCAACGGTTGCCGGTGGGTACCGGATAGGTGACGACATTGACCGCAATCGGCACCACCTTGACCGGCCATGCCTCGGGGCGACCGAACATCATCGTCAAGGGTACGGTCAGGCCGTGATCGACATCCATCTGGTTGATGATGGTCATGTCGAATTCGTCGAGGATCAGGCTCTGGGCGATATGCCAGGCAAGATCGGCATGGCCCTCGACATCTGGCACCGGGCGCGGACCCCAGCCTTCATCGGCAGGCTGGTAGCGTTCCGCGCAGCCGATCGCGAAGGTCGGGATGATCGACATGTCAAAGGCCGAAGCGTGGTCGTTATAGACCAGCAAGATGACATCGGGCTTCTGCTCGGCCTCCCACGCCCGCGTCCAGTCGTAGCCGGCAAAGATCGGCCCGAAATAGGCGTCGCGGTCCTTGCCGGTGTCCGAGGCGACGCCCAGCAGCGGCACATGGCTGCTGGCGACCCCGGCAGTGATGCGGGCCATGTCAGTTCTGCTCCCGTTTCGAACGTACGCCATCGGGCGAGCGGCCCCCGGCATTCATCATCGCCGAATAGTCCTCGACGCTCATCCCGGTCATGGTGCTGACCGCCTGCAGAAAGGACAGCCCGTCGGTCGAGAACACCTTGGCGAGGAAGTAGATATTGCCGCCCAGGTCGAGCAACCGATTGTAATCGCGCAGCCGCACGGCATTGCGCTGGTCCTGGGTCATCGGCCATTCGGCGAGATAGGCGGCCTCATCGGCTTTCCAGCGCGTGCGGTTCTCCGCTTTCATCAGGCTCATCGCGAACTGGTTGAGCCAATAGCCCTGGCGTGCCCGCGCCGCTGTGTAAATGCGGGTGCCGGGAATATCCTCCAGCTCGGCAAGATAGGCGTGGATGTCGGCCCGGTGATCTATGGGAGTGGGCCCGGTCACTTGCCCATTGCCTTCAGCCTGGCATCGAGACGCGGGAAGACGCGGCGGGCATTGCCCTCGAAGATGGCGTGGCGCTGCTCCGGCGCGATTGGCAACGCATCGACATAGCGCTTGGTGTCATCGAAATACTGGCCGGTGGTGGGATCGATCCCCCGCACCGCGCCGACCATTTCAGAGCCGAACAGGATATTCTTGCTATCGATGACTTCGGCCAGCAGGTTCACGCCGGGCTGATGATAGACGCAGGTGTCGAAGTACACATTGTTCATCAGGTGTCCGTCGAGTGCGGGTTTCTTCAGCATGTCCGCCAGCCCGCGATAACGCCCCCAGTGATAAGGCACCGCGCCGCCGCCATGCGGGATGATGAAGCGGAGATCGGGGAAGCGCGCGAACAGATCGCCCTCCAGCAATTGCATGAAGGCGATGGTGTCGGCGGCGATGTAGAAAGCGCCCGTGGCGTGCAGGCCGGGATTACAGGAGCCCGAGACGTGGATCATCGCAGGCACGTCCAGTTCGCACATCGCCTCGTAGATCGGGAACCAGAACGGATCGGTCAGCGGTGGCGAGCTGAAATGGCCGCCGCCGGGATCGGGGTTGAGGTTGCAGCCGATAAAGCCCAGCTCCGTCACGCAGCGACGCAATTCGCGGATGCTGGCGGACAAGTCGGCGGCGGGGTTTTGCGGCAATTGGCACACGCCGCTGAAGGTTTCCGGGAACAGGCCGACGACGCGGGCGATAAGATTGTTGCAGGCGATGGCCCAAGCCTCGCTCACCGCCTGATCGCCGACGTGGTGCGCCATGGTGCTGGCGCGGGGTGAGAAAATGGTGTGATCGGCGCCGCGTTCCCTGATCAGGCGCAACTGGTTGCTCTCGATGGTCTGCCGGATCTCATCGTCGGCAATGGCGGGGTAGGGCGGGGGAGCCTCGCCGGACTTGAACGCCGCCTTCTGCGCCTCGCGCCACTGGTTATGCGGCTCGGGTGCGGTGGTGTAATGGCCGTGGCAGTCGATGATCAGGGTCATCCTGCATCCTTTTCCGTCAGTATCAGGCCGGTTTGGCCCGCCATCTCGCGCTGGCGCAACACCGTAGCGCAGGTCATCAGCGGTTCAACTCCCAAGGAGTCCAGCGTTCGCGCCACTTCTTCCATCTCGGCGGCGCGGCGCGCGCCATGAGTCATCATCCGCTCGATATTATAGGTCGCCCGGCGCGCCCACGGCTGGGACTTTTCCGAAGCATCGAGGCTGGCGAGCACTTCATCGCTTACCCCTGCCGCTTCGGCGGCCAACATCATCTCGGCGGTCAGCGCCTCAATGCCCTTGACCATCACCGAGCGGATCATCTTGATCGCGCTGGCCTTGCCGATTTCGACGCCGATCACGCGGACATCGTTGAAACCGGCAGCCAGCAAGGCGTTCCGCGCCCGATCCGCCTTTGCCCCCGATAACAGTAGCGGCACGGCCATCCGCGCCGGGTTGACCGGCGCCAGCACCGCAACATCGACGTAATATCCGCCCGCCGCTTCGACCACTTGCGCGGCCAGCTTTTTGGTTCCCGGCGCGACCGAGTTCATGTCGCACCAGATTGCGCCCGGAGCCAACAGCGGCGCATAGTTACGCGCAGCGACGAGCGCCTGGTCGGCTGTAACCAGGTTAAGCACCAGCGTTGCCCCCGCCAGCGCTTCGTCGGCTGACCCGCAAGCGCGCATTCCCGCGCGCCGCGCCTGTTCGCGTCGTTCCGACAACACATCCCAGACCGCGACGTCGCCCGACCATCCGGCGGCGCCAGCAAAGGTCGCGCCAGCCTCTCCGAATCCAATCAGGGTCAAGCCATCGATCATGGGCAATTCCTGGCGCGAACGATAGCCAGCGGCAAATCGGAATCCGGGTGGCGCTATTAGCTGGAGCTAATTCTGGCTTTCACCGGGCTGCTGGCCGGGCTGCGGGTGTGCCAGCACTTACTGCCAAATCATCGACGAACTCGGCCTGCACCGATGTGGGTCGCCACGTGGCGCGCGATGTCATGCCGATGGTACGGTGCAAGCCTGCCGGGGCCGAACGCAAGGCGATCAGCCAATGGGCTTCAAGTTCCACTGCGACCTGATCGGGTGACAGCAACGTCAGGAAATCGCTGTCCATCAGCAATTGCCGGATGGTCATGACCGAACCCGATTCGATCGGCACCGGCGGCAGGTCCAGCCCGGCGCGGGCGAACATCTGTTCCCAGCTATCGCGCAGCGGTGCGCCCGGCGCCGCGATGATCCACGGATAGCGGGCAAGCTCCGTCATGTCGGGGTTGCGGCCGGCCAGGGGATGGTCCTTGCGCGCGATGATGGCCGGCAAATCCTGAAACAGCGCCTGCTGGACGAGGTCGGGTTCGGTCAGTGGATCGCGCAACGCGCCCACCATCAAGTCGATCGCGCCATTGCGCAGTGGCTCGACCAGTTCTCCGCGTGATCCTTCGACGATCGAAATGCGCACCTGCGGGTGACGGCGCAGAAAACGGGTTATCGCGGCGGGCAGCACGCGCGCTCGCGACAGGGGCATGGCGCCGATGGCGATGCTGCGGGTCTCATGCCCTTGCAGCGCCGCGATTTCGGCCAGACCCGCCTCAAGCTCGACCCGCGCGAGGCGAAAGCTGCGCGCAATCGTCATTCCGGCGTCGGTCAGGATCACCACCTTGCCGCGCCGCTCTGCCAAGGGTCGGCGCAGCGACAGCGACAGATCGTTGACCGCGCGGTGCAGCGAGGGCAGCGACAGCCCGGTCGCTGCCCTCGCACCGTTATAGCTGCCGCTGTCCGCCAGCGCTAATAAGGCGCGCAGCCGCGACATGGTGACGTGCGGGCTGGCGATGTGATCCTGCGCAGCGCGGATGCGCGGCACCAGCAGACGGGCTGCGTCGGTCGGCACCATGCCGTCGTGGCGGCGCTCGAATAACCGGGTCGCGATCAGGCGTTCGATACGCTCTAAGGCCTGGGTTATTGCCGGCTGGGTCAGGTTGACCGCCCGTGCGGCAGCATTCATCGTGCCCAGATCAGCAATCCGGGCGATGGCCGCCAGGTGACGCAGGTTCAGATCCCAGATTTCCATTCGCCATGTTTAGCGAAATCTAATCGGCTGACCAGTCTTCCTCTTTCCCTTTGCCGTGGGCGCGGTGCATCGACAAAACCACTACATCCAGGCCGGAGCCAGTCACCATGAACAACATCGTCGTCCAGAATATCGCGCGCGCGAACGCGGTGGTCATCGACGGCCTCGCCAAATGCGGCGTCGCCACCGTGCACGAGGCGCAGGGACGCACCGGGCTGCTGGCGAGCTATATGCGGCCGATCTATGCAGGCGCGCGCATCGCCGGCAGCGCGGTCACGATCAGCGCGGCGCCGGGCGATAACTGGATGGTTCATGTCGCCATCGAACAGCTGCAGCCCGGCGACATCCTGCTGCTGGCGCCGACCTCACCATGCGAGGACGGCTATTTCGGCGATCTGCTGGCGACCTCGGCCCAGGCACGGGGTTGTCGCGGGCTGGTCATCGATGCCGGGGTACGCGATGTCCGCGACTTGACCGAGATGGCGTTCCCGGTGTGGTCGAAGGCGGTCTATGCGCAAGGCACGGTCAAGAATACGCTGGGCAGCGTCAACGTGCCGGTGGTCTGCGCCAATGCGCTGGTGAACCCCGGCGATGTCATTGTCGCCGACGACGACGGCGTCTGCGTGGTGCCGCGTGCCAATGCCGAGGTGGTGCTTGCTGCGGCGCAGGCACGCGAGGCCAACGAGGGTGAGAAGCGGGCGAAACTGGCAGCGGGCGTGCTTGGCCTCGACATGTACAAGATGCGCGAGCGGCTGGAGAAGGAAGGACTGAAATATGTCTGATGCCGCTCATTCTGCCCACCATTACGCCCCGTGCATGTGGATGCGCGGCGGCACATCGAAGGGTGGCTATTTTCTCAAAGATGATCTGCCCTCGGACATCGCCGCGCGCGACGCCTTCCTGCTCGCCATCATGGGCAGCCCCGATCCGCGCCAGATCGACGGCATGGGCGGGGCCGATCCGTTGACCAGCAAAGTCGCGGTGGTCAATCGATCGACGCGCCCCGGCATCGACGTCGATTATCTGTTCCTGCAAGTGTTCGTCGATCAGGCGATCGTCAGCGATGCCCAGAACTGCGGCAATATCCTGGCAGGTGTCGGGCCATTCGCGATCGAGCGCGGGCTGGTCGCACCGACCGGCGATGAAACCCGTGTCGCCATCTTTATGGAGAACACCGGGCAGGTCGCCGTGGCCACGGTCCAGACCCCCGGCGGTGCAGTGACCTATCGCGGCGAGGCGCGGATCGACGGCGTGCCCGGCTCACACGCGCCCATTCCGCTGGAGTTTCGCGATACCGCAGGTTCGTCCTGCGGGGCGTTGCTGCCGTCGGGCAATGCGGTCGATGTGGTCAACGGCGTGGCGGTCACGCTGATCGACAACGGCATGCCCTGCGTCGTCATGAAGGCGGCGGATATCGGTATCACCGGCTATGAATCGCGCGAGGAACTGGACGCCAATGACGCGCTGAAGGCACGGATCGAGGCGATCAGGTTGGCCGTGGGCCCGATCATGAACCTGGGAGATGTGCGCGATAAATCGGTGCCCAAGATGATGCTGCTCGCGCCGCCCAAGGCAGGGGGCGCAGTCTGCGTGCGCAGCTTCATCCCGCACCGCGCTCATGCCACGATCGGCGTGTTGGGCGCGGTGTCGGTCGCGACCGCCTGCCTGATTCCCGGCACTCCCGCCAACGCCGTCGCGCAGGTCCCCGATGGTCCGCGCAAATTGCTGTCGGTTGAGCATCCCACCGGCGAAATGAGCTGTGTGCTGGAGATCGACGAGACTGGCACAGTGGTCAGTGCCGCGCTGCTGCGCACCGCGCGCAAATTGATGGATGGAGTGGTTTTCGCATGAGCAGCCGCATCACCAGTTGGCACGCCAGCCCGTCGCAGCCGCGCTATACACCGCCTGCCGGAGCGATCGACGCGCATTGCCATGTGTTCGGGCCGATGGCGCGGTTCCCGTTCAGCGCCAAGGCCAAATATCTGCCCGAGGACGCCGGCCCGGACATGCTGTTCGCCCTGCGTGACCACCTGGGCTTTACCCGCAATGTCATCGTCCAGGCCTCGTGCCACGGCACCGACAACTCAGCGACGCTCGACGCGATTGCGCGATCCCAGGGCATGGCGCGGGGCGTCGCGGTAGTCGATCCGGCGATAAGTGAGGCGGAACTGGCGGCGCTCCACGCGGGCGGCATTCGCGGCGTCCGCTTCAATTTCCTCAAACGCCTCGTCGATGACGCGCCCAAGGACAAGTTCCTCGACCTTGCCCGACGTCTCCCGGCAGGCTGGCATGTGGTGATCTACTTCGAAGCCGATATCCTCGCTGAAATGCGCGACTTCATCGCCGCCATTCCGGTGCCGGTGGTGATCGACCACATGGGCCGTCCCGATGTCACGCAAGGCCCAGACGGCCACGACATGCGAGCATTCCGCGCGCTGCTCGATACGCGCCCGGACATCTGGTTCAAGGCGACTTGCCCCGACCGCCTCGATCCGGCTGGCGATCCATGGAACGCCTTCGCCGCTGCCGTGGCACCACTGGTCGCCGACTATAGTGACCGGGTATTATGGGGCACCGACTGGCCGCACCCCAACATGGAAACCAATATCCCGGACGACGGTCACTTGGTCGACATGATCCCGCGTATTGCGCCCACGCCCGCGCTGCAACGCAAGCTGCTGGTTACAAACCCGATGCAGCTCTATTGGCCAGAAGAGCTTGGTTAGAGTTTCCGACTGACGTCGAGTCGGGCTGGTGCGTGCTGCTGCTGAACGCTGGCGAACTGACCGCCGCCGGATCAGTTTTGCGGTCGATCCGGCTGGGGCTACACATCTTATTGATCCTGAAAGGATTTCGTTGCCCCTCCTGCCGAAGCAGGATAAGAAACCATGGGGGCTTTCAGGGCATGCATTGGCGAGCGCAAGTGGAACGGGATGTCGAGGCGAGCGCCGCGCAACTGCGTTCGATTCTTGAAACCGTACCCGACGCGATGATCACCATCGACGAAGACGGCTCCATCGAATTGTTCAGTGCAGCGGCAGAGCGTTTATTTTACTATTCCGCCGACGAGGTGGCCGGGCGAAACGTCGCCATGCTGATGACCAAGGGCGATGCGGCCGCGCATGACGGCTACCTTGGGCAGTACGGGATGACGGGTCAGCGCCATATCATCGGCGCGAGCCGGCGGCTGATCGGCAAGCGCAAGGACGGCTCGGTTTTTCCGCTCGAACTTTTCGTCGGCGAAGCGACGACGGGTGGCAGGCGGGTCTTCACCGGTTTTCTGCGCGACCTCAGCGCCCGCGAACAGACCGAAGCGCGGATGCGCGATCTGCAAGCCGAATTGATCCAGATTTCGCGGGTGTCGGCGGTGGGAACGATGGCCACCGCGCTGGCGCATGAGCTGAACCAGCCGCTGACCGCAGTCGCCAATTACGTGCAGACGTCCGCAGCGCTGATTGCTGCGGGAACCGAGGGGGCGATCGATCTGGTCCACGAGGCGTTGGAGGAAGCGGGGCGCGAAGTGATGCGCGCGGGCGCCATCGTCAATCGCCTGCGCGAATTCGTCGCTGGCGGCGAACTCGACCGCACGATCGTCTCGCTCCGCGATTTGGCGTTGCAGACCTGCGCGCTGGGTTCGGTCGGGGCGCGATTGCATGGCATCACCTGCTCGGTCGAGATTCCGCCCGACATCGGTACGGTGCTGGTCGATAGGGTACATGTCCAGCAGGTTTTGCTCAACCTGATCCGCAACGCCATGGATGCAATCGGCGAGAACGGGCAGATCGTCATCACTGCCCGAACAGAACCGGGCATGATCCGAATCACCGTCGAAGATACCGGCTACGGCGTCGTCGTGGGCCATGAAGAGGAATTGTTCGAACCCTTCGTCAGCAGCAAGGCGTCGGGGATGGGGCTGGGCCTGACGATATCGCGGACGATTGTCGAAGCGCATGGCGGCCAGATCTGGTGCGAAGCGCTGCCGTCCGGCGGTGCCGCCTTTCATTTCACTCTCCCCCGCGCGGAGGTCGACGATGACTGACAAAGGTCTGGTTCACATTGTCGATGACGAGGATGCGATCCGCCGTTCGCTGGACTTTCTGTTGTCCACGGCGGGGTACCGGGTGGAGCGTTGGCGCGACGGCGAAGCCTTTCTTCAGGGAGCGGATAATTCGGTGCCGGCTTGCGTCCTGCTCGATATTCGCATGCCGGGCCCCGATGGTCTCGTCGTGCAGGCGCGCATGGCATCGGCGGGTCTCGATTTCCCGGTGATCTTCATCACCGGTCATGGCGACATCTCGGCGGCCGTACAGGCGATGAAGGCCGGGGCTGCGGATTTCCTGGAAAAGCCGTTCGATCGCGCAAAGCTGCTGCGGTCGGTCGAGGTTGGCTTTGCCCAGCTTGCGAACCGCGAAACCCTGCTCGAACGTGCGCATTGGGCGGATACCCAGCTTGCCCGGTTGACCGATCGTGAGCGCGAAGTGCTGGATGGGCTGGCCTGCGGCTATGCCAACAAGGCCATCGCCGTCGACCTGGGGATCAGTTCGCGAACCGTGGAAGTCTATCGCGCCAACCTCATGGCCAAACTCAATGTCACCAATTTCGCCGATGCGCTGCGGATTGCATTCGCCGCCGGGCTTGGCTCTGACCTTGCCTGGTGCGCCGCGCACGACATGGAAGGCAAATCCGATCGGGCATGCCGGGCATAGCGTTCGCCTGCCCGGTTGCGGCGAATGAGGCAGCGCGGCATCGGCGCATTGTGGTTGACGCTCGGTCCCGGCCGTTGCTATCGCCAGTAGCTGACCGATCCCGAAGGGCTGCGATGACACTGAAGGACGCTCTGGATCGAAACAAGGGCATCGGTCCGGGATTCCATTTCCTGAGGCATGCGCTGTCGATTGCGATTGTTTTATTTCACTGTCGC
>JALYHR010000060.1 GCA_030776465.1 Pseudomonadota bacterium
CGCGATGTCCTGCTGCCCTGGCTTTGCAACTTAACGATTCCGCGATGCACAACAAGTCTTGCAAGAAATTATTTTGTCGTCATTATCGTACCTTCGCGCCTTATCCACAGCGGCTTTCGAGGGTTAATTGCTGGCTCCGGCAGGTTGGCGGCAATCCTCGATTACACGTCCCACTTCGGGCCAGCTAGGCAGGTATAACGGCGCAATTCCGGTACCTTCGACGGCGAAGCGCCCACGCGAATAGGCCATCGCGTCGAGCAGCGGATCATGGGCGGGCAAGATAACCGCAATGTCTGCGCCGGGCCGGACCGCCAGTGTTCGTGACAGCGATGTTGTGGATATCGACAAGTGGGTCGCGCCCGCCTGGTCACCGCCGCGCGACCCAGTCTGTTCGCCTTCGCGCGACAATTTGATCGTGTCGGCCTGCGGGTTGCATGTCAGGCTGAACAACGCGGGTGCCTCTGGGTTGCCAAAGCGCGCGATGCTCAAGCTGCCCTCGCGGCGCCATTGCCATTCGCCAGGGGTAGCGGGGGCGTCGTGCCAGTCGGTGACAACAGGTGGCGGGGGCAGGGGCTGTGGTGACGGCCGGGCGGGCGTCAGGGGGGCTGGTGTCGGCGCCACGCAAGCGCCGAGCAGCAGCAGCGCCGCGCAGGTGCCATATGCGGATAGAAACTTCGCACCATTTGCCTTCATTGCGGTGCTATGGGATCAGGCGCATCAGCGGGCAACCCCGTTCGGTGGTCCGATCGGGAGCATCGCCCGCCCTGTCGTATTTTTGAGACGAGCTATCCCGCATGAACGCCATTCCTGACCAGCCTGCCGCAAACAAGCGGCCTGCGAAATTGCGGGTCGATCAGTTGCTGGTCGATCGCGGGTTGGTGGAAAGTCGCAGACGGGCACAAGCTCTGGTGCTGGCCGGGCTGGTCTTCACCGGCGAAGTGAAAATTGCCAAATCGGGCCAGACGCTCAGCGTCGATGCCCCGCTGGACGTGCGCGGCCGCGATCATCCCTGGGTATCGCGCGGCGGCGTCAAGCTGGCGCATGCGCTGGCGCATTTCGCGCTCGATCCAGTCGGTGCGGTGGCAATGGACATCGGCAGTTCGACTGGCGGCTTTACCGATGTCTTGCTGACGCATGGTGCGGCCCATGTCTTTGCGGTCGATTCGGGCACGAACCAATTGGCCTGGAAACTGCGCCAGGACCCGCGCGTAACCGTGCTGGAGCAGACCAGCGCGCGGGTGCTGACGCCCGCCCTTCTCACAAGCCCGGAAATTACCGGGGCCTGCAACTGGGTGGTGTGCGATGCCAGCTTCATCGGGCTGGCCAAGGTGCTGGAAGTCCCGCTGCGGCTGGCGGCGCCATCGTGTCAATTGGTCGCCTTGATCAAGCCGCAGTTCGAAGTCGGCCGCGGCGAAGTCGGCAAAGGCGGCGTGGTCCGCGAGCCCCTGTTGCACGCCCGCGTCTGCGGCGAAGTGCGCGATTGGCTGGAGCAGGCCGGCTGGCGAGTCGCGGGAATCGCACGAAGCCCGATCACCGGACCCGAAGGCAATGTGGAGTTCCTGATCGCGGCGCAGCGCGGCTGATCGCGCGCGCCGCATTTGGTATAAGCCCCCCACTAAAGATAGTACCTACCCTCGCGAAGAATGTCTTGGTTGCAGCCGTGCTCGCCCGCTGACAAGCCGCACCGACAAAAGCGACGGACGAGATATGCCCAAAACCTTGACTCATCTTGAACGGCTCGAAGCCGAGGCGATTCACATCATCCGCGAGGTTGTGGCGGAGGCGGACAAGCCGGTGATGCTGTATTCTGTCGGCAAGGATTCAGCGGTAATGCTGCACCTGGCGAGGCTGGCTTTTTATCCTTCGCCGCCGCCATTTCCGCTGCTGCATGTCGACACCACCTGGAAGTTCCAGGAAATGTACAAGCTGCGCGACAAGATGGCCGAGATTTCGGGGATGGATCTGCTGGTCTACAAGAACCCCGAGGCGATGGCGAAGGGGATCAATCCGTTCGACCACGGCGCGCTGCACACCGACATGTGGAAGACCGAGGGGCTGAAGCAGGCATTGGATTTATATGGTTTCGATGCAGCCTTCGGCGGCGCGCGGCGCGATGAGGAAAAGAGTCGCGCCAAGGAACGCATTTTCTCGTTCCGCACCGCGACGCATGGCTGGGATCCCAAGAACCAGCGACCGGAATTGTGGAACCTTTACAACGCGAAGAAGGCCAAGGGCGAGAGCATCCGGGTATTCCCGATCTCGAACTGGACCGAGCTCGACGTGTGGCAGTACATCCACCTCAACGACATTCCGATCGTGCCGCTCTATTTTGCCGGCAAGCGCCCGACGGTGGAACGCGACGGCATGCTGCTGATGGTCGATGACGACCGCTTTCCACTGCGCCCTGACGAAGTGCCGGTAGAACGCTCGATCCGGTTCCGCACGCTGGGCTGCTATCCCCTGACCGGCGCGGTCGAAAGCACCGCGAGCACGCTGCCCGAGATCATCCAGGAAACTCTGCTGACCACCACCAGCGAACGCCAGGGCCGCGCCATCGACAAGGATGCGGGCGGGGCGGGCATGGAAAAGAAAAAGCAGGAGGGGTATTTTTAGCGCGGCGCCCGCTTCTCCCCTCCCGCCTGCGGGAGGGGGATCAGAAGGGACCGATATGACCGACTTGACCGACCCCATTTACGTCACCGAATCCCTCATTGCCGAGGATATCGACGCCTATCTCGACCAGCACCAGCACAAGACGATGCTGCGCTTCATCACCTGCGGCAGCGTCGATGACGGCAAGTCGACGCTGATTGGGCGGCTGTTGTACGATTCCAAGATGATCTTCGAGGATCAACTGGCGAGCCTTGAATCCGATTCCAGGAAAGTCGGCACGCAGGGACAGGAGATCGATTTCGCGCTGCTGGTCGATGGCCTCGCCGCCGAGCGCGAGCAGGGCATCACCATCGATGTCGCCTATCGCTTTTTCAACACCGAAAAGCGTAAATTCATCGTCGCCGACACGCCGGGGCACGAACAATATACCCGCAACATGGTCACCGGCGCCTCGACCGCCGACCTCGCGGTGATCCTGATCGACGCGCGCAAGGGCATCCTGACGCAGACGCGCCGCCATTCGTACCTTGTCCATTTGATCGGCATCCGCAACATCGTGCTGGCGGTCAACAAGATGGATTTGGTCGATTACAGCCAGGAGGTGTTCGACAAGATCGTCGCCGATTATACCGAGTTTGCCAAGTCGATCGGCATCGGGCAATTCCTGGCAATGCCGCTCTCGGGCTTCAAGGGCGACAACATCATTTCCGCCTCGCCCAACACGCCGTGGTACACCGGCCCCAATCTGGTCGAGCATCTGGAGACCGTCGAGGTCAATTCCTCCATCGATGCCGAGCGCCCGTTCCGCATGCCGGTGCAATGGGTCAACCGCCCCAACCTGGATTTCCGGGGCTTTTCCGGCCTGATTGCGACCGGCACAGTCAAGCCCGGCGATGCCATCCGGGTGCTGCCTTCGGGTAAGACCAGCACGGTCACGCGCATCGTTACACTGGACGGAGATCTGGACGAAGCGGTAGCCGGGCAGTCCGTGACTATCTGCTTTGCCGACGAGATCGACTGCTCGCGCGGCAGCGTTATCGCGACCGCCGATAATCCCCCGCAGGTCGCCGACCAGTTCGAGGCCACTGTCGTCTGGATGGACGATGCGCCGTTGCATGTTGGCCGTGCCTATTGGCTCAAGCTGGGTACGCAACTGGTGTCGGCCACCGTGGCTGAGCCGAAATACGCGGTCAACGTCAACAGCATGGAACATCTGGCGGTCAAGACGCTGGAGCTGAACGCAATCGGCGTGGCGCAACTTTCGACCGACAAGCCGATCGTGTTCGAGGCCTATGTCGACAACCGCACGCTGGGCGGGTTCATCCTGATCGACAAGATGACCAACCGCACGGTCGCGGCGGGCATGCTGCACTTCTCGCTGCGGCGCTCGCAGAACGTGCATTGGCAGGCAACCGATATCACGCGCGAGGATCACGCTGGGCTCAAGAACCAGAAGCCTCGGGTGCTGTGGTTTACCGGCCTGTCGGGATCGGGCAAATCGACCATCGCCAACGAGGTCGAAAAGAGCCTCAATTTGATGAACCGGCATACCTTCCTGCTTGATGGCGATAACGTGCGCCATGGCCTCAACAAGGATCTGGGGTTCACCGAGGCCGACCGGATTGAAAACATCCGCCGCGTCGGCGAAGTGGCCAAGTTGATGACCGACGCTGGCCTGATCGTGCTGACCGCGTTCATCTCGCCATTCAAGGCCGATCGCGAGTTGGTGCGGTCCATGCTGCCCGAGGGCGAATTCATCGAGATATTTGTCGATACGCCGCTTGAGGTGGCGGAGGCCCGCGACGTGAAGGGCCTTTACAAAAAGGCACGGGCTGGTGAACTCAAGAACTTCACCGGGATCGACAGCCCCTACGAAGCGCCGCTCAACCCGGAAATCCGCGTCAACACGGTGGAGATGACCGCGCAGGAAGCTGCCGCGCATATCATCCGCAAATTGATGCCGCTGAAGTAGGGCGCGCGATGACCTCCACCTTGCCCCCCACCCTGAACGACGCCGAACTTGCCGCCCATATTGCCGATGTGACGGGCAAGCTGCTGATTACCGTGCGCGAGAGCGGCCTGCTCAGCCTGAAGGCGCTGGGCAAGGCCGGGGACGCGATCGCCAACCAGTTCCTGTGCCATGCCCTGCGCGAGCAGCGGCCCGATGACGGGTTGCTGTCGGAGGAGGAAAAGGACAACGCCGCGCGGCTGAGCCAGAGCCGGGTGTGGATTGTCGATCCCGTGGACGGCACGCGGGAATACGGCGAAGCGCGCAGCGACTGGGCGGTGCATGTCGCGCTGGCCATCGATGGCGTCGCCTGCATCGGCGCGGTGGCGCTGCCCGGCCAGGGACTTGTCCTGCGCACCGACCAGCCCGGAACCGTCCCGCCCGCGCCGGATATATTGCGCATGGTCGTCAGCCGCACCCGTCCTGCGCGCGAGGCCACCGAAGTCGCTGCGCGCATCGGCGCCGAACTGGTGCCGATGGGCTCGGCGGGCGCCAAGGCCATGGCGATCGTGCTGGGGCAAGCCGACATCTACCTCCATTCCGGCGGCCAATACGAATGGGACAACTGCGCGCCCGTCGCCGTCGCGCTTGCCCACGGGCTCCATTGCAGCCGCATCGACGGTAGCCCGCTGGTCTACAACCAGGCCGATGTCTACATCCCCGACCTGCTGATCTGCCGGCAGGAACACGCCGCCATGGTGCTGGCCGAGGTCGTGGCGATTTCTGTTTAAAACGCTTTGGATCTTGAACCTCGGGCTGGGGAGGTCCATCTAGCGAGCATGCAAAGCGAAAACCCCCTGATCGCCGATTTCGTCCGTTTGATGAATAGCGCCGCCGGCACGCTGGCCGGCATGACCCGCGAAGCCCGCGACACCGCGCGCGAACGGGTCAAGGAAGCGATGGGCGGACTCGATTTCATATCGCGCGAGGAATTCGATGCGGCCAAGGATATGGCGGCAAAGGCGCGCGAAGAAGCCGAGGCGCTGAAAGTGCGGATGACCGCGCTGGAAGCCAAGGTGTTCGGCCACGCGGAGCCGGAAGCACCGCACAACTGAGCCCCTGGCGTAATTGGCCAAGCTTGCGCATGGCTTGACGCCAGGCCACAGCGTCCGCGATGCATATCCGCGCTCCCGCCATCGTCTGCGCTGCCCGGCCCCATGCCGAAGTCGGGGTAATCCTGCGGCTGCTGACCGCCGACCACGGGCTGATCGGTGCTTACGTCGCTGGCGGGCGGGGGCGGCATTTGCGCCCGGTGCTTATTCCGGGCAATCTTGTAGACGCCGAACTGCATGCCCGTGCCGAAACCCGGATGCCTTCGGCACGGGTAGAACTGGTCGCCAGTCGCGGGCCATGGCTGGGCGAACCATTGCCGGCAGCCGCGATCGGCTGGGTAACCGCGCTGACCGCCTCCGCGCTGCCCGAGCGCCATGCTTATCCCGCGCTGCATGCCGCGCTGACGGCGGTGTTGGACGCGATCTGCCATGCCCCGTCGGCGCGCGGCTGGGTGCCGGGATTGCTGGGCTACGAAGCGTTGCTGCTGCGCGAACTGGGTTACGGCGACCACCGAAGCCAAAATTCTGGCGAAAATCCTGCTGAAACGCCAGCTTGGCCCGATTTGATGGCCGCTTTCGACCGCATGGGCACGGTGCTGACCCGCTATCCGCTTGCCGATCGTCGCGGCGATGTTATGGGGGCGCGCGCGCTGCTGCGGGAACGGCTGGCGCGGATTTGAACTTCGCATGACGGACGGGATTGCCGAAATGAAGATTGCCGTTTTCGCCGGTGACGGCATTGGCCCCGAGGTCACGCGTGAAGCGGTCAGGGTGTTGCAGGCGTTACAACTGGACGATATGGAACTGGCCTATGGCGATGTCGGCGGTGCCGCGTGGCGCAAGCATGGCCATCCGTTGCCGCCGCAAACTTTGGACATCGCCCGCTCGGCCGGGGCCATCCTGTTCGGCGCGGTGGGCGATTTCGCCTGCGACGGGCTGGAACGCCACCTTCGCCCCGAACAAGCGATCCTGGGCCTGCGCAAGGAACTGGGCCTGTTCGCCAATTTACGGCCCGCCAGGCTTTTTGCCGGGCTGGAGGACTGTTCCGCGCTGCGCCCCGAAGTGGCCAGCCAGATCGACCTGCTGATCGTGCGCGAATTGAACGGCGACGTCTATTTCGGCGAAAAGGGCATGAAGACACTACCCGACGGTCGCCGCCAGGGCTGGGACATGATGTCCTACGCCGAAGATGAAGTACGCCGGATCGCCCATGTCGGTTTCAAGGCCGCCCAAACCCGGCGCAAACTGCTGTGCAGCGTCGACAAGGCCAATGTCCTGGAAACCAGCCAGTTGTGGCGCGACGTGGTGACCGAGGTCGCCGCGCAATATCCCGATGTCGCGCTCAGCCACATGTATGTCGATAACGCGGCCATGCAGCTGGTCCGCAATCCCGGCCAGTTCGATGTCATCGTCACCGGCAATCTGTTTGGTGATATCCTGTCGGATCAGGCCAGCATGTGCGTCGGCTCGATCGGGTTGCTGGCCTCTGCGGCGCTGGCCGAAGGGACGATGGGCCTGTACGAGCCAATCCATGGTTCCGCGCCCGATATTGCCGGGCAGGACAAGGCCAATCCGATGGCCTGCATTCTCTCGGCGGCGATGCTGCTGCGCCACAGCTTCGGGATGGAGGTGCCCGCCGCGCGAATCGAGGCGGCGGTGGCAAAAACCCTGGCCGATGGCATTCGCGGCGGCGATCTCGGCGGAAATCATGGCACGATTGCCATCGGCGATGCCGTGCTGGCGCGGCTCTGAATAATGCTACAGCTTGCCATTGTCCTGCCGACGCTGAACGAGTGCAAAAACCTGCGGCCATTGGTCGACCGACTTGACGCGGCGTTGACGGGCATCGCCTGGGAAGCGATCTTTGTCGACGACGACAGCCCCGATGGCACCGCCGACGAAGCCCGCGCCATCAGTCTGGTCGATCCACGGGTGCGCTGCATCCAGCGCATCGGTCGCCGCGGACTGGCCAGCGCGGCGATCGAAGGCATGTGCGCGTCGGCCGCGCCCATCGTTGCGGTGATGGACGCCGATCATCAACATGACCCCAAATTGCTGGTCGGAATGCTGGCGGCGATCGAAAGCGGCGAATATGACCTTGCCTACGCCTCGCGCTTTGCCGAGGGCGCCAGCACCGAGGCGTGGGGCCGTCCCGATCGCGTCAAGGCCAGCGGTTTTGCCAATGCGCTGGCCCGCCGGGTTACCGGGGTGGAATTGTCCGACCCGATGAGCGGCTATTTCATGCTGCGTGCCGAAATCCTGCGCGCCGATGCGCATCGCCTGTCCGGCGTCGGTTTCAAGATCCTGCTCGATATCCTGGCTACGGTCGAAAAGCCGCTACGAATCAAGGAGTTTCCCCTGGATTTTGCCGCGCGAGCCGAGGGTGAAAGCAAGCTCGACCGCACCGTCGTCTTCGAATTCCTTGTCGGGCTTTACGACAAGTGGCTGGGACGCTTCATTCCCACCCGCTTCGCCCTGTTCGGTACGGTGGGCGCGGCGGGCGTCGCCGTGCAATTCGCGGCCTTGTGGCTGCTGCTACGCGCCGCATTAGGCGAACGCTTTATCTATGGCCATTGGTCGGCCAACACCCGTTTCAACATCGCCAACACCCTCGCGGCACTGACCGCGATGACTTTCAACTTCGTGTTGAACAACGAATTTACCTATTCCGACAAACGCTTGCGCGGGTTCCTGCCGCTGTTGCGAGGCTGGGCAAAATTCGCTTTGACATGCTCGCTGGGGCTGCTGACCAACGTGGGTGTGGCCGCCGCGATGAAAGCGATGGGTTTCCACGAACTGGTCGCGGTGCTGACCGGAATCGTGCTCGGGTCGGTATGGAATTTCGCGCTCAGTTCAAAATTCGTCTGGGGAAAATATTAATACAAACGCCGACTTTTATGAACGAATGCTAACGCATTGCCTCAGATTCGGTTCAATCAAACCGGCTTAAACGCTTCATTACCGGCAGCAAACGGCTGTCGCTTAATCGGAGCGTGTTATGAAAATCCTTTCGAAACTCGTCCTTGGCTTCATGTCTGTCGCGTCACTGGCCGCTGTTTCGGCGCCCGCCTCGGCGCAAGGCACCTGGGCTCATCGCCATCCCCGCCAGCATGAAGTTCTGGCGCGCGATCATTACCAGATGCGCCGCATCGCTGTCGAACGCCGCCAGGGCGAGATAACCCAGGGCGAAGCACGGGCGCTGCGTCACCGCGACCGCGCCATCGCCATGCAGGATCACCGCGATGCCCGCGCCAACCATGGCTTTATCACTCAGCGTGAACACCGCCATCTCAATCAGGAGTTGAATGCCGAGGGACGCGCCATCAATCGCTAGCCAGAAACGCGGTTCGTCAGCGGTAAGCCCGCTTACGAACCGCGCTGGCAGTTTCTTTGATTCGCGTGATTACACCAATCGGGCTTGCCGTAATGCCGCAGCAATAAATCCCGCAAACAAGGGATGCGGGTCGAACGGGCGGCTTTTCAGCTCGGGGTGGAACTGGACGCCGACGAACCACGGATGGTCGGGCCGTTCGACGATTTCGGGCAGCAGGCCATCGGGTGACATCCCTGAAAAAACCAGCCCGCCCCGCTCCAGCGCCTCACGGTAATGCGAATTGACTTCGTAACGATGACGGTGCCGTTCTTCGATGCGGGTCGCACCATAGATCGCTGCGGCATGGCTGTTATGCGCCAGATCGGCGGGATAAGCGCCCAACCGCATCGTCCCGCCCAGATCGCCGCCATCGGCGCGGGTCTGCAGTCCTTCGGCGCTCATCCATTCGGTGATGATGCCCACCACTGGCTCGGTGGTTTCGCCAAATTCGCTGGAGGATGCGTCGGCGATGCCAACGATGTTCCGCGCGCCTTCGATACAGGCCATCTGCATCCCCAGGCATATGCCGAAAAATGGCACCTGGCGTTCGCGGGCAAAGCGGACACTGGCGATCTTGCCCTCGGTGCCGCGCTCGCCAAAGCCGCCGGGGACGAGAATGCCGTGCATCGGTTCCAGATGCGCGGCGATTTCGTCATCGTCTTTTTCAAAGATCTCGGCATCGATCCATTTGATGCGGACCCTGACGCGATTGGCCAGCCCGCCATGGACCAGCGCCTCGTTCAGCGATTTATAGGCATCCGGCAGCCCGACATATTTGCCCACCACGCCGATCGTGACCTCGCCTTCGGGGCGTTGATAACGATCGACGATATCGCCCCATACCGCCAGATCGGGCGCAGGCGCGCTCAATCCGAAATGGCGCAGCACTTCATTGTCCAGACCTTCGGCATGATATTGCTGCGGCACCGCGTAGATATTGGCCGCGTCCAGTGCCGGGATCACCGCCTCGGGCCGGACGTTGCAGAACAGCGCGATCTTGGCGCGATCGCTGACCGGCAGGAATTTTTCGCAGCGGCACAGCAGGATGTCGGGCTGGACCCCCAGCGCGGTCAATTCGCGCACCGAATGCTGAGTGGGCTTGGTCTTCAACTCACCCGCTGCGGCAATGTAAGGGACCAGGGTGACGTGGACCGAACAGGTCATCTCGCGCCCCAGTTCGTTGCGCAACTGGCGCAGCGCCTCAATAAACGGCAGACCTTCGATATCGCCGACGGTGCCACCAATCTCGCACAGCACGAAATCGAGGTCATCGGTGTCGGCGCGGGCGAATTCCTTGATCGCGTCGGTGACATGCGGGATCACCTGCACCGTCGCGCCCAGGTAATCACCGCGACGTTCGCGCGCGATGATGTCGCGATAAACCCGCCCCGAGGTGATATTGTCCGCCTGCCGCGCCGAAACCCCGGTGAAGCGTTCGTAATGGCCCAGGTCGAGATCGGTTTCGGCGCCGTCGTTGGTGACATAGACTTCGCCGTGCTGATAGGGGCTCATCGTGCCCGGATCGACGTTGAGATAGGGGTCGAATTTGCGGATACGGACACGGTAGCCGCGCGCTTGCAACAGCGCGGCGAGCGATGCTGCCATCAGCCCCTTGCCCAGCGAAGACACCACGCCGCCGGTGATAAAAATGAACCGCGCCATGGGAGTTGAGCCTTAGCTGCTGGAAAGGACAAGTGACAAGCGCCGCAGGGTCAAGCCACTGCAGAAATCCACAGTCTTGAATGGGTATGGTCGATGGATGGCAAGCGGTGCCGGTCGCGGCGCAAACGATGACCCGCGAACGATGCAGTCCGGGTCCCGGCGCGGGCGTTATTTCTTTGCGGCGCCGCCCAGCGGATCGGCCGGAACTGGCGCGGCCGCGTTCGAGGCGGCACTGTTCGCAGGGCCAGGCGCAGATGTAGACGCAGGTGGCGCGGTCTGCGCTGCGCCTGCCAGCGGATCGACCGGCGCACTGCGCACCAGCGAGGTATCGACGGTCTGCCCGACGCTGACGCGCACCGCCAGCGCCGCCAGGACGATACTGAGCAGCACGAACAGGCTGGCGAGAACCGCAGTCGCGCGGGTCAGGAAATCAGCCGCGCCGCGCGCCGACATCAGCCCGGTGGGGCTGCCGCCCATGCCCAGGCCGCCGCCTTCCGATTTCTGCAACAGGATCACACCGACCAATGCAGCGGCGATCAGCGCCTGGAGAACGGTGAGAAAGATAAACATGCTAGCGGCCCTTCAAGGCATTTCATTCGGTACGATCGCGCATCTAGGCGCGCGAGGCAGTAACTGCAAGGTGGGTGTAGAGCGTCGTGCTGTTAATCTGAATCGCCACCAAACCCGTCTACCCTGAGTTTATCGAAGGGCTGCATTTCTTTCTTGCGGCGTGGCGAGGCGCAAGAAAGAAAGGACAATGCTTCGACAGGCTCAGCACGGACGGGGTGTAGCGCAGATTTACAATACGTTGCCCTAACGCCAGCCAAAGGTAAGTTTATCCGGTTCAGCTTTCCGAATTCAGGGCCAGGTTCATGTTCGCGGCGCTGATGATCGCGGCAAAGCTTTCGGCCGACAGGCTGGCGCCGCCGACCAGCGCGCCTGCTACCTCGTCTGCGCGCAGCAGTGCCTCGGCATTGCCGGGGTTGACCGATCCGCCATAAAGAATGCGCACTCCCGCCCCGTCCTCACCATAGATCGCCAGCAAGCAGCCACGGATGGCACGGTGCATCGCGCCGACGTCGGCAACCGTCGGCACCCGGCCCGTGCCGATTGCCCAGACCGGTTCGTAAGCCACCGCCAGCCTCGCCGCCGCACCGTCGCCCTGGGGCAGCGAGCCCTGCAATTGCGCCAGCACGACTGCTTCGGCCTGCCCTGAGTCACGCTCGGCCTCGCTTTCGCCGACGCATAGAATGACCGACAGGCCAGCGGCGAAAGCGGCTTCTGCCTTGTCGCGGACCTCCTCGTTGGTCTCACGGTGAAGGTCACGCCGCTCGGAATGGCCGACAACGGTGAAACGCGCGCCGGCATCGACCAGCATCTGGGCGGACACGTTGCCGGTGTAGGCGCCGCTGGCGCTGGCGTGGACGTCCTGCGCGCCCACCGCCAGTTCCGGCACGGCTTCGGCCATGGGATGGATCAGCGTGAACGGGGGCGCGATGCCGACGTCGATGTTGGGATAACGCGCCGCCGCGCGCCCGATTGCCCGAGCCTCGCTGAGCATGGCGCGAGTGCCATGCATTTTCCAATTTCCGACGACGTAAGGCCTGAGCGCCATGAAGTTCCCCGCGTATGTGGTCGTGCGGGGCCGCCGAATCCCGACCGCGACCCGCATGTTGCACTGCAACTAGGCGACGGCGGCCCGGCTTGTCAAAACATCACCGCGAGCCCAAACTTCGTACAGAGCTTTTCCAGCGCAGCTCAGTTAACCATTGCCAGCCGGATCAGGCGCGCGACAGGAGCGCTGATGAACGCCGGGGAAATATTGGCCTGGACCTCGGGATCGCTGGCTGGCCACAGCAGATCCACCATGGCGTCGATTTCGGAAAAGTCGGCGCCATGCCCCAGCGGAGCAAAGCGATTCAGCGTCAGCCGGTTAAGTCCAGGGTCCAGCAGGCGGCGACGCAACGTCTGCTGCAACGATTGCAAGCTGGCCACGGCATCGTCATGCGCTGCCTGGGGGGCGCGGCGGCGCAGGTTCGACCAATCCGCCTCCACCTGTCCGACGCGTTCGATGACCATGGCGTTGTAATCGCGGTGCGGGCCGCGATGCAGCGGCAAGCCGGTGCGCAAGGCGGCGGCATCGCTGGCCGGCAACAACATGCCGTTGCGGCGGAAATCGTCAAAGCCCGGCCATTGCCGACCGATCTCGTGGAACAGCGCGTCAAAGCAGCGTTTCGACCGGAGCTGGAGCGGCAACAGATGGTGGCGCTGCAACCCGCCATCATAGCCCGGCGTGCCTTGCAGATTGACGGCGCGAAAAGGGAGCGCGGTGCGCTGTTTCGGACTCGGTCTTGCCGGAGCCGTAACGCTGCGCAGACCGACCGCTCCAACCCCCCACCAACCATTTATCGTTCGACCAGCATCCGGCCTGGATGCAGTATTTTGTGCTAGGACTTGCGCCATACTCGTAAAAACCGATCGTTATCCGATGGCTCTACGGAAAAATATTCGCCGTTTGGCCCTGTGAAATCGAACCGGTTTGTTATAGTAATATTACCTACCAAAAGGTTAATGAGCCGGGCAGCAATCTTGGCATTCTGCGCCATAGATATACCGGGGAAAGGTTCGATCAGCAGTTCCTGGCCGATGAAAAACGCCAGGCCCTCTGTTCGCATCGCGCCATCGCCGTCGGCAAACAGCGCGGTCAATGCCAATGCCGGAAACGCCCCGCCTTTCAGCCAATTGCCGATCGCGGTGGTGAAGGCTGCGGGCGCCATGGCGCTGCGTGCCGGATGCCAGACGACGGCCTTGACGTGGTCGAGCGCCACCAACCGGGTCGCCATCGCGGTCATCGCGCGCATGACCGGCAGCAAATTCTCGGCGCCGTGCAAATTCTCGCCGGGGACCAGGGTGAGGGCTTCGGCCCGTTCAGTGCGCGGCTCTTCGCGAAACCCGTACCAATGGGCCATTTCCGGAAGTGGTGCGCCAGGCGCCGGGGTCAGGCCGACCAGGTCGAAGGTAAGGCCGTCAGCCAGGATTTCGAGCCATCCTGCCGACGGCTCGGGCTGATGGCTGACGGCAAAGCCGGTTGGTTGAATTTCGCCACCAGGCCCGTTCGCCGCCCAGTCTTCTGACGATTTCACCAGTCGCAGGACATCTTCGGCAGAAGGGCGTAGGTCGGGCGCAAAAATAAGCGACAAGGCGGAGTTCGAATCTGATTTCCAAGGTTCTGCTACATTCATGCCAATTCATGCCCTGCCCAGATGCCTGCGTTATTGACACAAGGATATCTGATATAAGCGGACCCCTCTGCGTCAATTATTCACACACCAATATTTGAGAGTCTGACTCGAAACTCGCGAAAGAGCGAGTTTCGAAGTCGGCACCAGCCCGCGCTCCCGCCCGGCTATCCCCACGATAGTAAACTATGGGGTGGCATAGCGAGCACAGGCTCCGTCATCGGCGGGGAATCTCATCGGGCATCGTTCGTTCGGTCGGGGAAAAGCTTCGGTGCAACGCTTTGCGCGGCGACGCCGATCGGCTAGTCAGCGGCATGATTTCACGCCCGATATCGATCCTCGGCATAGACCAGTCACTGTCAGGCCGCAGTTGGCG
>JALYHR010000061.1 GCA_030776465.1 Pseudomonadota bacterium
GCGGGTGACGGTGGGGCACCGGGGGCAATCACGCGCCAGATGATGCCGGCGGCGTCGTCGCTGACCAGCAATGATCCATCGCTGGCCCAGGTCACCCAGGTCGGGCGTCCGTGCGTATCGCCATCCCTGGTAAGGAAGCCGGTCAGTACCGGCACCGGCAGGCCGTGCGGGTTGCCATGGTCATCGAACGGCACGAACACGACGTCATAACCCGAAGCCGGCTTGCGATTCCACGACCCATGCTCGGCGACGAACGCACCATCGGCAAATGCCGGTCCCAGCCGTTCCCCGCCGGATGCGAAAACCAGCCCCAGAGCGGCCACATGCGGCCCCATCGCAAATTCCGGCTGGCGCGTATAATCGGTCAGATAATCGGGCATCGGCGCATCAACCCGCTGATCTATAACGTTTTTCCAATAGACCCACGGCCACCCATAATGCGCCCCCACCGGCACATTGGTCAAGTAATCGGGAACCAGATCGGGGCCGAGCTGGTCGCGTTCGTTAACCGTGGTCCACAACTCGCCACTGGCCGGATTCCACGCCAACCCATTGGGATTGCGCAGTCCGGCGGCATATTGCCGGGCATGACCGCTGGCCAAATCGATTTCGTAGATCGCCGCGCGTCCCGCTTCCGCCGCCAGTCCATGCTCCGCGATGTTCGAGGACGAACCGATTGCCACGAACAATTGTTTGCCGTCGGGGCTGAGCAGCAGATTGCGCATCCAATGATTGCCCCCGCCGGGCAAATCCATGATCTTGCGCGGCGTGGCGGTCAAAGCCGTTGCCCCAGGCTGATATGGAAAGGCCAGGACGGCATTGTGATTGGCGACATACAGCGTGCCATTGCCCCAGGCCATGCCCGAGGGCGAGTTGAGGCCATCGCCATGCCGCAGCACGAACCGCTGGTTCGCCTTGCCGCCGCCCGTGCTGTCGCGCAACAGGACGATAGTATCCGGTGACGGGACGTCCGCGCCGACGAAATGCATCGCCAGGCGCTGGAAAAATCCGGGAATGCCGCCGCCATTGCCCATCGGCGGCCCGGCCGTTTCGGCGACCAGTACATCGCCATTGGGCAATGTCAGCATGGTGCGGGGATGGTCGAGTCCTTCGGCCCAGCGATCGACGGTCAGGCCCGGCGCCGCCAATGGCTTTTCCCCAGGCGCCCAACCTAGCGTTTTGGCAAACGAAATGGTGGGGATGGTTTCCGGCTGGGGATCGACAAGCCGGGGATTTGTCCCTTCGAACCGCGCGATCGGCTGATCTGACCTGTTGCCATGCAACAGCCACGCCCCGACCCCGCCGATAAGGATGAGGGCGCCAAGGGCGATGAGCAGGTTGCGCAGCAAAGGTGACATGGCCACGAGATAGGCAAGCCGGAGCCGGGCGGCAAGCGGCCATGCGAATCAGCGCCGCAGTTCAGTCGGTTAAATGCCTCCACCGGTCAGCCGCTGGCAGATGAGATCGAGTTGATCCAGCGTGCGATAGCGGATCGTGACCGCACCCGACCGTGGATCGGCATCGATCTGGATCTTGACCGACAGGCCGAGAAATTCCTCGAGGTGGTTCTGCACCGCCGCGATATCGGCGGCGTCGCCGGATTGCCGTTCAACCCGGGCGCGGCGAGGCGGCGCGGTTTCACGCGACCGCCGCCGCACCAGTTGCTCGACCTCGCGCACCGACATTTGTCGTACCACAGCGGCTTCGGCCAAAGCCGCTGCGTCCGGCGCGCCGATCAAGGCTCGGGCATGACCCATCGACAAACGGCCTTGTTCCACCAGCGCGATGACGGGTTCAGGCAGGCTCAGCAAGCGTTGATGATTGGCGATGTGGCTGCGCGATTTATCGACCATGCGCGCGATTTCGGCCTGCGACATGCCCTCGCCTTCTGCCAGTCGGTGGTAGGCGTGCGCCTCTTCGATGGCATTCAGGTCTTCGCGTTGCAGGTTCTCGATCAATGCCAGCGCCATCACTTCACGGTCGCTCAGGCTGCGGATAATCGCTGGAATTTCATGGATTTGCGCGCGTTGCGCGGCGCGCCAGCGGCGTTCGCCCGCGACCAGTTGATAGCGACCGACCGACCCCGGCATCGGCCTGACGATCACCGGTTGAATGACTCCGCGAGACGAGATCGAGGCCGCCAGTTCGGCAAGCGCTTCTTCATCGAAATGGCGCCGGGGCTGATCCGGATGAGGTTCGATCGCGGACACCGCCAGCAAAGCCAACCCCGAACCGTTGGCTGCCGTGGGCGGGGAAACTTCGCCCGGTGCCGATTTGATCAGCGATTCTTCGCGGCGACTTTCCCCAAGCAGGGCTTCCAAGCCCCGGCCAAGCCCTTGAAATTTGCGCTTTGCTGGCGGGGTAACCGGATCATTTGCCGGGACGGGCGCCAGCAGGCGCGCGGGCTCGTCGGTCATGCAGCTTTCCTTTTCTGCGGCAAGCGGGCAATCAATTCGCGGGCCAGCGCAATATAGGCCCGGCTGCCTGAACAATTGTGGTCGTAGATCAGCGCTGGCAAACCATGGCTGGGCGCCTCGGACAACCGCACATTGCGCGGTATTTCGGTGGTGAACACCAGATCGCCCAGACAGGAGCGAACATCCTGGGACACCTGTTCGGTCAGCCGATTGCGGCGATCGTACATGGTCAGGGCGATGCCGACGATGCCCAGATCGGGATTGAATCGTTCTTGCACGCGCTCGACCGTCTTGAGCAACTGACTGAGCCCTTCCAATGCGAAAAATTCGCATTGCAGCGGTACCAGCAGTGTGTCGGCGGCACTGAGCGCGTTAAGCGTCAACAGGCCGAGCGACGGCGGGCAATCGATAATGCAAATGTCATAGCGCGATTCGGGCGGTTGCGGTTTGTCGAGCGCCTGGCGCAATCGCGCAGTTCTATTTTCCACCGCGACCAGTTCGACTTCGGCGCCGGAAAGATCGACGGTCGCCGGCACGATATCCAGATTGGCGATGCGCGTGCGCTGGGTGCATTCGGCCAAAGGGACCTGATCGATGAGCAGATCGTAAGCCGAGCGACGGCGATCTGCTGCCGCCACCCCGATTCCGGTAGAGGCGTTTCCTTGCGAATCAAGATCGATGAGCAAAGTCCGCCAGTCGGTCGCGGCCAGTGCGGTGGCAAGGTTGATGGCGGTGGTGGTCTTGCCGACGCCGCCCTTTTGATTGGCAATTGCGATACGGATCATCTGCCCTGCCTCACTTGCTGTTCAGCCGCCCAACGATGAGCCCGGCTGTCTGATCGGTCAGCGACTGTTCCACGTGGAACATATGCTGCCAACCCGAAAGCTCTTGCAGTTCATGCGCCGCCGAACGCCCCTTCGGCAACAGCCACAGCGTATCTACGGTTGAAAAACGTGCGGATAGCCGCAGCAATCGGTCGAGCGGAGCAAAAGCCCTGGCGGAAATGACGGAAACAGCCTTCGTTTCGAGCAATTCCAACCGCGATGGCGCAATTTTTACCCGTGTCAGGTCCAGAGCGGCGATGACATGTGCCAGCCAGGCAACTCGCCTGGGCCGCGACTCGACGAGCCATAAATCCAGTTCGGGGCGTAAAATCGCAATCACTACTCCCGGAAACCCCGCTCCTGTTCCGAGATCGAGCCATGGCCCGCATGTTCCACGTGGAACATGCAAAAGCAATTGCGCGCTATCCGCGACATGCCGCTGCCAGAGATGGGCAAGGCTGGATGCCGCCACGAGATTCTGCCGAGAGTTTTCTTGGGCCAAAAGTCCGACGAACTTGTCGAGGCGCGCCTGCGCCAATTCATCCCATTCAGGCAGGTTTTGCAGCCATGCTATTGCTGATTCTTCATCGTCGATCACGCCGCCAGCCGCCGCGCGTGAACCAGCAACGCCGCCAGCGCGGCGGGGGTGATGCCAGGAACGCGCCCCGCCGCTGCCAGATTGGCTGGCCGGGCGAGCGACAAACGCTCGACCATTTCACGTGACAAGCCGGGAATATCGGCAAAGGCAAACCCATCGCCCAGTCGCAGGCCCTCGCTGGCGCGCAATTCGCGCAACTCACTTTCCTGCCGCAGCAGATAAGGCGCATAAGCCGCGTCCTCAACCACTTCGGCCGCCAGTTCGCGATCTTCGGTCACTTCGTTCAACCACGGACGCAGGGCATTCATATCCACCCCGTCGAACCGCAACCAGTCCCGCAACGACATCCGGCCCGCGTCCGGCTTGACGGGAAGCTGAGCTGCGGCCAGTTCGGCGGCACTTACCTCCCGGTCCAGTTGCGTTTCCAGCGAAGTTTTCGCTTTCACCCGCCGCTCGAACCAGTCGCGCCGGTGCCGCCCGACGCAACCTGCCGCAATCGCCAGTGGCGTCAGCCGGCTTACGGCATTGTTCGAGCGCAGGCGCAGCCGGAATTCAGCACGTGCCGTCAGCATGCGATAGGGTTCGCTGACCCCTTGCAGCGTCAGGTCGTCGACCATCACCGCCATATACGAATTAGCCCGGTCGAGCGGCGCCGGATCGATGCCCAACACAGCGGCGGCGGCGTGCATGCCCGCCACCAGCCCTTGCGCCGCTGCTTCCTCATATCCGGTGGTGCCGTTGATTTGTCCGGCGCAATAAAGGCCAGGAATCGCGCGAAGTTCCAGGCTGGGACGCAGAGCGCGCGGATCGATATGGTCATATTCGACCGCGTATCCCGGCACGACGATTTCCACCTGTTCCAGCCCCGCCATCGTCCGCAACATGGCTAGCTGGACGTCGGCGGGAAGGCTGGTGCTGACCCCGTTCGGATAGATCAGATGCGTATCCAGTCCCTCGGGCTCCAGGAATATCTGATGGCCATCGCGGTCGGCGAAGCGGTGAATTTTGTCCTCGATCGATGGGCAATAGCGCGGCCCCTGCGCGCCAATTGCGCCGCTGAACAGTGGTGATCGGTGGAGGTTTGCGCGAATGATGTCATGACTGCGCGGGTTGCTGCGCGTCACGGCGCAGAACAATTGCGGGTTGATCCGGCGGCTGTTCATCGCCGCCATGGACCACGGCTCTGTGTCGCTGGGCTGTTCTTGCAGGTTTGACCAGTCGATGCTGCGGCCGTCGAGCCGGGGTGGGGTGCCGGTTTTCAGCCTCGCCATCGGCAGCGCCGCCTCGCGCATTTGCTCTGCCAATCGCTGGGCGGCGGCTTCACCAACCCTGCCGCCGGTCATCCGCTCTTCGCCGCGAAAGAGCCTGCCGCCAAGAAAAGTACCGGTGCACAGCACCACGGCGGTTGCCGTGATCAGCGTGCCATCGCCCAGCGCCACGCCGCGGACATGGCCACCTGTGAGTTCCAGACTCGCCGCTTCGCCTTCGATCAGCGTCAAGTCGCCCTGTTGGCTGAGCAACTTCTGGACGGCGGCTTTGAACAACTTGCGGTCCGCTTGCACGCGGGGCCCCTGTACTGCGCTGCCTTTCGATCGGTTGAGCATGCGATAGTGGATAGCGGCAGCGTCGGCGGCGCGGGCGATGATCCCGTCAAAGGCATCGACCTCGCGAACCAGATGGCCTTTGCCCAGCCCGCCAATCGCCGGATTGCAGCTCATGGCGCCGATCGCCGAAAGGTCGAAACTGATCAGCGCGGCCTTTGCGCCCATGCGTGCCGCGACCGCAGCCGCCTCCACCCCGGCATGACCGCCGCCGATAACGATGATGTCAAACGCCTGCATGCCGCCGCGATTACCTCAGCCGCCGATGCGCGTCAAAGCGCTTCACTCCGATTGTTCCACGTGGAACATCACTTGCCGATGCAAAACCGCCCGAACAATGTGTCCAGCATGTCTTCGGTCGTCGTGTGCCCCAACAGCGTGTCAAAAGACAATCGCGCGCGCCGTAGCTCCTCCGCCGCAAGCAATGGATCGCTCAGGTGCTCGGCTTGCGCCAGGGCGTTTCTGGCCCCGGTCAGCAAGCCATGCTGCCGGGCGTTGAGCGCAGCCATCCCCGGCTTGGGCAAACCCGCCCGTGCTGTTGCCACCAGATCCTCGCGCAAACCCTGCATTCCAAACCCGCTGACCGCCGACAAACGATGACGCGGGTGGGATTTTCTTGGGAAATCAACTCGATCGGCCTGCGCGTCGATCTCCCAACTGCCCGTTGGTCCCGCCCCTTCCGGTCCCAGCCACAGCACCAGATCGGCATCAGACACCGCCCCGCGCGCCCGCGCCATCCCGATTGCCTCAATGGCATCGCCGCTTTCATTGCGCAGTCCCGCCGTATCGACGAAAACAAAGGGAACACCTGCCAGCGCCACCGGTCGAGTCAGGACGTCACGCGTGGTGCCCGCAACCGGCGCGGTGATTGCCGCTTCGTCTTCGATCAAAGCGTTGAACAGCGTACTTTTTCCGGCATTGGGAGGCCCGGCGATTACCACCCGATAGCCGTCGCGCAGGGTTTCCGCGCGCGGACGACCCAGCCAATCGGTCAGTTCGCTGCGCAATTTCCCAAGCTCTCCGCCAAATTCCTCGGGCAGAACCGATAAATCATCTTCGTCTGCAAAATCCAGCAGTGCTTCGATCTGCGCCGACGCGCCGAGAACGCGCGCGCGCCAGCCGGTCACCACTTCCGAAAAGCCCCCGCCCGCCATCGCGATCGCCGCGCGCCGCTGCAACTCGGTTTCGGCGGTCAACAGGTCGGCCAGACCCTCGGCCTCGGCCAGGTCGATACGGCCATTGGCAAAAGCCCGTCGGGTAAACTCTCCTGCAGTCGCCGCGCGCAATCCCGGTATCTTGCCCAGCGCTGCCAGTACCGCTGCCACCACCGCGCGGCCGCCGTGACAGTGCAATTCCGCGATATCGTCGCCCGTCGCGGTCGCCGGCCCCGGTAACCACAGCACCATCGCCTCATCGAGCAGATCCCCGGCGCTTGCTTGCAATCGGGCCAATATCGCGCGCCGGGCATCGGGAAGCCGACCAGTCAGCCGTTCCAGTGCAAGCCCCGCCGATGGGCCGCTAATGCGGATCACCGCTATGCCCGCCGGAGGTGCGCCGCTCGACAAGGCAAAAATAGTGTCAGCCTTGGCTGCGCCGGATAGTGTCAGCGCGGCGATATGCTACTTCTTTATACCGAAACCTGTCCCGCTCTCCATGAGCTGCTGGAACAGCTTCAAACCCATCTGGCCCATTGGCGCCACCTGCTTGATATATTCCTGCAACTGTTCTGCACCCACGGCGCCTTGCATGGCCTTGCTCAACCGCTCGACATAGGCGTCATTGATCTTTGTAACATCAGGCAAGCCGAGAAACCGTCGAGCCTCTTCCGGCGAGCAATCAATCTCGACACTGACCTTCATTTCGCAAATCCACTGTTAGAGAGTTTTCGCAACTTACGTCGAGTTGGCACCAGCCCGCTCCCCGCCCGGCCACCCCCACGAAAGTAAACTATGGGGTGGCCGGGTGAGGGCGCGGGCTAGTGCCGTCATAACTGGAAAAACGCCATGCGCAAAACTGACACACGGGCTTGGCAAAGTCCACCTCGCGCGCCTACCAATCACAAGCGTCCAGAAGCAGGAGAGTCGCTCAATGGCCACCAATGCCCAAATTCCCACGCTTGACCATACGGCCACCATTCCTGCCTATGTCGCGAAACCTGCAAGCACACCGCAAGGCGCGATCATCGTCATCCAGGAAATCTTCGGCGTGAATCCCGGCATCGTCAAAAAGGCCGATGACTGGGCGGCGCTCGGCTATCTTGCCGTGGCGCCCGATGTCTTTTGGCGGCAACAACCTGGCGTCGAACTGAACCCCGATGTGCCGGAAGAATTCCAGAGAGGCGTCGCCTTGATAATGAAACACGATTTCTTCCTGGGCATCCAGGATATCGAAGCCGTCATCCACTGGACCCGCCGCGAACAAAACGTGGCGAAGGTCGGCCTGATGGGATTCTGCATGGGCGGCAAGGTCGCCTTCATGACCGCAGCGCGAACCGATATCGACGCATCGGTCGGTTACTATGGCGTGGGTATCGACCAGATGCTGAACGAAGCCGGCGCGATCGCCAGGCCGTTATTGCTACATGTGCCCACCGCCGATCATTTCGTGCCGCCCGCTGCGCAAAAGGCCATGCACGAAGGACTGGATGCCAACCCGCACGTGACGCTGTACGATTACGAAGGGCTGGACCACGGCTTTGCCGATACCTTCGGAGTGCGGCGCGATGAACAGGGTGCGCAACTGGCAGACGAGCGGACGAAGGCGTTTTTCGCGGCTAATTTGAGTTAAATATAGAGGTAGAATAAGGTGCGAGGGGTAATCCCCTCGCGCTCCCCGTCATGGCTTTGGCGCATCGACGCTCCATCGCTTCTTGCCGCGCAGCGAATATAACAGCCTGCGGCGCTGAGAAATTGTGCGTGCGCTGATGGGCACGCAACAATGACATGACCGGGGGTCTGGGGCCGCTGGCCCCAGAGTCTGCCCCTTTAACCTACTGATTCATTGTCGCAAAAAAGTCCTCGTTCGACTTGGAATCCTTCATCTTGTCGAGCAGGAACTCCATTGCGTCGATCGTGCCCATTTGCATGAGGATACGGCGCAGGACCCACATTTTCGACAATTGATCCTTTGGCACCAGCAGTTCTTCCTTGCGGGTACCGGACTTGCCGACATCCAGCGCCGGGAAGATGCGCTTGTCGGAGACCTTGCGATCGAGGATGATTTCCGAGTTGCCGGTGCCTTTGAATTCCTCGAAGATCACTTCGTCCATGCGGCTGCCGGTATCGATCAGGGCGGTGGCGATGATCGACAGCGAGCCACCTTCCTCGATATTGCGCGCCGCACCGAAAAAGCGCTTCGGTCGTTGCAGCGCATTGGCATCGACGCCGCCGGTCAGCACCTTGCCTGAGCTTGGCACGACGGTGTTGTAGGCACGGCCAAGACGGGTGATCGAATCGAGCAGGATGACCACGTCGCGCTTGTGCTCGACCAGGCGCTTGGCCTTTTCGATAACCATTTCAGCAACCTGCACGTGACGTTGGGCGGGCTCGTCAAAGGTCGACGAGATCACTTCGCCCTTCACCGAACGCTGCATGTCGGTCACTTCCTCGGGCCGTTCATCGACCAGCAGCACGATCAGGAACACTTCCGGGTGGTTGTCGGTAATGGCCTTGGCGATATTTTGCAGCAGGACCGTCTTACCGGTGCGCGGCGGCGCCACGATCAGGGCACGCTGGCCTTTGCCCTGCGGGCTGATCAGATCGATCACCCGCGCCGACTTGTCCTTTACCGTGGGATCGAGCGAATCGAGCCGCAAACGCTCATCAGGATAGAGCGGCGTCAGATTATCGAAATTGACCCGATGGCGAACGGCTTCGGGATCATCGAAATTGACGCTGATCAGCTTGGTAATCGCGAAATAACGCTCACCATCCTTGGGCGCGCGGACATGGCCTTCCACGGTATCGCCAGTACGCAGGCCCCATTTGCGAACCTGGTTCGGCGACACGTAAATATCGTCAGGGCCTGCCAGATAATTCGCTTCGGGACTGCGCAGGAAACCAAAACCATCGGTCAGCACCTCGATCGTGCCAATCCCCAGGATATCCTCGCCATCCTCCGCCATCTCTTTCAGAATGGCGAACATCAAATCCTGGCGGCGCATGGTGGACGCGCTTTCCACGCCCAGTTCCTCCGCCATCCCGACCAAATCAGCCGAGGTCTTTTTCTTTAAATCTTTTAAATGCATATCGATAATTCCGGATAGGTTCTGCTGTGGCCGGCGGGTCTATGGGCTTGGAGAAAGCAGACCTGGCTGCGGATAGAGCCGCGCAGCCTTTGCCAGATTGAGCGCCGCCTTAGGCTGATCGGGGCCATGCGTCAATTGGTGAAGGGTTCGAAGAATTTCGTTAAATCTGCAAAAACCATCCGTGCCGAGCTTGACGCATAGTCCTTTTCTTCATGCGCCAAACTCAGTGGCGCTGGTCATGCCGCTACGACGCACCAGCTTGAATCCGTGCCGCGCCGACCTTAGCTGAGGTGGCCATGGCTGGAACTCCTCACGGACTATGATCGATGCTATCGCCTTTTGCCCCAAAGCGATCCGTTCACCGCAATTTATTCCCATTGCGCCGCAGTCATCGGGCTTCTAGGCGCTGCCGATGCTGTCCATAGAATCACTCGACGATGATCTTGCAGTCGCACCGGGGCAAGCATGAGGGACCCGGCCCCAACCGCTGAACCGGCCACGGCTCACGCTGTCCCGCTGGACTATGACGCCGAGTCCGCACCGCATATCGGCGGCACCTTGCCGGCATTGATGCTGGGCGCGACCGGCGTGGTGTTCGGCGATATCGGCACCAGTCCGCTTTACGCCTTGCAGGCGATCATGACCGGCGAGCATCCGCTGGCGATCAACATCCTGAACATTTATGGCGTCATCAGCCTGATCTTCTGGACCATGATCGTGGTGGTCACGATCAAATATATTTTCGTCGTCATGCGCTCCGACAACCATGGCGAAGGCGGCAGCCTCGCGCTGCTCGCGCTGATCAATCGCAAGCTGGGCTTTTCCAAGGGGATGCGCTGGATTACCGTGTGCGGCCTGCTGGCGACGGCGTTGTTCTATGCCGATTCGATGCTGACCCCCGCCATCTCGGTAATCTCGGCGGTGGAAGGCCTGGACGTCATCAGCCATGGCTTTCATCCTTTCATCGTGCCCATTGCCTTGGCTATCCTGATCGGCCTGTTCGTCATTCAGGAGCATGGCACCGATCGCGTCGGCCAGGTTTTCGGCCCGATCATGCTGCTCTATTTCCTGGTCATCGCGGTGCTCGGCGTCACCAATATCACCTCGCACGCGCAGGTGCTGTGGGAACCGCTGAACCCCTGGTATATCGCGCTGTTTTTCAAGGCCCATCCGATGGTGTCCTTCCTGTCGCTCAGCGCGGTGGTCTATGCCATCACCGGGGTCGAAGCGCTGTATGCCGATATGGGCCATTTCGGCCGTAAACCGATCGCCTTTGCCTGGATGATCATCGCCTTGCCGTGCCTGATCCTCAATTACATGGGCCAGGCCGCGCTGCTGATCACCCGGCCCGAGGCGGCCAGCAATCCCTTTTTCAACATGGCGCCGCCGCAATTCCTGCTGCCGCTGGTGATCCTGGCAACGATGGCGACGGTGATCGCCAGCCAGGCGGTTATTTCCGGCGCGTTTTCGGTTACCCAGCAAGCCATGCAACTGGGCTATATTCCGCGATTCAAGATCAAGCATACCAGTTCGGAAGCGGCGGGTCAGATTTACATACCCGGCGTCAACTGGTTCCTGGCCGTCATGGTCGCGGGGCTGGTTATCGTCTTCAAAAGCTCGGCGTCGATGTTGCCAGCTTATGGCCTGGCCGTGGTCGGGACGATGCTGATCACGACCCTGATGCAATATGTCGTGATCTTCCGCATCTGGAAAACGCCGATCTGGATCTCCGGCTTTGGTCTGGTATTTTTCCTGACGATCGATTCCGCGTACCTGGCCGCCGGTACGGCCAAGTTCTTCGAAGGCGCATGGCTGCCGGTGGTGGTCGGGCTGATAATCTTCACCCTGCTGACGACCTGGGCGGAAGGGCGCCGCTTGCTCAAGCTCAAGCTGGAAAGCTCGGCGATCCCGGTCGAGGTCTTCATCAAATCCGTCGGCGGTTCGGCGATGCGCGCGCCTGGCACCGCAGTCTTCCTGACGTCGGCGGCCGAAGGGGTGCCGTCAGCCCTGCTCCACAACATCAAGCATAATCATGTGCTGCACGAACATACCGTACTGCTTAATGTAAAGACCGTCGGCGTGCCTTATGTCGCCGATGCGGATCGCTATTCGGTCACCGATCTTGGCCAGGGTTTCTGCCGGTTACGGCTGCGCTATGGTTTCATGCAGCAAACCGACATCCCCGAATCGCTGAAGCACGTCACCGGCTGCGGCACCGATTTCAACCCGATGAAGACCAGTTTCTTCATGTCGCGCGAAACGCTGCTGCCGTCGCGCCAGCCCGGCATGGCGATGTGGCGCGAATATATTTTCGCCTGGATGATGCGAATGTCGGACTCGGCGATGTCGTTTTTCCACCTGCCGACCAATCGTGTCGTGGAAATGGGCAGCCAGGTCGAGATCTGATCGTGGAGGCGGAACGCGCGGCTCTGGACGCGCGCACGCGCAGCGCACAGAGCGTGATGACAAAAAGTGGGAACCGGTTTTGTTCTTCAATCACGCGAAAACAAAGACTCTAGAGCATAATGCGATTTTTTCTTATCGCATCATGCTCTAGAGCGCGCACCATGCGGGTTCCCTTCGTCAAGATGCACGGGTTGGGCAATGATTTCGTCGTGCTCGATGGGCGCGAGGATAGCTTGCCGCCTGTCGATGCGGCGCTGGCCCAGGCGTTGGCCGATCGCCACACCGGAATCGGCTGCGACCAGCTTATTTTGCTCGAACGCTCCAGCATTGCCGATTTTCGGATGCGCATTTTCAACGAGGACGGCTCCGAAGTCGAGGCTTGCGGCAATGCCACGCGCGCGGTCGGGTTGTTGCATGGCGGGCCTGCGAAGATCGAAACGGGCGGCGGTATCGTCAGCGTTGCCTCATCACCCGGCGGTTTCTCGGTGGAAATGGGCGTGCCGCGCTTTGCCTGGGACGCGATCCCGCTGGCGTTTGCCATGGATACGCTGAACATGCCGGTCGGCTGGGATGCTCTCTCCAATCCCGCTGCGGTCAACATCGGCAATCCACATGTCGTGTTTTTCGGGCCAGATTGCGACGCGGTGCCACTTGCCGACCTTGGCCCGGTGATCGAACATGATGCGTTGTTTCCCGAACGTATCAATGTCAATGTCGCAACGGTGACGGCGCGCGATGCCATCCGCTTGCGCGTGTGGGAACGCGGCGCGGGCCTGACGCGGGCTTGCGGCACCGGCGCCTGTGCCACGGCGGTTGCGGCGATGCGGCGCGGGTTGGTGGATCGGCGGGTCATGGTCACGCTGCCCGGCGGCAAGCTGGCGATCGAATGGCGCGATGACGAGCAGATCGTCATGACCGGGCCAGCGGTGGAAAGCTTTCGCGGCAGCTTCGATCCAGCAGCGTTTGCTCTATGAGCGTTGAAGTGGTTTCGCTCGGCTGTCGTCTCAATCTGGCGGAAAGCGAAAGCCTGCGCGGGCTCCTCGCTGGCGAAGATGATCTGGTCGTCATCAACAGTTGCGCGGTCACCGCCGAGGCATTGCGCCAGACCCGTCAGGCCATTCGCCGCGCCCGTCGCACGCGGCCCGATGCCCGGCTGCTGGTGACCGGATGCGCGGCCGAAATCGACCGCGCCGCCATCGCCGCCATGCCCGAGGTCGATGGCCTGATCGCCAACGCCGCCAAGCTCGATGCGCGCGCGTGGAATGTCGCTGCTTCGGGGGGCCGCGCGGTGTCGCAGCATACCCGCGCCTTCATCGCCGCGCAGACTGGCTGCGACCATGCCTGCACGTTCTGCGTGATCCCGCAAGGGCGGGGGGCAAGCCGCTCACGCCCCATCGCCCAGGTCGTGGATGACATTTCCCGCCATCTCGATGGCGGGGTGCGCGAAGTCATCCTGACTGGGGTCGATCTTACCGCCTGGGGCCTGGACCTGGACGGCCATCCCCGCCTTGGCGCACTGGTTGCGGCGATCCTGCGCGCCTGCCCTGGACTGCTCCGCTTGCGCTTGTCATCGCTCGACGGAGTGGAAATCGATGAGGAATTGCTGGAATTATTGGCGGGCGAGCCGCGCGTCATGCCGCATCTTCACCTGTCGCTGCAACATGGCGACGACATCATCCTGAAACGCATGAAGCGCCGTCATCTGCGCCGCGACGCCATTGCCCTGGTCGCACAATTGCGCTCTCGGCGCCGCGATCTGGCCATCGGCGCCGATCTGATCGCCGGTTTTCCGACCGAGGACGACGCCGCGCATCGCGCCAATCTGACCATCGTCGCCGAACTGGGCATCGTCCACGGCCACGTCTTTCCCTATTCCGCCCGCGCCCAGACCCCGGCCGCGCGGATGCCGCAAACGCCGTTGCCGGTGATCCGCGCCCGCGCCGCTGAATTGCGTGCCATGGTTGCGGCCGAACATGCGCGCTGGCAGCATAGCCTGATCGGCACGCCACTGGCGGTGCTGGCCGAGCGCGATGGCACCGGCCATGCCGAGAATTTCGCCCGCGTGGCGCTGCCCACGGGCGCGGCCCCCGGCACCTTGATGACGATCACCCCCACGCATATCGAAAACGGTCTTTTGGCATGAGCGGGGAAAGCTGGACCGCGCGCGTGTTCGGAGGCCTGGCCAAGACTTCGGAACGCTTGACCGAAAACCTTTCGGGGATCGTCGGCACGACCAGGCTCGATCCCGCGCAACTCGACGAACTCGAAGACGCGCTGATCCTGTCCGACCTGGGCCCGCGTGCTGCGGCGCGGATCCGTGACAAATTGGCCGAGACCAGGTTCGAGCGCGGCGCCGACGAAATCGCCATCCGCGAGGCGGTGGCCGAGGAAATCGCCGCGATCCTGCGTCCCGTCGCCAAGCCACTGGACGTCACCGCTTTCCCTCGCCCGCATGTCGTGCTGGTGATCGGGGTCAATGGCTCGGGCAAGACCACGACCATCGCCAAGCTGGCGCATCTGTTCCAGGAACAGGATTATACGGTGATGCTGGCCGCCGGAGACACCTTTCGCGCTGCCGCCATCGGCCAGCTTGCGGTCTGGGCCGAACGGGTCGGCGTGCCGATCATTGCCGGCGCCGAGGGCGGCGATCCCGCCAGCGTGGTATTCGATGCGGTCAAGGCCGCCACCGCACAGGGGACCGACGCGCTCATCGTGGATACAGCCGGGCGGCTCCATAACAAACGCGAACTGATGGAGGAGCTTGCGAAAATTCGCCGCGTGCTCGGCCGCATCAACCCTGCCTCGCCGCACGACGTCGTGCTGGTGCTGGATGCCACGAATGGACAGAACGCCTTGGCGCAAATCGAGATTTTCAAGGAAGTGGCAGGCGTAACCGGGCTGGTCATGACCAAGCTGGACGGCACCGCGCGCGGCGGGGTGCTGGTCGCTGCGGCCGAGCAATATGGCTTGCCCATCCATGCCATCGGCGTCGGCGAAAAGATCGACGATCTGCGCCCGTTCGACCCCGATCTGGTAGCGCGGGTGATCGCCGGGGTGGCGCGATGAGCACGGCGCAAAAATCGACCCGGCACCATGCGACCTGGCTCAACGTCGTTGTCGATTATGGCCCGGTGGCGGCGTTTTTCGTGGTCTATCGCTTGGCCTCGCCCGCTCATCACGACCAGACCATCGCCGAAGTCGCGGCGGTCATCAAGGGCACTGTCGCGTTCATGGTCGGGGCAGTGGCAGCGCTGGCGATCAGTCTTTTCAAGTTTCGCCGTGTGTCACCGATGCTGTGGCTATCGACCGCGCTGATATTGTTCTTTGGCGGCTTGACCGTGTTCCTGCATGATGGCGTCTGGATTCAGCTCAAGCCGACGGTGATCTATCTCATTTTCGGGGTCGCGCTGCTGGGTGGCTGGCTGCGGGGTCGGGCGTTGCTGAAAATGCTGCTGGAAACCGCGTTCGAAGGGCTGGACGACGCTGGCTGGTTGATCCTGTCGCGCAACTGGGGCTGGTATTTCCTGTGCCTCGCAGTACTCAACGAAATCCTGCGGCACTTCTTCAATTTCCAGAACCACAATTTCGGACTGTGGTTGCAAGCCAAACTCTATCTGTTCCTGCCCGCCTCGTTCCTGTTCACCTTCGCCCATATCCCGATGCTGTTGCGGCACGGGTTGGGCGCCGAGGACGTGAGCGCGATCATCTCCGATGAGCCGCCAACGGCTTGATCGGGACCGATGGGGTTGAGGTTGTCCAAAGCAACGCGCTTAAATCTGCGCCACACCCCGTCCATGCTGAGCTTGTCGAAGCACTGTCCTTTTCTTCGTGCGCACCGCCCAGTCTCAAGAAAGAAGTGCAGCCCTTCGACAAGCTCAGGGTAGACGGTTTTGGTTGGCGATTCAGATTGACGGCAGCAGGCGCTCACGCATTTGGTGTTCCTAAAGCGTCTGGATAATCGCCGAGAAATCCTCCCCGCCGTGGCCTGCTGCGGCAAAGGCTTCGTATAATTCGGCGGCGCGTTGGCCCATTGGCACCTGGCTATCGGCGGTTTTGGCGGCGTCCATCGCCAGTTTCAGGTCTTTCAGCATCAGCGCGGTGGCGAAACCGCCCTGATAGCCGTTGTCGGCGGGGCTGGTCGGGCCGACACCGGGGAGCGGGCAGTAGGACGTCATCGACCAGCACTGGCCGGACGATACCGAGGAAATATCATAGAAGGTTTGCGGGTTGAGGCCGAGGCGTTGGGCCATGGCGAAGGCTTCGCAGGTGCCGATCATGTGGATGCCCAGCAGCATGTTGTTGCAGACCTTGGCGGCTTGCCCGGCGCCGCTGCCGCCAGCGTGGATCACCGCCTTGCCCATGGCGGCGAGGATCGGTTGCGCCTTGGCAAAGGCATCGTCGCTGCCGCCGACCATGAAGGTCAGCGTACCGCTATTGGCTGCGGCGATGCCGCCCGACACCGGCGCATCGACCATTTCATAGCCCGCTGCGGTCGCCGCTGCGGCCACGCTGCGCGCGGTCGCGACATCGATCGTCGAGCAATCGAGCAGCAGCGCGCCAGCGGGGGCCCCACCCTTTCCACCAACATCGATGACGTCGCCGCCATAGACGGCATCGACGATCTTGCCGTCGGGCAGCATCGACACCACGGCATCGACGCCTTGGACGGCTTCGCGCACGGTTTCGAAGGTTTCGCAGCCATGTTCGCGCGCGCGTTCCAGCGCGGCGGGGGCAAGATCGAAGGCGCGCACGGCATGACCCGCTTTGACCAGGTTTGCCGCCATGCCGCCCCCCATATTGCCCAGGCCGATGAACGCTATTTTCATGATCAGCGTCCTTTCCACACGGCGGCGCGCTTTTCGATGAAGGCGGTCATGCCCTCGGCCTTGTCTTGCGTGGAGGTCAGAATCTGGAACAGCCTGCGTTCACTGGCGAGCGATTGCTCCAGCGTGCTTTCGAAGGCGAGGTTGACCATTTCCTTGTTGATCATCGCTGCGGCGCGACCCATGCTGGCGATGGTGGCGGCGGCGGCCAATGCCACGTCGAGCAACTGATCCAGCGGCACAACGCGGCTGACCAGGCCCGAACGCTCGGCCTCGGCAGCGTCCATGTTGCGCCCGGTCAGGCACATGTCCATCGCCTTGGCCTTGCCGACCGCGCGGGTCAGCCGCTGCGATCCGCCCATGCCGGGGGCCACCCCCAGCTTGATCTCGGGCTGGCCGAACTTGGCGTTTTCAGAGGCAATGATGAAATCGGCCATCATCGCCAGTTCGCAGCCGCCGCCCAGTGCAAAGCCGTTCACCGCCGCGATCCACGGCTTGCGGGTGGGCCGCACGATCCCGGCCTGCCAGCCTGAAAAGAAATCCTCGAGGAAGAAATCGATGCCCGGCTTGTCGACCATTTCCTTGATGTCGGCGCCCGCAGCAAAGGCTTTTTCGCCCGAGCCGGTCAAGACCGCGCAACCTTGCGACGGGTCGCTCTCGAAGGCGGCAAATGCCTTGACCAATTCGCCCAGCACCACCGAACTGAGCGCATTAAGCGCTTGCGGGCGGTTAAGCGTGATCAGAGTGACCGCGCCCTTTTGTTCGACGATCAGCGTTTCGTAACTCATAGTGGTTTCCATTCCTCGGCGCCCGGCGCCAGCGGCGCCCATTCTTCAGCGGATTCGAGAGGCGCAAATATCGCCTCGATCAGTTGTTCGGTCACGGCTTCGGGCGTTGCCGGGTTCCAGCGGGGCGCATTGTCCTTGTCGACGATCACCGCGCGCACGCCCTCGGCAAAATCGGGGCGCACCAGCACGCGGGCGGCGACCCGGTATTCCATGACCATATTGGCGGCGAAATCGGGTAGCTGCGCGGCGGACTTCAATTGCCGCAGCGCGACTTTCAGCGTCTGCGGGCTCTTGGTGTGCAGTGTCGCCAGTTCCTTCGCCGCCCATTCGCTGTCGTCGCCAGCCAGCGACGCCAGGATATCTTCCAGCCGGTCGGAGGCGAAATGCCGGGCGATGTCCTTGGCATGAGCCGCCAATCTGGCAGGCGGCGGCGTGACCGAGAGCGCGGCCAGAACCCCGCCGATCTCGTGGCCATGGGCGATCCGCACCTTGGCTTCGGCCAGTTGCTCATGCGGCAGATAATGCGTGGCCAGACCTGCCCACAGGCATTCCGCGCCATCGATGCGCGCGCCGGTCAGCGCCAGGAACTGACCGAGACGCCCCGGCAGGCGCGACAGATACCAGCCGCCGCCGACATCAGGAAACAGGCCGATGCCGGTTTCGGGCATGGCGAAACGGGTATTTTCGGTGGCGACGCGATATTTTGCGGGCATGGCGATGCCGACCCCGCCGCCCATCGTGATCCCGTCCATGAACGACACCACCGGCTTGCCATAGCTGAACAGCAGGTGGTTGAGCTGGTATTCATCGAAGAAAAAGCGCCGCCCACTGACGCCGCCATCGCCAAGCGCCGAATGCCGCAGCAGGTTGATATCGCCGCCCGAACAAAAGCCCCGCCCTTCGGCGTGATCGATCAGCACCACCTTGACGGCAGGGTCATGCCGCCAGGCCAGCAAGGCCGAGGTCATGGCGCTGACCATCCCGGCGGTGAGCGCATGGATCGCCTTGGGCCGGTTCAGCGACAGGATGCCTGCCGCGCCAGCGCGGTGGACGATCACTTCGCGGGCCGATGTTTGCGCGGTTGGCCCGCCGCTCTGGCTCATTGCAACAAATCCCGCCCGATGATCATCTGCATCACTTCGTTAGTGCCTTCCAGGATACGATGCACGCGCAAGTCTCGCCAGAAGCGTTCGATGGGATAATCGCGCAGATAACCGTAACCGCCAAACATCTGCAGCGCCTTGTCGACGATTTGCGAACCGCTGTCGGTCGCCAGCTTTTTCGCCATCGCCGAAAACCGCGTCTTGTCATGCGCGCCGCTGGTGACCTTCACCGCCGCCAGATAGAGCAGCGCCCGCGCCGCCTCCAGGTCTGTCGCCATGTCGGCGAGCTGGAACTGGGTGTTCTGGAAACTGGCGATCGGCTTGCCGAACTGGTTGCGATCCTTGACGTAGCCGATCGCTTCGTCGAGGCAGCGCTGCGCACCGCCCAGCGAGCAGGCACCGATATTGATCCGCCCGCCATCCAGCCCGGCCATCGCGCATTTAAAGCCATCGCCTTCCGCTCCGACACGGTTTTCCACGGGCACCATGACATTGTCGAAGATCACCTGCGCGGTGGGGGAGGCGTTCCAGCCGAGCTTTTTTTCGGGTGCCCCGAACGACAGTCCCGGCATATCCTTTTCGACAACAAGGCAGGAAATACCTTTCGCCCCGTCATCGCCGGTGCGGACCATGACCACGTAGATGTCGTTGGTGCCCGCGCCCGAGATGAATTGCTTGGTGCCGTTGAGGACATAATGGCTCCCATCGCCGGACAGCTTTGCCGTCGTCCGCAACGCCGCCGCGTCCGAGCCGGAACCGGGCTCGGTCAGGCAATAGCTGGCGATCTTTTCCATGCCGATCAGCTCTGGCAGGAAGCGCGCCTTGATCTCTTCGCCGCCGAAGCGATCGATCATCCAGGTAGACATGTTGTGGATCGAGATGAACGCGCTGGTGGCGGGACAGCCGTAGGCCATCGCCTCCATGATCAGCGCCGCCTCCAGTCGCCCCAGCCCGGTCCCGCCGCTTTCGGGCGAGACATAAATCGCGCCAAAACCCAGCTCGCCCGCCGCTTTCCAGACATCGACCGGATAATGATGATCTTCGTCCCACTGCGCGGCGAAGGGCGTGATCCGGTCGGCGGTGAATTTGCGCGCCATGTCCTGGATGGCAAGCTGGTCTTCGCTAAGCTGGAACTGGTCGGTCATCGCTGCTCCCTGCTTCAAAATCCTCCCCCAGCGGGGAGGCTTTCAGCCCACCAATTCCATGATATCGTGACCGAACAGCGCCTCGTCGCTGGGCAGCACCTTGGTCTGCGCCAGCGGCTTCGATATCCAGGTGATGTTGACCAGGTCGATCCAGCTGATGTTGTTGTTGGTGCCGTTGCCGCCCCAACTGCCGCAGCCGAGCGAAAAGGTCTGGCGCATGCCGTTCCACAGATTGCCCGAATTCGACGCCGATTGCGGCTGGTTGACCATCACCCGGCTGGTCTTCGTGCCCATCGCCAGTTTCAGGATGTTCTCGTCGCTGCGTGAATAGATGCCGCAGCTATGGCCCTGCCCCTGATAGCCCTGGATGTTGTTGGTCAGCGTGATCGCCGCGTCGATGTCGGGCACGCGGTACAGCGCCATGGTCACGGTCATTTTTTCGCCGGAAAATGGATACTCCGGGCCGTAGCCGGTTTCGGGCACGATGAAGAACTGCTTTCCCTCGGGGATCGAAAACCCGGCCATTCCGGCGATCCGGTCGGCTGGTTGCGCCACCGCCTTGGCATTGATCAGGCCATCGACCCAGATCACGCCTTGCAACATGGCCTTTTCGTCGGCGTTGACGACATAGCCGCCCTGACGCTCCAGCTTGGCCAGCATCTCGTCATGGATCGCATCGAGCAGGATCACGGAATTATCGGATGAACACGAGGCCGCGAGATCGAGCGTCTTGGAAATGCGGATCATTTCGGCCGCTTCATCGAGATCGGCGGTGTCATCGACGGTGATCACGGCATTGCCGACGCCTACGCCCAGCGCCGGGGTGCCCGAGCTGTAGGCGGCTTTCACCATGGGCGAACCACCGGTGGCGAGGATGCGGTCGCATTGGCGCATCACTTCATTGGTCTTTTCAACCGACGGCGTCTCGATCGGGATCACCAGATCGGCGGGTGCACCCATCTTGACCAGAGCATCGCGCATCAGGTCGCAGATGATCCGGTTAGTGATCCTGGCGCGGGGGTGTGGCGCGACGATGATCGAATTGCGGCCCTTGACCGCGCAGATCGCCTTGATCACCGGGGTCGCCTCGGGGTTGGTCGATGGCGACAGCGCCCCGATCACGCCCACCGGCTTGGCGATCTTGATGAGATTGCGTGCCTTGTCCTCCTCGATCACGCCCACCGACTTATCGTCGATGATGTCCATCAGCGTGGCGCGGGTCTTGCGGAAAATCTTGAGGAATTTTCCATCGTAATTGCCGAGTTGCGTCTCGTCTACGGTTTGCTGGGCGATCATCTCGGCGGTCGATTCCTTGGCGACGGCCCAGACCATGCCGCGGATCAGGCGATCCACCTGGGCCTGCGTGTAATCGGCGATCTGCGCCTGAGCAGCGCGCGAACGGGCGACCAGCGCCGCCACTTCGCGAGCTTCGGGCGTGTCATTGATTGGGGTGGGGGCAGCCATGATAAGTCCTCGACTTGGTGGGGTTCGCCTGACCACCGATGCCGCAACGGGCCGGGGTCGTGCGCCCAATTTATGCCAATATAGCGTGCGAAACAGCGGCGCTCGACGGTTTAATCGATCGGTTAGTTCCCTGCGCTTTTGCGTGCCCCGAGGCAAGATGAATCCAGCCATCGGAACCAATTTCGCATGGCAGCGGTCGTTCGGCCTGTTGCGACATGCGCGCCGCTCTGCCACGACAGTCGAACAGCGGCGGCCAAGGACGACCGGGCGGTCAGTGGGAACAAGGAGCAGGCGTTGAGCGAAATGATCATAGAGGCGGCGACATTCCGCCAGGTGCTGGGCAATTACCCCACGGGCGTCGCGGCGATCACCGCCATGACCGACGACGGTACCCCGGTCGGGATGGTCGTGGGCACCTTTACCTCGGTTTCGCTCGATCCGCCGCTGGTCGGCTTCCTGCCCGACAAAAGCTCGACAAGCTGGCCGGTGATCCAGGCGGCGGGGCATTTCGCGGTCAACGTGCTGGCCAGCGACCAGACCGCATTATGCCGCCAGTTGGCAGGCAAGGGCGACAAGTTTGCCGGGGTCGAATACGTCGTCTCGCGCCACGGTTTGCCGCTGCTGCCCGACGTCATTGCCGCTATCGAATGCCGCATCCATTCGGTCACCGATGCGGGCGATCATTTTTTCGTGCTCGGCGATGTGCTGGGGATGGAGGCTATGCGCGAAGGCGATCCGATGCTGTTCTTCAAAGGGCGCTACGGCGGATTTGCCGATTTGGGTTGAATGCCTGCGCGTGGCTTGGGCTTACTTCGCAATATGGATTTGAGACAATGACCCCTGCCGACCGCCCCCGCCGCAGCGCATTGTATCTGCCCGCCGCCAACGCCAGGGCGATCGCCAAGGCGCGGGGGCTGCCTGCCGATATCATCATCCTCGACCTGGAAGACGCGGTCGCGCCGGAGTTGAAGGCAGAGGCGCGCAGTGCTGCTGTCGCGGCGGTGCGCGAAGGCGGTTTCGGCACGCGCGAGGTGGCAGTCCGCGCCAATGGGCTGGATACGCCATGGGGCGCGGACGATCTGGCCGCCCTCGCCAGCTCGGGCGCGGATGCGGTACTCGTGCCCAAGGTTTCCTGCGCCGCCGATGTCGCGCGCTATCACGATGCGCTGGCCCCGGCCCCTGCCGCGATGCAATTGTGGGCGATGATCGAGACCTGCGGATCGATCGCGCAGCTTGACGCGATCGCGGCGATGGCGGCGACGACCCGGCTGTCGCTATGGATCATGGGCACCAACGACCTTGCCAAGGAAATGCGTGCGCGCCTCACGCCTGACCGGACGCCGTTCCTGCCGATGCTGGCGCTTTCGGTGTGCGCGGCGCGGGCGCATCGGCTGGCGATCCTCGATGGCGTCTGCAACGAATTTCGCGATCTCGCGGCGTTCCGGGCCGAGGCCGAACAGGGCCTGCTGTTCGGCTTCGATGGCAAGTCGCTGATCCACCCCGACCAGATCGCCCCGTGCAACGCGGTATTTTCGCCCAGCGCGGAGGATCTGAACTGGGCCGCTGCGGTCATTGCCGCCTTTGCCCTTCCCGAAAACGCCGGCAAGGGCGCGATCCGGGTGGACGGCAAGATGACCGAACTGCTGCACCTCGATCAGGCGCGGCGGCTGACCGCGTTTGCCGACCTTATCGCCCAGGGTGCGTGATCGCGCGCGCAGCCTTCAAGAAGAAATGCAGCCCCCTTGAACAGGCTCCGGACAGACGGAATCGGTTCGACCAAGCGCCATTCAGGCGGGCGTCGCCGCGTCGGGCAATGGCGCTGGCCCGGTTGCAAGTTTGCCTGCCGGAGGCACCTTGCGCGTCAGATTGGCGCGTATTTTTATCAGGATGTCCATTAAATTGTCGCGGTCGGTCTGCGCTATGCCGTCGAGCGCAATCTCGAAAGTCTCATTGGCGAAGGGTAGCAATTGATCGAGCAGCGCGGTCCCCTTGGCGGTATTGAACAGCCGCCAGGCGCGACGATCGGCCGGGTCGGGTCGGCGCTCGACCAGATCGGCTTCCTGTAGCCGGTCGATCATCCGGCCCAGCGTGATCGGCTCGACCTCCAGCATATCCGCCAGCGCGCCCTGGTTGATGCCTTCATGGCGGGCCAGCAAGGTGAGCACTTGCCACTGGGGGCGCGTAACCCCGATACCGCGCGCGCGTTCATCGAAACTGCGCCGCATCAATCGCGCGACTTGCCCAACCATGGTCCCGATATTTTCTTCCATACGGAGGAATTAGTAGCCGTGCTGACTATACGCCAGCATAATTTTAATTGGATCGCATTGGCAGAATCAAGTGGGTTGCGCGGACCCAAATCAAGCGACAGAGGTTTGTGCAAATGGGCCGAAGGTTGCATAATCGCGTAAATTCGCGCGCCGGATGCGGCAACTCTCGTTCCATTTTGCAGTGAGGAAATCCATGCCGATCGTCAAACTCCGCGTTCACGATGACCGCCCCACGCCAACGCCGATACGCATCACCGTACCGGGTTGGGCCGGAACAAAGGATCCGCGCGCCGACGGCAGCCACGAACAGGCCTGGCACTGCATCCCCTTTTCGGAAAGCGCGCGTTACGGCCTCGAACTGCTGTACCCGTTCGAAGAAGAAATGCGGGTGACGACCGTCGATGGTCAGGTGCGACTGGATGCCGATTGGGGCCCGCCGCCCGCATCTGGGCTGACGTGGCCGCCGTTTCGCATTTTCGGTGAGGATTTCTATTCCTACCAGCTCTCGCTCGATCTGGAAGTGCCGCCCGGTTGGGCCGTGCGGACCGAGCCGCATCCGCGCTATTTCACCGATTCGCGCAATGAAACTCCGTTGGCGGTGCCCGCGCTGATCCGCAGCGACTGGTGGCCGATGATGTTCTTTTGCATATTCAAGGCGCCGCCGCCCGGCGTGACTCACGTCTTTCGCAAGGGCGAGGGCTTTATCTCGTTCATCGTGCTGCCCGCCGATCCCGACTTGACCTTGGTCGCGATGACCGAGGAGGAAGCCGCCCAGCGCGAAATGCGCGCGCGGCGGTTGGCGGTCAGCCGCGACAAACTGGCCGAAGGGACGCGCTGGCTGTCCGCGACCCATACTATCTTCGACGGCACTTATCGCAATATGGCGCGCGCCGCCCGGGCCCAGCAGAAAAACGCCGACCCGGAGGAGAAATAATACTCGCGTCCAGGCATGAACAACCGCTGCAAGGGCTATTCAGGGTGCTGGAACCCGCACGGGTCTAAGCCGTTTTGCGTACACGATGTTGCTTGGACGGGCTGTTTTTTGCAGCGCGGCGGGCCGTATGGATTGTGTGCGTTAAGCGAAGGAGAGACAACATGAAACGATCAACTGCAATGCTTGCCGGTGCAGCGACAGCAGCGCTTGCCGCTGGCGTCGCCGCCACCCCGGCGATGGCCGAGCCGATCCCCGCCGCGACCAGCTATGCCGATCTGCTGCAGCCGGTGCCGAACGCCATGGAACGCCTGGCCGCATCGGACGCCAGCCAACCCGCCGCGCGCGTGGAACTGGCGCAGTATTATGACCATCATCACCATCACCATCACCACCACTACATTCGCCGCAACCGGGCGTGGTACCTGTCGAACGGGTATATCTGGTACGGTAATCAGTGGGTGCGCAGGCCGGTGTACCACCACCACCACCACCACCATCATAACCAGGCGTGGTACCAGTCGAACGGGTATAGCTGGTACGGTAATCAGTGGGTGCGCCGTCCGATGGATCACCACCACCATCACCACCACCATCACCAGAATGGCTATGACGGTTACGGCAATCAAGGCTATAACGGGCCCGTTGACCACCACCATCACCACCAGAACGGCTACTAATGACTTGCCCGGTCGGTTCCTGCAGGCCGGGCAAATCGCCTGCATTGCTATCAGCCCGGATCGTTCGACCTGACCACGGTCATCGAATAGGGCGGTAGCATGACTGGGCCATCGCGGAAAAAATGGCGTGGCGGATCATCGCGCGTGGGATGACCGTTGGTCCGGGCCGCCTGCCAATGATATTGGTCGGTGCCATATTGCGACACCTCATAAGGGCCGCGCAGCCGTGACGGGGCGGTACCACCGCGACGTTTGACCTCCAAATCGACGACATGGCCGTGGACCGGGTCGCGGTTGATCGCCAGCACCGCCAACCGGCCATCCGGGCGGCGCACCGGATAAGCGACGACCCAGGCCGCTGGATCGCCATTGGGCAGCCATTTCGCCGTGTACAACAAATGCTGGCCATTGCCCGGTTGGCTCCAGACTTGAGTCATCAGCCGCGCGCTCCAGAAGGCCGGGGTCGGCCAGCTCACCCGGCCTTGCCCATCCTGCCCGAACAGCATCAATTCGCCATAGCCTGCGCAGGTGTTCTCCGGGTCGAACAATTCCTCTGGACCATAGCCGAGATAATAGCTGGCGTGGCCACCCAGCGTGAGGAAATGCGCGACCAGATCGGCGTCGAACAGCGCCTCCGGCATTTCGACCTCGATCCGCCCGGAAAACGCCGAAAAGCCATATTCCAGAATGCTGCGCGGCATGGTCGCGGGCACGCCATCCTGGGTGAGATGCGCCATGCCGTCGGTCAGCTTGGCAGTGGCGGTTCGCAGCATGCGGTCGGGCGCGCCGCACGGCAGGTCGAAGGGATAATGTTCAAAGGTGAAATCGTCGAGATCGCGCAGCCGGCCGTCCTTGCGCAGCGCGGCGATGAACAGTTTGGTCCAGGACTGCACCGGGCCTTCGACCAGCCACGTATCCGAGACCGTATCCTGCAATCCGGGACCGGCCAGACGGGCATCGGGGCTGACGCGGTGGACCGCATCGGCGGCCTGTATGAACAATGCCGCGAAGTCGGCGGCGCCGACGTTCTGGCCATCAGGCTCCATGCCGATTTCGACTTCGCGCAAGGGATAATGGCGCCGCCGGAAAAACCGGATTTCGGCGGCGGTGTTATCCGGCGTATCGTACAATGCGCCCACATTCAGCGTCACCGGCAAGCCGTTGGTGAGCCCGGTGCGGACGATCCGGTCAAAGCCGGGCTGTTCGGTTTCCGGGTCGCGGTCGCTGGCGCGATGCCACGGATCGGTGGACGAGACATAGATGTTGGTCTGGTCCGAGCCATCGTGGCTATGGATGATGGCGTCATGGAAATGTCCTGGCGCGTCAAGCTTACCCAGCCCGATTTCGCGCATGGCAAAGCCCATGGCATCGCGCCGGTCGGTCGAATGCGGCGGCGCGGTATGCGAGGATTGCTGCAGCAATATCCGAAAATACCGCGCGGTAACAGGTTGATCAGAAAGGTTTATTTGCGCGACGCCGCCTTTGCCATCAGCCACCTGGCCCTTGGCAAAATCGATCCAGCGACCGTGCGGATCGGTTTCGTTGCGCCCCGCCCAATATTGGAACTTGTAGCGGCGCGCATAAGGCAGGGCCCAATCGATCCGCGCCGCAGATACCGCCGTGGGTTTGCGAAAATCAGCGACCACCCATTGCTCGCCGCCGGGCCAGCGCGTGTATAGCGGATCGAGATAGGGGTTGGATTTCCAGAACGTCGCCCGGTCGCCATCATCCAGCCGGGAATAACCATCGTCATTGGCCTGGTCGGTCGAGTCCCCCCGTCGCGGCAAGCCATAACCCCAGGCAGTCCACACCGGGCGGCGCGGATGATCGCTGCCCGTCCAATAACCCTGGGCATGTGCGGGATCGCTCCAGCTGCCCTCGTCGGTCCAGTGCCAGGCCTCGATCCCCAGTTCGGTGCGCAGATTATACGCAGTCGAGCCGAACCCGGCACGTTTGATCGCCTGGATATTGCCCGGCGCATAGACCTGGTCGACCCGCCCCTTGCCCAGCCCGTCGATCACTGCGCCGAATGCCTGGTCGGGTGAAAATCGGGCGACCGGCCCCGCCGCCAGATCGATCACGACGCGCTCTGGTGGGGCTGGGGCAGTTCCTCCGCATGCGCTCAGCATCAGGCACAAAAGAGCGATGCATCGGGCCGGGAAAGCATGTCGAGCGGGGGAGGAGTGGCCTTGCGCATCCGGCATATTCGACAAATCTTCCCTCATCGATCGCGCGAAATCCCGAATGCGCCGATGTATCGACGTCGCCCGCAGATCGCGTATGTATTTTGAATTACCCCCCGGTGACTAGCTATGGACCGCCCTTGATCTTGTCCACCAGGTTCTTGGTCAGGCTCACGCTCAGCCGCATCCCCACCACTAGCGCCGAAGGAATGGTCGGATCGCCATTGGGGCGATGGATATATTGCAGGTCCGGCTGCACCGAAAGCCAGTCTTTCGCTTGCACGCGGTAAGTCAGTTCGATCGCGGTTTCGGCGCGTTTCGCTGGAAATGCGCCGGGCGGCAGGCCGGGTTGATCGACGATGGCGTGGTTGATCGAGATACCCGCCTGATCCTCGCTGCGTCGCTTGAACAGCCCGGTCACGACCAGCCCGCCGCCGATATAGCCCGAAATCCGTTCCACCACCGGATCGCCCAGCCCGGCGCGAACCCACCCGGACAGGCTGCGACCGCCCGAGCTGCCGCCGATCTGGCCCTCGACCAAGCCATAGGCACCCCGCATCCGCGCGCGGCGCAGCGGATTGCCCTTTGCGTCGACCAGATGCAGCGCGTCGAAATCGGCGGTATAGGCCCAGCCGCCGATATAAGTACGCAGCCCGGAGGCACCGACATGTTCCGCCTGAACGACCAGCAATGCGCCGGTCCGGGCCGAGATATGAACGGCGACGAAATCGCTGGGGTGCGTGTCCGAACCGGCCAGCCCGTTCAGGACCCCGGCCCGCAACGTCCACGGGTCGCCCGGTTTGAAATACCCGCTCAGCCCCAGCGCGGTGGTCGGGTAGATCGACGGTCCGTTCAACCCGGAATGACCGAACTCGGCACCGACGCCGTCGCTGCTGTTGAGAAACAGCGCCGCCACCTGTTGCGTATCGAAATCGACGTTGAGGTCGGTAAATCCGAACTTGACCCCGTATTTGCCGCCGGCCCATTGCCGTTGCAGCCACAATTCGTACAGCCGCAGCGCGTTGAACGCCTCGATGCTGTCCAGGCCCTGGACATCGCCGACGTTGGCTGCGCTGATATGGCCGCCCTTGACGTATTGCAGGCTGGCTTGCCCGGTCCAGCCCGGCCCGAGGAAGCCTGAACCATTACCAGCACTGCCGTCATAGCTCGCGGCGAGATTGGTCTTGGTCAGCAATTTGACGCCCTGCGAAATCCCCCCGGCAACATCGGCCAGCATATCCGCCGTGACGGCGGCGGAAAAACTGAACGGGCCGCTGGACGTGAATGATGGCGGCGGTGGTGGCGCCTGGTTCGTCGCTGGCGTTGCGGGGGTGGCTGTGTCCGGCGTGGGAGGCGTCTTGGCGGCCATCGCGCCCTTGGTCCCCTGTGCGGCGGAACTGCCCGAATCAGAACTGGGTACCGCTTGCGCAAAGGCGGTTTGTGACGATGCGACGACGATCATCATGGCGGTGGTCAAAAAAGAAAGGCGAGATAGCTGTCTCATGGGCCAAGCGTTTGATCCCTGTACCGGTTGGATAATGTGGTTTGACGCGCCCCAAGCATGATCGAAGTCTTTTCTGACAAGCCGTTTTGAAGTACCGTCACACGATGCAGAAAAATCCCTACACGACCGAAATAACGTCGTTTTCGCACACAACGGCAGTGTCCTGCGGATTGTTCCGCAACCGGCGACGCACCCTTATTTTTGCGACGGCAGTGGCATTTGTCCTCGGTTTGATGACCCCCGGTTTGACAGGTGCCGCTCACGCGCAGACCGGCAACCTGCCCCTCCCCCGTATCAAGACCCATGCGCCCGCCGGTTTTCGGCTCTATCGTCCCGGCTACCGGCTGGCGGGCAAGGGCGTGATGGTCAGCGCGCAATTATGCCGGCTGTCGGGGTACGCTTCTGCCAGCCCGCAATATCTGCTCGTCGAACGACTGGAGCCGTCGGGCCAGCTCGGCGAAAGCCATGAGCAATATCTGCCCCGGCTGGGGATGCGCATGGGCAACAATTGCAGCTTTGCCTCGGTGCGGCTGGATGCGGTGCCGACCTACGGCGAAACCATCAAGATCTGCGCGACCTCGGGGCGCGCCAATTGCCCTTAGTTTCAGGCGATTGCCGCCTCGGTCAACATCTTCGTTAACACAGAGGCCATCTCCATGATGCCCGGATCGTCCGCCAGTCGCCGCTGGTTCACTTCCACTTCGACGTAGGGCAACGCAGGCCAGGCGTGGCGCGGCACGGTATAATCGGTGCCGTTCATCTGGTACGGCTGATTATCGCCCACGCACAGGCCGGGCGTTGCGGTCAATAACGCCAACAGCGCCCGCGCAAAACCGTCGTTGCGGCCATCATGCAGCACGCCGATATCCCACGGTCGCAATGCTCCCCCGGCAAGGCTGGGGGTGAAGCTGTGCAATGCCACCAGCACGGTGGGGCGCCGCGCTATCAGCCGCTCGGCCAGCGTGTCTGCAATCGCGCGGTGATAGGGCTCGTAGATTTCCGCAAGCCGCGCCGCGCGATCGGCGGGCGCCAGATCGACGTTCGCGGGCACGACCGTCCCATCACTGCGCGCCGCCATCGCGTCTGGCGCTGCGGCATGGCGATTGCAATCCACCACCAGCCGCGAATAGCGTTGCTCGATAAAACAGGCGTCGAGCGATTGCGCCAGCCGCGTGCCCAGCGCCGAAACGCCGATGTCCCAGGCGATATGCCGGGTCAAATCGCCCTCGCCCAGTCCCAGCCACGCCAGCTTCGCCGGAATGGCATTACCCGCGTGATCCCCCAGCAAAAGGAACGAAGAACGCCCTGCCTTGTTGATAATACGGAAGGGCGCGGCATCCGCAGGCCCAAGCAGGGTCATATTCGACATACTCTGCCTCCATACACCTATTGGCCCAGGATGGTATCTATCGCCCGATGCACGTGCTGCAACTCAAGCATACCACGACCTATCGCTACAGCCAGCCCGTCAATTTCGGCGAGCATCGGCTGATGGTGCGCCCGCGCGAAAGCTATGACCAGCATGTGCTCGAACACAGCCTGACCATCGATCCGGAACCCAGCGAGTTGCGCTGGCTGCAGGATGTATTCGGCAATGCGGTGGCTATCGCCAGTTTCGACCGGCGCGCGACGCGGCTTCACATCGAAAGCTGCTCACGACTGGAGCATCATCCGCACGAACTCGTCGATCTCCATATCGAGAGTTATGCGCGCCAATATCCCTTCACCTATGCGTCGGAGGAGATGCCCGACCTGCTGCGCTCGATCGAACGCCAGCATCTCGATCCGCACCGCAAGATCGACAATTGGGCGCGGCGGTTCGTTAATTCGCGCGGCAATTCCGACACGCTGGGCATGCTGACCGACATGACCCAGGCGATCAAACGCGAATTCACCTATCTGCCACGCCACACCAAAGGCACGCAGACCCCGATCGAGACGCTGGCGCTGGGCAAGGGCACGTGCCGTGACTATGCCATGCTGATGATCGAGGCGGTGCGCGCGCTGGGGCTGGCCGCGCGTTTCGTGTCGGGCTATCTTTACAATCCGCTGGGCTCGCGCGGCCTGCAAGGCGGCGGCAATACCCATGCCTGGGTGCGTGTCTATCTGCCCGGCTCCGGCTGGGTGGAATTCGATCCGACCAACGCCATCATCGGCACGCGCGGTTTGATCCGCGTCGCGGTGGCGCGCGACATCTATCAAGCCGTGCCGATTTCGGGCTCGTGGAGCGGCTTTCCCGGCAGCTTCAAAGGCATGGACGTTGCGGTCAGCACGATTGTCGAGCACGATAGGTTGTTGGACGCCAAACTGCCGGACGCGTTGCCGATCACAGTGGGAGCGGCCAAATGTTGATCAGGGCGGGCTATGAAATCAGCTTTTCCTGCGAATATCCCACGCACCTGTTGGCTTTGCTCAGCCTACACCCATCGCGTCACCAGGATCTGGTGACCTCGCACCGGGTGCTCAGTTCGCCCGATGTGCCGATCTACGATTATCCCGACCTCTTTGGTAATGTCCGCTCGCGCCTGACGCTGCCGGCGGGAGAATCTACCCTGACGTGCGATTTTACCGTCCATGACAGCGGCCTGCCCGACCCGGTATCACCCGATGCCCCGCGCATCCCCGTCGAACAATTGCCCGACGATGTGCTGCTCTATCTGGCAGGCAGCCGCTATTGCGAAACCGACCGGCTGTCGGACATGGCCTGGGCGATGTTTGGCGACATCAGCCATGGCTGGGAACGGGTGCAGGCCATCGTCAATTTTACCCACGACCACATCAGCTTTGGCTATCAGCATGCCCGCGCTACCCGGACCGCCTGGGAAACCTATCAGGAACGCGTTGGCGTGTGCCGCGATTTCGCCCATCTGGCGATTACGCTGTGCCGCTGCATGAACATCCCGGCGCGGCTTTGCACCGGCTACCTCGCTGAAATCGGCGTTGTTGCGGACACACCAATGGATTTCAGCGCCTGGATCGAAGTCTATCTCGGCGGCGGCTGGCATGTATTCGACCCTCGCTATAATGTCCCGCGCATCGGCCGCATCGCCATGGCCAAAGCCCTGGACGGTGCGCATACGCCGCTGACGACATCGTTCGGCAACGCCGTGCTGACGCGATTTGTGGTGCATGCCAACGAGGTCGCGGCGGAATAGCGGGAGCCACGTTACCCTTTCTGGTGATAGAAATCGTAAATCGTTCCGGCCACCGCCGCGCTGACTCCCGGCGCGCGTTGCAGATCGTCGAGCGATGCCGCGCGGACCCCGCTGGCGGTGCCGAAATGCAGCAACAGTGCGCGTTTGCGGGCCGGACCGATGCCGGGGATATCGTCCAGCGGGCTGGCGGTGATCGCGCGGCTGCGTTTTTCGCGATGGGCGCCGATGGCAAACCGATGCGCCTCGTCGCGCAGGCGTTGCAAATGGAAAATCACCGGCGAATTGAGCGGCAGGGTCTTTTCCCGCCCGTCCAGAAAATGGAAAATCTCGCGCCCGGCATTGCGGTCGGGGCCTTTGGCGACACCCACAACGCACAGGTCTGTAATGCCCAGTTCCGCCAGCACGTCACGCACCGCGCTGATCTGGCCCTTGCCGCCATCGATCAGCACCAGATCGGGCCAGATGCCGCCCCCGACCACGCCATCTCCAGAGGTCCGGTTGCGGTCAGGATCCTCGGCCATCGCGCGTGAAAACCTTCGATGCAGCACTTCGCGCATCATCGCGAAATCGTCGCCCGGCGCGGTGTCGTCGCGCTTGATGTTCCATTTACGGTACTGGCCTTTCAGAAAGCCTTCGGGACCGGCAACCACCATCGCCCCCAAAGCGTGGCTACCCTGGATATGGCTGTTGTCGTAGATTTCGACACGGCTCGGTTCTTCGGCCATTTCCAGGAACTCGGTCATTTCGCGCCAGACCCGCGCCTTGGTGCCGCTTTCCGCCAGCCGCCGTTCCAGTGCCTCGCTGGCATTGCGTTCGGCCTGTAGCATCAGTTTGCGGCGGTCGCCGCGTTGCGGGATGGCGATCTCGACCTTGCCGCCTGCGCCTTCGCGTAACGCCTCGGCCAGCAATTCCGCTTCGGGCAAGGGCCGGTCGATCAGGATCAGGCGCGGCGGCGGCACTTCCTCGTAAAACTGCGCCAGAAAGCTTTGCAGCACCTCGCCTTCTTCCAGGCCCTCGGTGTGGCTCGGGAAAAAGGCGCGGTGGCCCCAATTTTGCCCGGCCCTGATGAAAAAGGCCTGCACCGCAATCTGGCCCCCCTTGTTGGCTAATGCAAAGATATCGGCATCGCCCAGGCCCGTCGCGTTGATCGCCTGGCTGCTCTGGATGAAGGTCGCCGCGCGCAGCCGGTCGCGCAGAATCGCTGCAGTCTCGTAGTCCAGCGCCGCTGCTGCCGCCGCCATCTGCGCCTCGATCCTGGCCTGCACCGCGCTGCTCTTGCCGCCCAGGAAATCCCGCGCTTCGCTGACCAGTTCGGCATAGGCCGCAGGTTCGATCCGTCCCACACAAGGCGCGCTGCAACGCTTGATCTGGTGCAGCAGGCAGGGGCGGTCGCGGCGGGCGAAGAAACTGTCGGTGCAACTGCGCAGCAAAAACAGTTTCTGAAGCGCGTTGATCGTGCTGTTGACCGATCCGGCGCTGGCAAACGGCCCGTAATAATTGCCCTGGATACGCCGCGCGCCGCGATGCTTCATGATGCGCGGAAAGGTGTGATCGCCGCATAACAGGATGAACGGAAAACTTTTATCGTCGCGCAGCAGGACGTTGTACGGGGGCCGAAACCGCTTGATCAACTGCGCTTCCAGCAGCAGCGCCTCGACCTCGGAATTGGTGGTGACTATGGTCATGCCGCGACATTGGCTGACCATGCGCTGCAACCGCGCGGGTAGCCGATCGGCCTGGGTGTAATTGGCCACCCGTGCTCGCAAGACCTTGGCCTTGCCGACATATAGCACGTCGCCGCGCGCATCCAGCATGCGGTACACACCGGGGCGGGTGGGGAGCGTGCCCAGTACTTCGCGAATCGCCGCCGCGCCCTCCGCCAGATCGGGCCGGTCCGAACCGCGCAGCGTATATGAGGCGCGATCTTCATGGAAGCGATCGGGTGACTGCGGTTCGGAAGAATTGACGGGCGGATCGGCCATGGCGTGCAGATAGGGAATTGGTGAGGTTGCGACCAGTCCCGCGACACAATTCCTCCCCGGCTTCGGGGAGGGGGACCATCCGCAGGATGGTGGAGGGGCACCATCCGGAACGTGCAAGCCATCCGATCTCCGGCATGTCCCTGTCACGGCGGCGCGCCCATTTGCGGCGAGCCTTTCCTTTTGCTCAAGCTGCCGCTATGGCGCCCCAAATCTCCCGAAACTCAGCAATATCACCCAGATTACAGGAATCCGAAACGCGGATGGCGAAAGAAGAAACTCTCGAAATGCGTGGCACGGTGCTCGAACTGCTACCCAATGCGATGTTCCGCGTGCGCCTCGAAAACGACCATGAAATCCTCGGGCATACCGCAGGCAAGATGCGCAAGAACCGCATTCGCGTGCTGGTCGGCGATGAAGTACTGGTCGAACTCAGCCCCTATGACTTGACCAAGGGCCGCATTTCCTATCGCTTCATGCCCGGCCGTGGCGGACCGGGTCAGTATTGATCGGGCCAGTATTGACGCCGGCATGAGGTATCCGGCGCTGGTGCTGGCTTCCGCCTCCCCGCGCCGCCGCGAACTGATGGCAAGGCTCGGCATCGTCCCCAGCGGCATCACCCCGGCGGATATCGACGAAACGCCCCGGCCCCGCGAAATTCCGCGCGATTACGTCACCCGCATGGCGCGGGAAAAGGCGCTTGCGGTGAAGTGTGACGCGCATGTGCTCGCCGGGGACACGGTGGTGGCGCTGGGGCGGCGCATCCTGCCCAAGGCCGAAGACGAGGCTACCGCGCGGCGGTGCCTGACGCTGATGTCGGGTCGCCGCCACCGCGTATTGTCGGCGATCGCCTTGCTGGCCCCCGACGGCAGCTTGCGCGAACGCTTGTCCGAAACCATCGTCCGCTTCAAACCGCTGTGCGCCGCCGAAATCGATGCCTATCTGGCCAGCGGGGAATGGCATGGCAAGGCGGGGGGCTATGCCATCCAGGGCCGCGCCGAGGCACTGATCGCCTGGATCGGCGGCAGCCATTCGGGCGTGGTCGGCCTGCCGCTGTTCGAAACCCGCGCTCTGCTGCGCGCCGCCGGTTTCGCTATCGGCTGAGCCGATGGAATGGCAAGTCGAACAGGGGATCGGCGAAGATCGCGCGCTGCTGTTCGACGGCGGGCAGATTGTCGCCGCGCGGCTCGACTGGCCCGGCGGGCTGGCACCGGGGCTGATCGCTGACGCGGTGCTGGTCAGCCACCATGCCGGATCTCGACGCGGGACCGTCCGCTTTCCCGACCTTCGCGAGGCGCTGGTCGATCAACTCCCGCCGTCAGCCAGCGAAGGCGCGCGGTTGCGGGTGATCGTGACGCGTGCCGCCATGGCCGAGACCGGGCGCCTGAAACGCGCGCAATGCCGCCCTGCCCAGCAAGCTCCGCGCGCCGCGCCAACGCTGGCCGAATGCCTGTCTGGGCAAGGCCATGCGGTGCGCCTCGTGCGCCGCTTTGCTGGCGGCGAATGGGAAGACCTGTTTTCGGACGCGTGGAGCGGCGAACTTCATTTCGCGGGCGGCTCGCTGACGATCACCCCGACTCCGGCGATGACGCTGATCGATGTCGACGGCACCTTGCCTGCGCGCAATCTGGCCCTGGCTGCGGCCGGGGCGGTGGGCGACGCCGTCCGGCGGCTCGACCTTGCGGGCTCGATCGGTATCGATTTTCCCACGCTGTCCGACAAGGCCGACCGCCACGCCGTGGACGCCGCGCTGGCAGGCGCCTTGGGCGATTGGCCACATGAGCGAACCGGCATGAACGGTTTTGGATTTGTGCAACTGGTCGCGCGGCTCGAACGGGTTTCGCTGCTGGCGCGCGTAAGCCATTATCGCGCCAGTGCCGCCGCGCGCCTGTTGCTGCGCCGCGCCGAGGGTGTCGATGCACCCGGCGCGCTGTTATTGACAGCGCATCCGGCGGTGCGCGCCGCAATCCGGCCGGAATGGGAAAGCGAACTAGCCCGGCGCTCTGGCCGCACCATCCGTTTACAGGATGATTCCACGCTTGCGCTGGACGGCGGCTTTGCCCAAGCGGTACCCGCATGAATCAGACCCGCAAATGCCCGATCTGCGGCAAGCCCCGCTCGCCCGAACATACGCCTTTTTGCTCGACCCGCTGCAAGGACCGTGACCTGCTGCAATGGCTCGGCGATGGCTATGCCCTGCCTGGACCACCGCTGATCGATCCCGAAGCCGACAAGGATTAGGTTCTTTTCGGTTTAGTCGGTACCAGCCCGCGGGGCGCGGACTGGTACCGAATCGACGTAAGTAGTTAAAGACTCTGAGCGACATTTGCGGGGCCAGCGGCTCGGCCAACCCTTGCGCAAAAAGGGTGGACAGCAAGCCTGCACCTCGCCATAGGCCCCCGACCAACCGCTCGCCGGTCTGCCGCCATCGGACCAGACCGTCGCCGCAGCGATGCCCGGGTAGCTCAGTTGGTAGAGCACGTGACTGAAAATCACGGTGTCGGCGGTTCGATCCCGTCCCCGGGCACCATTTTTTCAATGCGTTAGCCACTGTCCGGTAGCTCGTTTGCAGGTTCGAAATTCCCAGGTGCTCGCGCTTGCCCGTGAAAAATTGGGTTCGAGCGAATAGACCTGCGGCCCTTGGTATTAGGCGCTTCACCCTTCCGGCCAATCGCTCTATCTTCGGACAAGGTGTCATGCAGGAGGTGCAAGATGTGCGATGAATTCACCGCAGCCGATGCCGCGCGCGTCACCCGGCGCACCTTTACTGCACTGGGCGGCGCTGCTGCAGTGATCGGCATGAACCCCGCCAATGCCCGCAGCGCCGGACAAGGCGCTGCGCTGAGCGAGACAAAAGTGTCGATTCCCACCGCCAACGGTCACGCCGACGCCATTTTCCTCCACCCGGTGCATGGCACCCATCCCGGCATCGTCATGTGGCCTGATATTGCCGGGCTGCGCGACGCCTATAAAATCATGGCGCGCAGGCTGGCGGTCGCGGGCTACGCGGTGCTGGCGGTCAACCAATATTATCGTGGCGGCGCCGCGCCCCTGTTAAGCAGCTTTGCGCAATGGCGCACGCCGGAGGGACAGGCCAAGCTCGCGCCGCTGATCGCCGCATTGACGCCAGGCGCAGTGACCAGCGATGCGGCGGCCTATGTCCATTTTCTGGATCAACAGCCCGCCGTCGATCGCCAGCGCCACATCGGCAGCGTCGGCTATTGCATGGGCGGCCCTTTTGCAGTGCGCACTGCGGCCGCTGTCCCCGCTCGCATTGGCGCAGTGGCCACGCTCCATGGCGCCAGCCTCGTCACCGACAAGCCCGACAGCCCGCACCGGCTGATCGCGGCGACACAGGCCCGCTATCTTTTCGCCATCGCGCGCGGCGACGATGCCCGCGCACCGGGCGACAAGGATGCCTTGCGCGCGGCGGCGGCGGCGGCGCATCGCCCCGCCGAAGTGGAGGTCTATCCCGCCGAACATGGCTGGTGCACGATCGACGCCCCGGTCTATGACCATGCACAGGCAGACCGCGCCTATAACCGGGAACTGGCGTTGTTCGCGGCGCTGTGATCCCGCCGCCTTGCCTGTGCTGAATTACCGCCCATATGCGCCCAGTATGCGAATGCCGAGGAGTTCCACCATGGATGATAAGATCGAATTGACCGATGCCGAATGGCGCGAACGCCTGACCCCCGAACAATATCGCATCCTGCGCAAAGCCGACACCGAACGCGCCTTTACCGGCAAATACGAAGCCAATAAAGCGACCGGCGTCTATATGTGTGCCGGTTGCGGCGCACCGCTGTTTGCCTCTGATACCAAATATAATTCGGGCTCTGGCTGGCCCAGCTACACCGCCCCGCTGGACGAAGGCGCGGTCGAGGAACACCGCGATATGGCGCATGGCATGGTCCGCACCGAAGTCCGCTGTGCCCGCTGCGAAGGCCATCTCGGTCATGTTTTTCCCGATGGTCCCGGCGAAAACGGCCTGCGCTATTGCATCAACAGCGCCTCGCTGGATTTCAAGCCTGTGGATCGGTAAAAAATCCATTGGGTTTTTCCGGTTAAGGCGGGCTGGTGCCGACTCGAGTTAGTGGCGAAAACTCTGGCATAGCGATATTGGCAATGGCGATCGGACCAGACACGGTGAATAACCACTGGCGCAAAACTTGAATCTGTCGTTAACGATGCGGTCAGCACAGGCTGTTCAAGATGGCGCGGTGCGTAGTTCGTATCAACGGCATATCAGATGGGACGGGCCATGCGGGCGGGATTTTGCGGCAGGGAATGAATCGACAATATGGCACGTAACGCCGGCGCAAGGGGTTTCACGCCCCAGCCTCCTCCCAGGAAGCCGGCCCCAAGGACGCCGCCGCCCCCGCCTCCCCGCCGGGGCAGGCTGCGGCGGTTGTTCATCTGGCTGTTTGCGATCGGGCTGCTGATCGCCGCCGGGGTGGCGACTGCGGTCGCGATGGAAGCGGCCAATCTGCCCGGCTTCGACGAAATGAAATCCAGCCAGAACGGCCAGACCATTGTCGTTCGGGCGCGCGATGGCACCGAACTGGTGGCGCTGGGGCCAAGCTATGGCAGATGGCTGAGCTACGGTCAGATCCCCGACGTGATGAAGGACGCGATCGTTTCCACCGAGGATCGTCGGTTTCGCGATCACTTCGGCATCGATCCGATCGGGGTGGCGCGCTCGCTGATGGTACGGGCGCAAACGGGACATTGGCGGCAGGGCGGATCGACGCTGACGCAGCAGTTGGCGCGGACGATATTCCTCAACAACGACCGCACCTTTGGGCGCAAGGGCCGCGAAGCCTTGCTCGCGATGGCGCTGGAATGGCGCTTTTCCAAGGACCAGATCCTCGAACTCTATCTCAACAAGGTCTATTTCGGCGGTGGCGCCTATGGCATCGATGCCGCCGCGCGCAAATTTTTCAACCATTCGGCGACGAATTTGTCGTTGCCCGAGGCGGCGATCATCGCCGGGCTGGTCAAGGCGCCGTCGCATTATTCACCCACCGCCGATGCCGATGCCGCGATCCAGCGCGCCAAGGTGGTGCTGTCGGTGATGCAAGAGGCCGGGGCGATCACCAGCGATCAGGAGAACGCCGCCGATCTCAATGCGGTCCATATCGCCCCCGACGCGGCACAGAATTCGGTGCGCTATTTCACTGATTGGGCGCTGCCCCAGCTCGACACGCTGGTTCCCGACAACAAGGAGCCGATCGAGGTCTGGACCACGCTCGACGTCCATTTGCAGAACGCCGCGACCACGGCGATGGTCGATCAGGTGCCAAAGGGTGCGCAAGGCGCGCTGATCAGTCTGGATCGCGATGGCGCGGTGCTGGCGCTGGTCGGCGGCACCGATTACGTCACCTCCAATTACAATCGCGCGATCAAGGCGGAGCGTCAGCCCGGCTCGGCGTGGAAGCTGTTCGTCTATCTGGCGGCGCTGGAATCGGGGGTAAAGCCCGACGATCCGGTGATGGACCAACCCGTTAATATCGATGGCTGGAGCCCGAAGAACTCGGGCGAGGCCTACGCCGGGAAAATCGACGTCCGCACCGCCTTTGCCTATTCCAAGAACACCGTCGCGGCGCAATTGGGCCAGCAGGTCGGCTTTGCCACAGTGGCCGACATGGCGCGCCGGTTCGGCATCACCACGCCGATCAACACCTTACCGGCGATGGTGCTGGGCGCCAACGACGTGCGGTTGATCGAAATGACCCGCGCCTTTGCCGCCGTCGGCGCACGCGGTACCTCTGTCCAACCCTATGGCATTGCCAAGGTGACCACCACCGATGGTCGCGTGCTGTACGAACACACCGCCATCCAGGGCGAAACCCTCGTCGCGCCCTATGTCGCCGCCGGGATGACCGACCTGATGCAAACCGCCGTCAACATCGGCACCGGTCGCGCCGCCCAGATCGGCCGGCCGGTGGCGGGCAAGACCGGTACCACCACGTCGAACAAGGATGGCTGGTTCCTGGGCTTTTCCAGCGGCATCACCACCGGCGTATGGATGGGCCGCGACGACGCCAGACCTGTGCCCGGCCTGCAAGGAGGCACCGCCCCCGCCCGCGCCTTTGCCCAATATATGCGCGTCGCCGTGGCATCGCGCCCGGTCGAGCAATTCGAAACCCAGGTCAAGCTGCCTGATTACCAGATCGAACCCGACGACGAAGCCATCATGGCCAACCCCGAAGGCTATTATTACAACGACCAGGGCAATTTGGTGGGCCCCGGCCAAGCCCCCGATTCAGGCCCTGGCCCCGGTACTCCACCCCCCGATGGTGCGGTCGATCCATCAGACCCCCAGCAACCCGACGACTCCCCCCCCGCCGCCAACGGCCAGTTCCTCGACGACGCCACCGGCCAACGCACCGACCGCGCCCCGCCAGTGCCGCAGCAAGCGCCGCCGACAAGACGGGCCAAGGGGATTTATTATTAGGGAGACTCTGAAAAAGTCGGCGTTGCTGCGGCAATGATGATGTGATTCTCTTCAAATGGTTGGTCGCATGAAGCAGGTCATTTTTCAGGGATTGGGAGATCACGGCCACGCAAGCAGACGCGGCCAAGCAAACGCAACTGCTTTCAGGAGCAAAATTTCGGCTTGGAGTTCCTTTATCCCGCAGTATGATCTGGCGCGAGCGGGGGGGGGGCTCAAGCGGGGTGCCAGGCGCCAGGAGATTGCCAGTGAATATCGAAATGCCACGCGAGGTTCTCGACCGCCGTCAGCTTGTATCCGCACTACGGGGCCTGCGCCGGGGAGACTTTTCGATACGGTTACCCGAGGATCTTTCCGGGCCTGACGCGGAGCTAGCGACGCTGTTCAACGAAGTGGTCGGCTTGAACCAGCAGATGACCGAGGAATTCGAGCGGCTGTCGCGGGTTGTCGGCAAAGAAGGCAAGATCACCCAGCGCGGGCGCGTGAAAGCCGCGACCGGGGGTTGGGAAAGCGCGATCCGGTCGGTCAACGAACTGATCGAGGACATGGTCCAGCCAACGGCCGAAGTGGCGCGCGTGATCGGCGCGGTGGCGAAGGGCGATCTGTCGCAATACATGACGGTGGAGATCGACGGCCGACCGTTGCGTGGCGAATTCCTGCGTATCGGCAAGGTCGTGAACACCATGGTCGAACAGCTCGCCTCCTTCGCATCCGAAGTGACACGCGTCGCGCGCGAAGTGGGCACAGAGGGCAAGCTGGGCGGACAAGCGACAGTGAAGGGTGTCGCCGGCACTTGGAAGGATCTCACCGACAACGTCAATGCCATGGCGACTAATTTGACGGGACAAGTCCGCAATATCGCAGAGGTGACGACAGCGGTGGCCTCGGGGGACCTTTCCAAGAAGATCACTGTCGAAGTGCGGGGCGAAATCCTCGAGCTCAAAAACACCATCAACACCATGGTCGATCAGCTCAACAGCTTCGCCTCCGAAGTGACCCGCGTCGCGCGCGAGGTCGGCACCGAGGGCAAGCTGGGCGGACAGGCGCGCGTCGAAGGTGTCGCCGGCACGTGGAAGGACCTGACCGACAACGTCAATCTGATGGCCGACAATCTCACCGGCCAGGTCCGCAACATCGCCGAGGTTACCACCGCAGTGGCCTCGGGCGATTTGTCCAAAAAGATCACCGTCGACGTGAAGGGCGAAATCCTCGAACTCAAGAATACCATCAATGTCATGGTCGACCAACTCAACGGCTTTGCCTCGGAAGTGACGCGCGTGGCGCGCGAGGTCGGCACCGAGGGCAAGCTGGGCGGGCAGGCGCAGGTCCCTGGTGTAGGCGGCACGTGGAAGGACTTGACCGACAACGTCAATCTGATGGCCGACAATCTCACCGGCCAGGTCCGCAACATTGCCGAGGTGACCACCGCCGTGGCCTCGGGCGATCTTTCGAAAAAGATCACCGTCGATGTGAAAGGCGAAATCCTCGAGCTGAAGAACACCATCAACACCATGGTCGACCAGCTCAATGGCTTCGCCTCCGAAGTCACCCGCGTCGCGCGCGAAGTCGGCACCGAAGGCAATCTGGGCGGGCAGGCGCAGGTTCCGGGCGTTGCGGGTACGTGGGCCGATCTCACCGATAACGTCAATTTGATGGCGGCCAACCTGACCGGACAGGTGCGCAACATCGCCGAGGTGACCACCGCCGTGGCCCGCGGCGATCTGTCGAAAAAGATCACCGTCGATGTGAAGGGCGAAATCCTCGAGCTGAAGAACACCATCAACGTCATGGTCGATCAGCTCAACGGCTTTGCTTCCGAAGTGACGCGCGTGGCGCGCGAGGTCGGTTCCGAAGGCAAGCTCGGGGGGCAGGCGCAGGTCGAAGGCGTCGCCGGTACCTGGAAGGACCTGACCGACAACGTCAATCTCATGGCTGGCAACCTGACCGGGCAGGTGCGCAACATCGCCGAGGTGACCACCGCCGTGGCGCGCGGCGATCTGTCGAAAAAGATCACCGTCGATGTGAAGGGCGAAATCCTCGCGCTCAAGGACACCATCAACGTGATGGTCGACCAGCTCAATTCCTTTGCCTCGGAAGTGACCCGCGTCGCGCGCGAGGTCGGGTCCGAAGGCAAGCTCGGCGGCCAGGCCAAGGTGGAAGGCGTTGGCGGTACCTGGAAGGATTTGACCGACAACGTCAACGAACTGGCCGCGAACCTGACCGGCCAGGTGCGCAACATCGCCGAAGTGACGACCGCGGTGGCGCTCGGCGATCTTTCAAAGAAGATCACGGTCGATGTGAAGGGTGAAATTCTCGAACTGAAAAACACCATCAATACCATGGTCGACCAGCTCAACAGCTTTGCCTCGGAAGTGACCCGCGTCGCGCGCGAAGTCGGCACCGAAGGCAAGCTGGGCGGGCAGGCGCAGGTGCGAGGCGTCGCCGGCACGTGGAAGGATCTGACCGACAACGTCAATTTGATGGCCGACAACCTGACCGGACAGGTCCGCAACATCGCAGAGGTGACGACCGCCGTCGCGAAGGGCGATCTGTCGAAGAAGATCACCGTCGATGTGAAGGGCGAAATCCTCGAACTGAAGAACACCATCAACGTCATGGTCGATCAGCTCAACGGCTTTGCTTCCGAAGTGACGCGCGTGGCGCGCGAGGTCGGCACCGAGGGCAAGCTGGGCGGGCAGGCGCAGGTGCCCGGCGTCGGCGGGACATGGAAGGACTTGACCGACAACGTCAATCTGATGGCGACAAACCTGACCAATCAGGTGCGCGGCATCGCCGACGTGGTCACCGCCGTGGCGCAGGGGAATCTCAAGCGCAAGCTGGCGGTGGACGCCAAGGGCGAGATCGCGGCGCTGGCCGACACCATCAACGGCATGATCGAAACTCTATCGACCTTTGGCGACCAAGTGACCAACATGGCGCGCGAGGTCGGTATCGAGGGCCGGCTGGGCGGGCAAGCGCGCGTGCCGGGCGCTGCCGGTCTGTGGCGCGATCTGACCGACAACGTCAACCAGCTTGCCGCGAACCTGACCAACCAGGTGCGTTCGATCGCCGATGTCGCGACTGCGGTGACCAAGGGCGACTTGACCCGCTCGATCGCGGTCGAAGCCTCGGGCGAGATGGCCTCGCTCAAGGACAATATCAATGAGATGATCCGCAATTTGAAGGAGCAGACGCTCAAGAATGCCGAGCAAGACTGGCTCAAAACCAACCTCGCCCGCTTCTCGCGCATGTTGCAGGGCGAGCGCGACCTGACCACCGTTTCCAACCTGATCATGTCCGAACTGGCACCGCTGGTGAACGCGCAATACGGGGTGTTCTACGTCACCAACCGCGACCGCGAGGAGACGGTGCTCGAACTCGCTGCGAGCTATGGCGCGGAGAATCGCGGCGCGCTGAAGTCCGAATTCAAGCTGCGCGAGGGGCTGGTCGGTCAGGCCGCCGCAGACAAACGCCCGATCCTGTTGCAGAATATGCCGGCTGATTTCATCCGCATCGGCTCGGGCCTCGGCCACGCCGCTCCGACCAACGTCAACATCCTGCCGGCGCTGTTCGAGGACGATGTCAAAGCGGTGATCGAGCTCGCCTCGTTCAGCGAATTCAACGAAACCCACCAGACCTTCCTCGACCAGTTGATGGAATCGGTCGGGATTGTGCTCAACACGATTGCGGCAACGATGCGCACCGAGGGTCTGCTCAAACAGTCGCAGTTGCTGACCCAGGAACTGCAGGCGCGCCAGACCGAACTGACCACCAAGCAGGAAGAACTGCACGCCACCAACGAGGAGTTACAGGAAAAGGCTCAACTGCTCGAAAACGAGAAAAAACAGGTCGAGGGCAAGAATCTCGAAATCGAAATGGCCCGGCGCGCGGTGGAGGAAAAGGCCGAACAATTGGCGCTGACCTCGAAATACAAGTCGGAATTCCTGGCCAACATGAGCCACGAACTGCGCACGCCACTGAATTCACTGCTGATCCTGTCAAAGCTGCTGGCGGACAATCCGCAAGGCAATCTGAACGAGAAACAGACCGAGTTTGCCCGCACGATCAACTCCGCCGGGTCCGACCTGCTCAATCTGATCAACGATATCCTCGATCTGTCCAAGATCGAGTCGGGTACGGTCTCGATCGAAATCGGCGACATGCGCCTCAATGCGATGAAGCAGCACATGGAGCGGACATTCCGCCAGCTTGCCGCCGACAAAAATCTCGACTTCAAGGTCGAGTTCAGCGCCGATCTGCCGACTGCGATCCAGACTGATGAAAAACGGTTGCAGCAGGTGGTCCTCAACCTTCTTTCGAACGCCTTCAAATTCACCGCGCATGGTTCGGTCACGCTCTCGGTCGGCAGCGCCCGCGCTGGCTGGAGCACCAACCACCCGGTGCTTCGCCATGCCGAATACGCGATCGAAATCGCCGTGACCGACACCGGCATCGGCATTCCCAAGGACAAGCAGAAGCTGATCTTCGAAGCGTTCCAGCAGGCCGACGGCACCACCAGCCGCAAATACGGCGGCACCGGGCTCGGCCTGTCGATCAGCCGCGAAATCGCGCGTCTGCTGGGCGGAGAACTCCAGGTCCGCTCCAACCCCGGCGAAGGATCGACCTTTACCCTGTTCGTGCCGCTACGGGCCGAAGCGCCCACCACCACCCTGTCGGCCAGCACGACCGCGCGCTATGACAACAGCGGCGCGACCGTGCCCAATTCACTGCCGACGCAACTCGATGTGACCGATGACCGCGACGGGCTGGGCGATTCGCCGTTCGTGCTGATCGTCGAGGACGATGCGACCTTCGCGTCGATCCTGCTCGACATCGCGCGGGAGGCCGGGCTGAAGGGTGTGGTGGCCACCGCCGGTGCGGGCACGCTGGCACTGGCGCGCAAATTGCAACCCGATGCGATTACGCTCGACCTCGGGCTCTCGGATATCGACGGCTTCGTGCTGCTCGACCTGCTGCAGCACGATCCCTATACCGCCCATGTGCCGATCCATGTCATCTCGGGAGCGGACAAACTGCAACTGGCGCTGGACATGGGCGCACAGGGCGTGACTGAGAAGCCGGCGACCCCGGATGTGCTGGCCATGGTCTTCAGCGATCTGGCCGGTGTCATCCGCAGAGAACCGGCGCAGCGTAATGCCCCGAGCGGGGATGGCCCCGACTCTGCAACCGGGCTTCCAGCCGTGCCCGAACTGGCTGGATCTAGGATGCTGATCGTCGATGACGATATCCGGAACATCTATTCACTGACAAGCGTATTGGAAAGCTACGAGGTCGAGGTGCTGCATGCTGAGGGCGGCAAGGACGGCATCCTCATTCTGGAACAAACGCCGGGGATCGATTTGGCGCTGATCGACATCATGATGCCGGAAATGGATGGCTACGAAACCATGCAGCGAATTCGCGCACTGCCGTCGCTCAGCGATATCCCGCTGATCGCGGTTACCGCGAAGGCGATGAAAGGCGACCGCCAGAAATGCCTCGACGCGGGGGCTTCCGACTACATCGCCAAGCCGGTGGATATAGAACTGCTGCTGGCGCTGCTCCGGGTGTGGGTGGCGCGCTCGCGGGACCGCCAACCCCTCGCCGCGGAATTGCATGGCGTAGCGGCCGAATGAAATGACCTATCCTGAAAAGCCCGTTGCGGCGCGACCGCAGGCGCACGCCCGCGCCGCGCCGAAAGCCGAGGCAGTAGCGACGACGCTGGACGATCGCGCCCGCATTCTGGTCATCGACGATGACGAGAATAATTTGTTGGCCATCAGCACCGTGCTGGAGGATCTGGGCGAAGTCGTGATCGCCAAATCCGGCGAAGAAGCGTTGCGTGCCTTGTTGCATGGCGATTTCGCGGTGATCCTGCTCGACGTCTATATGCCCGGAATGGACGGCTACGAAGTAGCGCGGATGGTCCGTGGCCGCGAACAGACCAAGCGCATTCCGATCATCTTTCTGTCCGCCGTAAACAAGGAGATGGAACACCTGTTGCGCGGCTATGCGATGGGCGCCGTCGACTATGTCTTCAAGCCGGTCGAGCCCGTCGTCCTGCGCTCCAAAGTCGCGGTTTTCGTCGACCTGTTCGCGATGACCCGTGAAATTCTGCGCAAGGCCGAGGCCGAACAGGCTTTGGTCGACGCCAACCTGCGGGCGAACGATGAACGGTTGCGGGCAGAGCAGGCCCTGCGTCTGGCCGAGCAGCGCCAGGCCGCGATCATCCAGTCGCTGCCGATCATTCTCTATCTGGAAGATATGCACAGCGCGCCTCGCGTTCCCAAGTTCGTCAGCGGCAATTTCCAGTCCGTGACCGGCTTTTCCGCCGACGAATTGCTGGGAAATCCGGGCCTGTGGGATGACCGGCTGCACCCAGAAGACCGCGCCCAGGTGACGGCGGCGCTGGCCGCGCGCGACCGCGGCGGTTCGTTCGGAATCGAATACCGCTGGCAGTGTGCCGACGGCCGGTATCGCCACTTCCTCGATCAAGCCGTACTGCTGCGCGATGGCGATGGTCGGCCGCTCGAATTCGCCGGCACGCTGCTGGATGTGACCGAGCGCAAGGACCTGGAAACACAGCTGCTGCATGTCCGCAAGATGGATGCCATCGGCAAGCTGACCGGGGGCATCGCCCATGATTTCAATAATCTGCTCGCCGCCGTCATCGGCGGCCTCGGCATCATCGAGCGCCGCGCCGCGCTTTCGGATGACCATCGCAAGATATTGACGATGACCCAGCATGCCGCGGGACAGGGTACCGAGTTGGTGTCGCGACTGCTTGCCTTCGCGCGCAAACAAAGGCTCGAACCGTCACCGGTCGATCTTCGCACTCTAGCCGATTCGGTCAGCAACCTGCTGAGCCACACACTTGGCGGCCTGGTCGAAATCGAATGGGATATCGGGACCGGCGTTTCGCCCTATGCCGACGAGACGCAGCTGGAACTCGCGCTGATGAACCTGGCGATCAACGCCCGGGATGCGATGCCCCAGGGTGGCACAATCCGTGTCTCGGCTCGCGACATGGAAGTTCACGACCGAAGCGATGCCGGTGTCCTGCCTGGGGCCTATATTGCTTTGACCGTCGCTGATACTGGCTGCGGCATCGCTCCTGACCTGATCGAACGGGTGATGGAGCCATTCTTCACGACTAAGGCTGTGGGCAAGGGTACAGGCTTGGGTCTCAGCATGGTCTATGGATTTGCCAGCCAATCCGGTGGCACGGTCCGGATCGAAAGTCGTGAAGGCGAAGGTACGCGGGTTGCGTTGCTCTTGCCCAAGGCAATCGAAGGCGCCGCGGCATCGTCAGAAGCCGAATGCGAAGCGCGCATAGATGCCGGGCCCGCGTTGAGCATACTACTTGTGGATGATCACGACGGCGTCCGCGCCACGACGGCAGCACTCCTGGAGGAACTGGGACACCGTTCCTTTGCGGCTGCAGACGGTCCGAGCATTCTGGAAAAATTCAACAGTGATCCCATCGGCTGTGATCTGTTGATCAGCGATTATGCCATGCCGCATCTCTCGGGCGTCGAGGTCATCCGCCGCGCACGCCAGGTGCGACCCGAGCTACCGGCTATTATCATCACCGGATATGCTGACAATGAATCGATTGATCTTGGGTGCGAAAATATCGTTATACTGAACAAGCCTTTCTCGCCTTTGCAACTTCAGCAAACTATTCTGAACGCAACAGGTTTTTCATAAATACCTCGCCCCATGCATTTTACTGGGGATTACTGTCGTTAGATCCGCACCACGAGTTATATAAAAAATCGAAGATCAGCCTGTATGCGCCGCTGCTGAAAATACGCGTTTGATCACGAAGTTTCCCCTACGCACCTAATCGAATTCCTATCCCAAGTCGGAGGGCCAGCGGACATTCGTCGCAAATGCAAAGTCGGCTACCTGAGGAGAAGTTCACCCGCATACGCCAAAACTCACACCTCGGGTAATGACCAAGGCGTGGTTGCTATGTGGTTGCTAAGATCAAAGCTGTCGGATCGCCCGCTCGCCCAAACCTTTGATTTAATGGTGAGCCCAGCTGGATTCGAACCAGCGACCTACTGATTAAAAGTCAGTTGCTCTACCGACTGAGCTATGGGCCCTCACCGAGGGGGTGCCTAGGCAGGCGGGCGCGCCGGGTCAAGCGTGCTTGTAGGTGACGCAGGGTCAAATGGGTGACGGGATCGCGCCAATTCGGCACGAGTGACACGGCGGGCGCCAACACGAAGGCGCGCTTGCGAAACGACGGATGCGGCAGGGTCAGTCCGGGTGACTGCCATTTTCCACCATTCCACAGCACGATATCGAGGTCGAGAACACGCGCTGCCCAGCGCCGTCCCGCTCGCCGGCCGAACTCGCGCTCAATGGCTTTGAGACGCGCCAGCAGTTCCACAGGTGGCAGGTCGCTGCCGATCAGCGCGGCGCTATTGGCATAGCGTCGCGCTGATGGCCCCAACGGCGCGCTGGTGTGGATCGGCGCGACGGCTTCTACTATGGCATCATGACCATCCAGCGCCCGCAACGACGCCCGCAATACGCCGCGCGGGTCGCCATGGCGGTGGTGGCGGACGTTGGAGCCCAGCGCGATCAGGTAACGCCAGCGATGCCGCTCCCCCTCGCCCCGTTCAGCCGTCTTCACACAGCCGCGCATAAAGTCCGGGCCGCCGGTCGCGGAAAAAACCCATCCCCGCCCGGTGCGTGGCGGCACGCGCCAGATCGAGCGTCGCGGTCAGCACGCCGGTCTCCTGCGCGTCATACTCCGCCACCAGATCGCCCCATTCGTCGCTGATGAAGCTGTGGCCATAAAAACTTTGCGAGCTTTCGCGAATAGGCGATGGCCCCCCCGCCGTCGTCTCCACGCCGATGCGATTGGCGGCGACCACCGGGATGCAGTTCGACACGGCGTGGCCGACCATCGCCCGGCGCCACATCCGGCTGGTATCGAGACCCGCGTCATAAGGCTCCGACCCGATCGCGGTGGGATAAAACAACACTTCGGCCCCCATCAACGCCATCGCCCGCGCGCATTCGGGATACCATTGATCCCAGCACACCCCCACGCCGATCCGCGCGCCGAACACATCCCACACCTTGAATCCAGTGTTGCCGGGGCGGAAATAATATTTCTCCTCATACCCCGGTCCATCGGGAATGTGGCTTTTGCGATACAGTCCCATGATCTCACCATCCGGGCCGATCATCGCCAGCGAGTTGTAATAATGGTGGCCGTCGCGTTCGAAAAAGCTGGTGGGAATGGCCACCCGCAGTTTGCCCGCCAGCGCGCGCATCGCCATCACCGAGGGATGTTCCACCACCGGTCGGGCCAGCGCAAACAATGCCTCATCCTCGACCGTGCAGAAATAAGGACCGGAAAACAATTCCGGCGGCAGGATCACTTGCGCGCCCGCTCCCGCCGCGCGCTCGACCAGTTCGGCCACCGCCGCGATATTCTCTGCCTCGTCCGACACCCCCAGCGGCAATTGCAACGCGGCAACGACAAGGTGGCGGGCGGCAGTTTCAGGCATGCGCCCATCTATGGCCCCCTGCGGCCCAAGTCCACCATTGCCGTTCGCGTAGCTAACCCTATCTTGGGCCCCGAACCACGAAAGGAGCCAGGCATGGCAGAAGCAATTGTAGCAGGCGGGTGCTTCTGGTGCACCGAAGCGGTATTCCGCGACGTGATCGGCGTCAGCGAAGTGGAAAGCGGTTACATCGGCGGCGCCGTCCCCAACCCCACCTATCAAGCAGTCTGTTCCGGCACCACCGGCCACGCCGAAGCCATCCGCATCACCTTCGATCCCGCGCATCTCCATTATGGCGACCTGCTCGATATCTTCATGGCCACCCACGACCCAACCCAGCTTAACCGCCAGGGCAACGATGTCGGCACCCAATACCGATCGGCCATCTTCCCGCTGGACGATGACCAACACGCGCAAGCCAAAGACGCCATCACCCGCGCTGGCGCCGAGTCCAACGCCCCCATCGTCACCACCATCGAAGGCCCCGCCACCTGGTATCCCGCCGAACGCTACCATCAGGAATATTGGGAAGGCGAAGGTCGCCGCAACCCCTATTGTAACGCCGTGATCCCGCCCAAGCTGATGAAACTGCGCAAGAGTTTTGCGGCTCGGGTGAAGGGTGGTGGCGTTAGCGCGGGTTAGGCAGGTGGTCTTTGGGCTGTTCCCGCGCCCCCCTGACAAGATCATACAAAGCTGCTAGGCATACCCGATGACCGTCCAGATCGCCCCCCGTTTAGCGCAGGATCCCGAAACGCAGCAGGCCGAGACCCCGAGCGCGCTGGTGGAACGGCTGGCGCGTGCCGGCAGGGCGGCGCAGGTCGAACTCGCGCGGCTCAGCGATACGCAGAAGGCGGCGGCATTGCGCAGTGCTGCCACCGCGTTGCGCGATGCCGCGCCTGACGTGCTGGCGGCAAATGCGCGCGATATCGCTGCGGGCGAGGCGAACGGCTTGACTGGCGCCATGCTCGACCGGCTGCGGCTCGATCCCGCGCGGCTGGCGGCGATTGCCGACGCCGTGACCGACGTGGCCGGGTTGCCCGATCCGGTCGGCAGAGTGATCGACACCGACACCCGCCCCAATGGCCTGGTGCTGCAACGGCTGCGCGTGCCGATCGGGCTGATCGGCATCATTTACGAAAGCCGCCCCAATGTGACGGCGGACGCCGCCGCGCTGTGCCTGCGGTCGGGCAATGCCGTGCTGCTGCGCGGCGGTAGCGAGGCGGTCCATTCGAACCGCGCCATTCATGCCGCGCTGGTACGCGGGCTGGTCGCGGCAGGCGCTCCGGCCGCTGCGGTGCAACTGGTGCCGGTGCAGGACCGGGCGGTGGTCGGCGCGATGCTGGTCGCCGCCGGGCTGATCGACATGATTGTGCCGCGCGGTGGCAAAAGCCTGGTCGCGCGGGTGCAGGCCGACGCGCGGGTGCCGGTGCTGGCGCATCTCGACGGCATTTGTCACACCTATATCCATGCCGCTGCCGATCCGGCGATGGCGCGGGCCATCGCGCTAAACGCCAAGATGCGGCGCACCGGGATCTGCGGCGCGATGGAAACGCTGCTGCTCGATGTGAACTTCCCCGGTAATCATGCGGTGATCGCCGCGCTGCTCGATGCTGGCTGCGAACTGCGCGGCGATGCCCGGGCGCGGGCGCTCGATCCCCGCGTGCTGGCGGCTAGTGCGCAGGATTGGGATACCGAATATCTCGATGCGATCCTGTCGGTTGCGGTCGTCGACGGGCTGGACGCGGCGCTGGACCATATCGCCCGGCATTCGTCGCATCACACCGATGCCATCGTGACGGCGGATCAGGCGGCGGCTGAAAATTTCCTGCGCGAGGTCGACAGCGCCATCGTCATGGCCAATGCCTCCAGCCAATTCGCCGATGGCGGGGAGTTCGGGCTGGGCGCGGAAATCGGCATCGCCACCGGGCGCCTGCACGCGCGCGGGCCGGTCGCGCTGGAAGGGCTGACGACGTATAAATGGCAGGTGAGGGGCACCGGCCAGGTTCGGCCCTGACTGCTCTGCGTTCGATGGCAGTGACCCGGCGGGCCACCGGGCGGGCTGGCCCGCGCACCGGGCTTTTGGGGGGCAGCTTCAATCCCGCGCATGGCGCCCATCGCCGCATCACCCGCTTTGCGATGCGGGCGCTGGGGCTGGACGAGGTGTGGTGGCTGGTATCGCCGGGCAACCCGCTGAAGCCCGCAGCGGGCATGGCCAGCCTGTCCGCCCGCATGGCCTCGGCGCGGGTACAGGCCCGCCGCGCGCCGATCCGCGTCACCGCGATCGAGCGTAATCTGGGCACCCGATATACGATCGACACGCTGCGGGCGCTGCGTCAGCGCTGGCCTAAACGCCGTTTCATCTGGCTGATGGGGGCGGATAATCTCGCCCAATTGCACCGCTGGCGCGACTGGCGGCGGCTTGCCCGCACCATGCCGATTGCGGTCATCGCGCGTCCGGGCTATGATGCCCGGGCGATCGCCAGTCCGGCGATGGCTTGGCTGCGCCGTTACCGGCGGTCTGCGGCCAGTTTGAACCGGCCGGGACTATGGAGCGCGCCGACGCTGGTGCTGCTGCGATTTGACCCTGATCCACGTTCGGCCAGCGCCCTGCGGGCGGCTGATCCCGACTGGAGCAACCGCGCCGGAGCGCTGTTCATGCGTGATGGAGTGACTTTCCGCTCCATTCCTCGGGACCTGTGATGGGCCCCCGCGAAACTTGCTTTTGCCTATCAACGCAAAATACGAATGACTTTCCGATCATGAGGCGCATGCCGCATGGTGTTTCCTGTCGGCCGGTTGCGCCGCCCCATTTTCAAAGGAGCTGATCCAGCCCGCATGACCCAGATTTCGACTAACCCGGCCGCCGCCGCCGAGACCATTCATTCACAAACCACCCAGGCGCTGCCCTTTGCCGAACCGGGCTCGCTGCACGCCCTGGTGCTGCAGTCGCTCGACGACGACCAGGCACAGGAGATCGTCTCGATCCCGCTCCTGGGGAAATCCTCGATCGCCGACCATATGATCGTCGCCTCGGGCCGTTCGTCGCGGCAAGTGACGGCGATGGCGCAGAAACTGGCGGAACGTATCAAGAAAGCCGGTTTCGGCCACGTCCGGCTGGAAGGCTTGCCCACGGCGGACTGGGTATTGGTCGACGCCGGCGACATCGTCGTCCACCTGTTCCGCCCCGAAGTGCGCAGTTTCTACAATCTGGAGCGCATGTGGGGGTTCGGCGAGGAAGCCGGCGTTGCGTAAAGAGTGCGCCTGCATATCATTGCGCGGGGCAAGATCGGGCGCACGCCCGAGGCCGAACTGGTGGAGCGCTATACCAAACGCATAAGCTGGCCGTTCACGCTGACCGAGCTGCCCGAAGTGGGCGGTGCGCTGCCCCCCGGACCTACTCCGTCGCGCACTGTGCTGCTTGATGAACGCGGCCAGCAGCTTTCTTCGGAGGCGTTCGCGGCGCTGCTCGGGCGCTGGCGCGATGACGGCATTCGCGAAGCGCGCTTTCTGATCGGCGCCGCCGATGGCCATGGCGATGCGCCGCGCGCCGCAGCCGATCTGCTGATCGCTTTTGGCACCATGACCTGGCCGCATATGCTGGCCCGTGCCATGCTGGCCGAACAATTATGGCGCGCGACCAGCATCCTGGCCGGACATCCATATCACCGGTCAGGGTAGAGCGTCGTACCGTCAATCTGGATCGCCACCCCCGTCTACCCTGAGCTTGTCGAAGGGCTGCACTTCTTTCTTGAGGCGAGCAGGGCGCACGCAGAAAGGACAGTGCTTCGACAAGCTCAGCACGGACGGGGAGAGTTTCGTTGGGCAGAATATTTATCAAGCCCCCAGCAAATGCATGACCAAAGGCTGCGCGATCAGGCTGGGCGAGCCGTCGAGCAGCGCCAGCGCATTGGTTACCGCTGATTCGGGTGCTTCATGGGTGACCATCGCCACCAACACCTCGCCTTCATTGTCGGCGCGGCCCTTCTGGATCAGGCTTTCGATGGAAACCCCGGCGTCGCGCATCGCTGCGGTGATCTCGGCCAGCACGCCGGGCCGGTCGGCAACGATGAAACGGATATAGGCGCGGCTGCGGCGATGGCCCGACACCGCCGGGGCCATGGCTTCGAGCGAGGCTACCGGCACCGAGAACGGCACATCGGCCTCGAACCCCGAATCGATGCCGCGCGCGATGTCGATAATATCCGCGACCACCGCGCTGGCGGTCGGTCCATCGCCCGCGCCCGCGCCCTGGAACAGCAGCCTGCCCGAAAAATTGCCCTCGACCACCATCGCATTGGTGGGGCCATCGACGTGCGCCAGCGGGTGATCGAATGGCACCAGATGCGCCTGGACGCGCTGGAACAGGCCGGGCTGTTGACCCTCGCTGCCGAAATCCACCTCGGCCATGCCGATCAGCCGGATGACATAGCCCAGCGCATCGGCCTGGGCGATGTCCGCTGCCAGGATGCGCGAAATTCCCGAGGTTTCCACCGAGGCGAAATCGATGCGCGTGCCGAATGCCAGCGCCGAAATGATCGACAGCTTGTGTGCGCTGTCGGTGCCTTCGATATCGAAGGCCGGGTCGGCCTCGGCAAAGCCTCGTGCCTGAGCTTCGACCAGAACATCGGCAAAGTCGCGACCGGTATCTTCCATCGTCGACAGAATGAAATTGCAGGTGCCGTTGAGGATGCCATAAACGCGATCGACGCGATTGGCGGCGGCGCCCTCGCGCAGCCCCTTGATGACCGGGACGCCGCCCGCCACCGCCGCTTCGAAACGCAGCGGCGCACCGGCCTCTTCCGCCAGCGCCGCCAGTTCCAGCCCGTGGTGCGCGATCATCGCCTTGTTCGCGGTGACCAGCGCCTTGCCGCTGCGCAGCGCATGACGGGCCAGCGTCAGCGCCGGGCCATCGGCTCCGCCAACCAGTTCAACGACGACATCGACATCGTCGCGCGCGGCCATGGCGGTCATGTCGTCTTCCCAGCCAAAGGCCGAAATGTCGATGCCGCGATCCTTGTTGCGGTCGCGGGCGCTGACCACGCTGACCACGATCGGTCGCCCGGCGCGGCGCGCAATCAACGCGCCATTGGTCTCGATCAGGCGAATCACCCCGGCGCCGACCGTGCCCAGCCCGGCCAGCGCCACCCGCAGCGGCACGCCAGCCCCGCGCCTGCCCGAAGAAGTGTTGATGGATGCTGACGGTTGAATCATGTTGCCCTCTTATTCGCCACAGGCCCCTAAACCATGATGCCGGTCAGTCAAACCTCTGTGGCAGTTCAACTGCGCGTGCGCCCACATGGACCCAGTCCCGCCAGGACCAGCCTATAGTCCGCAACCGCCTGCGCCTGGTCCGCGGGCGTTGCCGAGACATTGCTGCCGGCGGGCAAATCTGCGGGCAGGGAGCGGGCCAGGCGATACCATGCCAGAGTGTCATGCGCAGGCGGTTGGCCCGATGCATCGACGACTTCGGAAAACGACGCGCTCCAGGTCGGCGGCTTGCCGGGCTGCTGGACCACCGAGATCGCGGCGGGCGAGCCATCCGCCGTCGTCAGAAAGATCTGGGTCTCGCCTTCGCCGATCAGCGCGCCGGGGACATGGATGGCCTCGCGCACCCCGGTTACCGGGGCGGGTGCATCGGGCGCCTGCAACGCCGCCAGAACCGCGCGAACCCGCGCCTCTAACGCGCTGTCCCAAGGCAGTTGCGCATCGGGCGCGACCAATTGCACCATCTCCGCCTGCCCCGGCACCGGCCTTGCCGCCAGTATCATGCTGCGTTTGGCCAGGTTCACCAGCTTGCCCCGGTCATCGAGCGGCACATCGGCCAGGTAAGCCAGGGTTTCACTGCCCGCATCTTTTCCTGCGGGAATGGTCCCGCGCAGCGCCGCCAGGCTGCGTGCCTCGACATAAATCCTGGCCCAGCCCTGGCGCACATCCTTCGCCCGCTCCGGCTCGAGCTGTTCCATCTTGCGGATCTGCACCACCAGAATCAACGGAGCGGGCTCGATCAGATCGACAAGATCGGCGTAGCCGGGCGTTGCCGTGGCGGCGGCTGGCGCGGTGGGCGGCGCGCCTGCGGGACTGGGCGAATCGGTCATGGCGGCAATGGCCGGTTCCGCAACAGCCATTGTCGCCAAGCCAGCGATGCAGGCCAGCACACCAGCGATCGTTGGGATTGCACGCAAAATTTTCATGTGAACCTCCGCTTGGCGAATACGAAATCGCCTGCTGATCGGGTTTCCGACTATATAATGGCTTTAACCCAAATGAATCCCGGATTAAGCAGATTTTGCAGCGGTTTTGGCGTTGCGCGCCTGCTGCTTCGCCGTTAAAGGACCCGAAAAAGCGGACTATAACGACAATGTTCCTCATTGCACCTGGCCAGCCATCGGGCTCCGCCGGGGGATGGGGAACTTTGATCGGGTATCAAGAGTTAGGTATTGTCTGGGATGCCGAAAACGGGCGGTTCCTGGGCATGGGTCGGACTCGTTCTGACGCATTTATGGAGTGAAGAGGCTGAATGGCTTATACTGACCAACAGATGAGCGGTAACCGGATTACCGCGCTAGTCATCGTTGCCTTGATTCACATATTTTTGGGTTATGCCTTGATCACGGGCCTGGCCTATTCGGCTGCGCAGCAGATCATCAAGAAGGTGACTACCGTCGACATCAAGAAGGAAGAGCCGAAGAAGCCGCCACCGCCGCCTCCCAAGCCGAAGAATCTGCCGCCGCCGCCGGTTGCGCCGCCCGTGAAGATCAACGTGGCGGTAACCCCGCCGCAGATCCAGACGGTGATCACGCCGCCGCCGCCGGCTCCGGTGATTACGTTGCCGCCGCCACCGGCTGCACCGCCGCCGCCGCGGTTTACCGCCAAGAACGCAACGCCCAGGGGGGCCCCGCAGGATTGGGTGACATCTGATGATTACCCGCCGCGTGCGTTACGTGAAGAACGGGCAGGAACGACTGGGTTTCGCCTGACAATTGGGCCTGATGGGCGTCCAACCGATTGCGAGATTACCAGTTCGAGTGGTAGCCCGGATCTGGATGAGACGGCCTGCAGCTTGCTAAAGCGGCGTGGCAAGTTCGCTGCTGCCACGGATACGGATGGTAAGCCCACTACTGGATATTACACCAGCCGATTTAAATGGGTGGTTCCGAAGGACTAAACTTTACCGGGGGACTGGTGGCAATTCGCTGCCTGTCCCCTTTCCCCCATGACCCTATTGCTCATGACCCCTATTGCTTGAGAAGGACTATCGCATGCTTTTTGAACTCCTTGCCGCCGGCGCCGGCGCCAACGCGGCCCCGCAGAACAAGTTCGGCTTCATGGAAGCCATGCAACAAGGCGGCGCCATTTCCTGGTCGGTCGTCACCGTGCTGGCGATCATGTCGTTTGGCTCGTTCTTCATCCTGTTCACCAAATGGTGGGACCAGGGCAAGATCATGAAGCAGGCTCGTGACCTGCCGACCGTGTTCTGGCGCGCGCCCTCGCTGCGCGAAGGGGCGGCCAAGCTCGACAAGAACAGTGCTTACCGCCAGATCGTCGATGACGGCCTGAATGCCGAAGACCAGCACACCAAGATGACCGATTCGATGGAAGCCCACGATTGGCTGCATGGTACGCTGGCCCGCACCGAAAACTTCATCAATGCCCGCCTCGCCCAGGGCCTGCCGTTTCTGGCAACCGTGGGTGCGACCGCGCCTTTCGTCGGCCTGTTCGGCACCGTGGTCGGCATCTATCGCGCCTTGATCGCCATCGGCATCGCCGGCTCGGCCTCGATCGACAAGGTCGCCGGGCCGGTCGGTGAGGCGCTGATCATGACCGCGCTGGGTCTGCTCGTCGCGGTGCCTGCGGTGCTCGCTTATAACTATCTGCAGAGCCGCAACAAGCGCATCGCTGAATCGCTGTCGGCGTTCTCGAACGACATCCTGGCGAACATCAATTCAAAGGGCACGATCAAGCCACAGTTTGCGGTGGCCTCGGCCAAGGCAGCTCCGGCATCGCCCGCCAAGCCGGTGACCGCGCCCAGGTCGTAATCGATCATGGCTGCTGGCCCATCGAACGGCTCGGCAGCACGGCAGCGTGGCGGGATTGCAGCATGCGGCAATCCCGTCCCCGCTGCCCGACTATATTACCTAGAATGCAAGAATAGGATGACAATATGGCAATGTCGGTAGGCGGCGTTGAAGAACGGCCGATGTCGGATATCAATACCACGCCGCTCGTCGACGTGATGCTGGTGCTTCTGATCATCTTCCTGATCGCCATTCCAGTTGCGATCCAGCAGATCGAGAAACTCAAAATTCCGATCATGGTGTCGCAGGAATCGAAGAACAAGGTGGAAAACCTGCTACTCGCCGTCACCACCACCGACAGTGCTGGTCGCAGTGCGGGTGATCCGGGGTACGAAGGTTCATCACGCAGTGGCGATTGCCGGATCTATTTCAACAATATCACCCCGGTAACCTCCGACGAACTGCGCGACCTGGCGTTCAAGCGGCTCGATTCGATCGTGAAGCGCGAAGGCGGCGCCGACGCTTTGAAAGACTCGCCCGAGAAGATTCCGCAGGTGCACATCCGCGCCGACGTCAACGCGCCCTGGCGCTGCGTTGCCGGGGCCATCTACAACGTCCAGTTGTCGGGTTATCCCACGGTCGGCTTCATCTCGAACCCGGTAGATCCCAACGCCTGATCGCGGCATAAAAATAACTTAGGAGTAATCCCCATGGCAATGTCAGGCGGCAAGGACGATGGCTCGCCGATGATGGAAATGAACACGACGCCGCTAATCGACGTCATGCTCGTTCTCCTCATCATGTTCATCATCACCATCCCGGTCGCAACTCACGCGGTCAATATTGACCTGCCCTCGGCAGCAAATCCGCCGCCGCAGACGCTGGTCAAGCCGGACAAGAATAAAGTCGTGCTGACGCCCGATTCCAAGATTATGTGGAACGCCACCGAGGTCACGCAAAACCAGCTGGTGTCGCTCCTGCAACAGACCCTGCGCCTGCCGGTCGAGCCCGAACTGCAATTCCAGCCCGACCAGCAAGCCCCCTACGACCTCGCCGCACACGTGCTCAACGTCATCAAGGCGTCGGGCGTGACCAAGTTCGGCTTCGTCGGCAACGAACAATACGTCAATTTCGGCAAGGCCCCGAACGCGCCCAAAGCCAGTTGATCGAGAGTTTCGCCGGTTAAGATAGCACCAGCCCGGCTCGTGCTGTCTTAACCGGAAAATTCCAGGTGCAGATTAACGGCACCACGCTCTATCCCTTCTACTCCGGTCAATAATCGAAACCTACTGCCCCACCGCGCGACCTTCGCCGCGCGGGTCGGCGGCGCCTGCCAAAACGCCGTTTACGACTTCGACGGCATTGGCCTTGTAGATGCCCTCGCGCAGCTGGATATCGTCGTGGCCCAATGCTTTCAGCGCGGGGGCCATGGCGGCGACGGTCGTACCTTGTTCGATGATCACGGTATTGCCGCCGGGGGCAAAGATGACCGGCAGGGCGATAGCGGCCTGGGCGGAGAGGTTCCAGTCGATCACGCCGATGATGGCGCGCACCACTTGCGCCGGGATGGTGGCGCCGCCCGCTGCGCCGATGGCCAGCCGCAAATGGCCATCCGGGGCATAGACCAGTGTCGGGCTCATCGCGCTGCGCGGGCGTTTGCCGGGTTCGACCCGATTGGCGACGGTGCGTCCCCCCTGTTGCGGCACCAGGCTGAAATCGGTCAGTTCGTTGTTGAGGTAATAGCCGTTGACCATCAGCCCCGAACCGAACGGGCTTTCGATGGTGGAGGTTATCGATACGACTTCGCCCCGCCGGTCGATCGCCACGAAATGCGAGGTGGAGGGTACATCCACGGTCAGCGTATCGGCGCGGGCCAGCGGTGCTCCCGGTGGCGTGCCTGCGGTGACCGTGGGCATGGTGTGGTCCACCGCGATCAATTGCGAGCGCGCGGCAAGATAGGCTGTGCTGAGCAGCCCGGCGACCGGCACATCGGCGAAATCGCTGTCGGCGAGATAACGGTCGCGGTCCGCATAGGTCAGCCGCATGGCCTCGGCGATGATATGCCAGCTGACCGGATTATCCTTGCCCAGGGCGTGGAGATCGAAGCGTTCCAGCAGGCCGAGGATGCCGAATACCGTGGTCGCGCCCGAACTGGATGGTCCCATGCCGCACAGGCGGTAGTGACGATAGGATGCACAGACCGGTGGCCGCAGTTTGGCGTGATAACCGGCCAGATCGGCGGTGGTAAGCGGCGCGGGATTGCGCGGCGCGGTGCTGACGGTTTCGGCGATGGCGCGCGCATTGGCGCCGGTGTAGAACGCAACTGGGCCCCGAACCGCCAGTTCTTGCAGAAAGCGGGCCAGCGCCGGGTCGTGGACGATGGCGCCTTCGGGCAGCGGCGTGCCATCGGGCTGGTAATAGAGCGCGCGGGCTTCGGGCGAAAGTGCACCGGTTACGGCAAAACGCCCCAGAAAATTGTGCAGGCGCGGGGTGACCGCAAAGCCGTCGCGGGCGAGGCGGATCGCCGGTGCGAACAGCGCGCGCCATGGCAATCGGCCGAACTGGCTATGCATAGTCGCCATCAGCGCGACGTTGCCGGGAATGCCGACGCTGCGCCCGCCGGGGATCGCCTGCGCTATGCCCAGGGGCTGGCCATTGACATAGAACCATTCGCCGGTCGCAGCCATCGGTGCGGTTTCGCGGCCATCGATGGTGGTGATGTGGCCCTTGCCATCGTCGATTACCGCATAGCCGCCGCCGCCGATGCCCGAGCTTTGCGGCTCGACCACGTTCAGCGCCAGCAGCGTCGCCATGGCGGCGTCGGCGGCATTGCCGCCCTGGCGCAGGATTGCCGCGCCAGCCTCGGCGCCACGCGGATCGGCGGCGCTGACCATTCCGCGCGGATAAAGGGCGGCGGCGGTTCCCGCATGGTGCTGCGGTCGGGCCTGAACCGATGCGCCAGCCAACAGCAGCGGGATCAGCGAAAGGGTAATCGATGGGGTGCGCATGTCTGCCAGGCTATTCGCTTCCCACCGCTTCGGCAATGGTAGCAAAGCCATCGCGTCGCAGCAATATCTCCAGCCCTCGGGTGATGGCGCGGGCGATGCCCGGTCCCTCGTAAATCATCGCGGTATAGAGCTGGACCAGGCTGGCACCGGCGCGGATCCGCGCCCAGGCGTCCTGTGCAGTGGCGATGCCGCCGACGCCGATCAAGGGGATCGCCCCGCCGGTTGCCTTGCGAAAATCACGCAGCCGTACCAGCGCCAGTTCGCCCAGCGGCGCGCCTGACAAGCCGCCCGTTTCCGCCGCAGCCGCCGAGCGCAGCGGGGGGCGCGTAATTGTGGTATTGGCCACGATCAGCCCCGCCAGCCTGCGATCCATGGCAATGCGGGCGATGGCATCCACATCGGCGCGTTGCAGATCGGGCGCCACCTTGAGAAATACCGGCACCGCGTTCGGCGCCCGTGCCGCCAGCACGCCATCCAGCAACGCCGCCAAGGCGCCTTCGTCCTGCAAGGCGCGCAGGCCGGGGGTATTGGGGCTGCTGACATTGACCGCCAGATAGGACGCGTGCCCCGCCATCAGCCGCGTCATGGCGATGTAATCCTGCACGCGGTCTGCGGAATCCTTGTTGGCGCCGATGTTGATCCCGACTATTCCGTCACAGGGGTGGGCAGCCAGCCGGGCCACCGCTGCCTCCGCGCCGCCATTGTTGAAGCCCATGCGGTTGATCACGGCGCGATCTTCGACCAGCCGGAACAAGCGCGGGCGCGGGTTGCCGATCTGCGGCAATGGCGTGATCGAACCGACTTCGACAAAGCCAAACCCCTGGCACAACAGCGCCTGCGGCACCTGTGCATCCTTGTCGAAGCCGGCGGCCATGCCCAGCGGATTGGGAAAATCGATCCCGGCGACACGAATCGCCAAGGGGCCACCCGCGACCGCAGGCTGTCGCGGCGACGGGAGCTTCAGTGCGGCCAGCGCGACTCGATGCGCGGTTTCGGCATCGAGCCGGAACAAGGCGCTGCGGAGCAACCGATAGATCATCGCCGATGGCTATGGCGGCGATAATGGGCGCTGTCGAGCCGGGGGAAACTGCAAAATCGGCACAAAACCGCCGCCAGGGCGCGGAATTTGGCGTCTATGTACAATTTCGCACAGTGGAATCCAGTAAGTTGGCACTGCGACCCGAAGGGCTCGAAGCGCCAAGGCGTGACGGGTTCTCCACCTCAAGGGCGGCTATCTTTGGATAGCCGCCCGTTTTTTGTTCAATGCGCGACTGCCCTCTCGGGCGCCACGGTGATGTGTACGGTTTCACCCGAATTGCCGGGGAAGTGGGTGAACATCGCCTCGACCAGATTGGGCACCAGATAAGGCAGATGGTTGGAGGTGGAGGCGGCCTGCGCCTTGCCCTCGAACAAGCGGCGGCCGGTTGCGTGATCGTCGATTTTCAGCGAAATTTCGCTGGTGTAGATCGTGTAGCTGTCGATCCCGCCGCCGAACCACGGATCGTACCAGCCGAACCCCCAACCTCCTCCTCGATAAAAACCGCCGCCGTAAAAGCCGCCGCCACGATAAAATCCGCCGCCGCGCCATGGTCCCCAGAACGGATCGCCGTAAAAGCCATTGGACGTGGTGTAGGAGTGGCCGTTATCAACGCGATAGGCAAAGCGCACCAGCAGGCTGGCGGTACCGGGGCTGGGCGCCTCGACATAGCCGAGCCGGATCAATTGCCCCGCCACGAGGCGCGAATATTGCCCGAATTCGATGCCGCCCTGCAGGCCGGGATCGTCAGCAACGACGGCAAAGCTCTGGCCCTGCGGCGGCGGCAATTGCGATTGGAAGCGGGTGACGTTGGCGTCGAAATTTTCGGCGCAGGCGGCAAGCGCCGTCAGCATCAGCCCGACGATGGCAATTCTCAGCCAGTTCAACAGTGCCCCATGAGTTCTTGGAGTACGAGAGATTCCGCGCCCAGCCATTGTTTTGCTCCGTGTTTTTCGCAGTTTGCGCGCATTCAACGCACAAGCCAAGCTTTGTTATGTAAGATTATGTGTCCGCGATGAACCGGTGTTGAATAGCGGCAAATTTCAGCGCAGCAGGCCAAGCGCAGCGTAAGCGGCGTCCAGCGTTGGCGCCGCCAAGCGCCGCGCTTTTTCGGCGCCTGCGCTCAGAATGGCGTCGAGCGCGGTGCGATCCTGCCGCAGTTCCACGAAGCGGGCATTGATCGGCGCCAGTCGTTCCACCAGCAATTCGCCCAGCGCAGGCTTAAACGCGCCAAAGCCCTGCCCGGCGAACTGCGCCAACACCTGGGCGGTGCTTTGCCCGGCCATCGCTGCATAGATGCTCACCAGATTGGCGGCTTCCGCGCGGCCAGCCAGCCCGGCCACTTCCGCCGGCAAAACGTTCGCATCGGACTTGGCCTTGCGCACCTTGGCCATGATCGCGTCGGCGTCGTCGCTCAGATTGATGCGGCTCATGTCCGACGGGTCGGACTTGCTCATCTTGGCGCTGCCGTCGCGCAGGCTCATGATGCGCGCGGCGCCGGGCGGAATGATCGGCTCGGGCAGGGTGAAAATCTCCCGTCCCCCAAATTTGGCGCCCCCAAAATCATTGTTGAATTTCTGGGCGATATCGCGTGCCAGTTCCAGATGCTGCTTCTGATCCTCGCCCACCGGGACATGTGTCGCCTGGTACAGCAGCACGTCGGCGGCCTGCAGCACGGGATAAGTGAACAGCGCGGACGAAACGCTGTCGCGGTTCTTGCCCGCCTTGTCCTTGAACTGGGTCATGCGGCTCAGCCAGCCAAACCGCGCGGTGCCGTTCAGCAGCCATTGCAGCTCGGCATGGGCGGGCACCCGGGCCTGGTTGAACAGGATCGAGCGCTCGGGATCGATGCCGCAAGCGATCAGCGCGGCCGCCATCTCGCGGGTGCTGGCGGACAGTTCCTCGGGCACATGCGGCTGGCTGAGCGCGTGCAAATCGGCCAGGAAATAGAGGCTTGTCCCGCCCGTCGCCGCCACTTCGTCCTGCATCCGCACCCAATTGCGGATCGCCCCGAGGTAATTGCCGAGGTGCAGATTGCCGGTAGGCTGGATGCCCGAAACGATGCGCATGGGATGAAGTCTCTGGTGGGGTGGATAGGGGGAAAACAGATAAAAGGATTCAGACCTGGGGCCAGGGGGCCCCAAACCCCATTCATGTCGGCGTTGCGCTCCAATCGGCCATTGCGCTATTCTCAGCGCCGCAGGCTGTTATGGCGGCTTCGCGGCGAAGAGCAACATGGCCTTGATGTGCAACGGCAAATGACGGGGAGCGCAAGGAGTTTGCCCCTCGCATCTTAAACTCTTTCAAAGCTGGACCTTCGCTGCCCGTCGGCGCAGCAGCAATTGCAGATCGTCGCGCGAAAAGGCACCCAGCAGCACCGCAGCGACGGCATAGACCGCGCTGCCGACACCGACCAGCACCCCCATGGTGACGATCCGGGCGATCCAGCCGGCATGGACGTATGGCATCAGCCGCCCCTGGAACAGATAGAGCACCACGCCCATCGCCAGCGCCGCCAGCGCCAGCCGGGGTGCGCGCCGCCGCAGACGCGCATCGGGGACGAAATGGCCGCGTCGGCGCAGCGTGAAGTACAGCATGGCGACGTTGACGGTCGAGGCGATGGCGGTGGCGAGCGGCGGTCCGCGATAGGCGATCGTCGGGATGAGGATCAGATTGCCGACCAGATTGACCAGCATCGACTGCATGGCATAGCGCACCGGGGTCTTGGTGTCCTGGCGGGCGTAGAACCCCGGCGTCAGCACCTTGACCAGGATATAGCTGGGCAGGCCGATCGAGAACGCCGCCAGCGCCTGTGCGGTGGCATGGCTGTCGCTGGCACGATACCGGCCATAACCGAACAGGGCGGCGACAATCGGCTCGCCGCAGATGACCAGCGCCACGGTTGCGGGCAGGGTCAGCAGCAGCGCCAGTTCCAGCCCGCGGTTCTGCGTTGCCATCGCCTCGACCTGCTGGCCCGCGCCCAACTGGCGTGAAATCGTCGGCAGCAGCACGGTGCCAAGGCCGATGCCGATCAGCCCGAGCGGCAGTTGGTTCAGCCGGTCGGCCATGTAGATATAGGTCACCGAGCCGTGGCTGAGCAGGCCAGCGGCCAGCGCGGTGGAAATCACCAGGTTGATCTGGACCGCGCCCGCACCGGCAGCGGCTGGCCAGATCAGCGACAGCAGCCGCTTGACCTCGGGGGTGAGGCGTGGGCGGCGCAGTTTGAGACTGGCCCCGGCTCGGCGGCAGGCCCAGGCCAGCCACAGGAATTGCAACAGCCCCGACAGGCTGACCGCCAGCGACTGGTTGCGCGCGGTGACCAGCGGATCGTGGTTGTGAAACAGCACCAGCGCGGCGATCAGCGTCAGGTTGAGCAGGATCGGCGCGGCTGCGTTCACCCAGAAACGGTGCATCGAATTCAATATGCCGCCCAGCAGCGAGGTCAGGCTGATGAACAGCAGATACGGGATCTGCATCCGCGAATAGCTGACCGCGATGGCGAATTGCTGGGCGCTGATGTTGTGGAACTTGCCCGACAGCAGCAAGGTCACCGGCCAGGCGAACAATTCTAGCAGGGCGGTCATCACCAGCAATACCGGCAACAGGATGGCCAGCGCCAGCTCGGCAAAATCCAGCCCATCGCGCAGGCCATTGCCCGCAGGATCGCCGACGCGGTGGTTGAACATCGGCACGAAGGCCGAAGCAAAGGCACCCTCGGCAAACAACGCACGAAACATGTTGGGCAAACGGAACGCGACGAGAAAGGCGTCCGAGGCAAAGCCCGCGCCGACCAGCCGTACGAACAGCGAATCGCGCACGAGCCCCAGCACGCGGCTGACCAGCGTCAATCCGCCGATCGTGCCGGTTGCCTTGAGCAGGTTCATGGCTCCTCACTCATAGCGGTCGTGGACCCTCGGTCAGGCGTTGCCCATCGGCGCGCCGACCCCGTCTTGCTCGGCTTGCGCGGCCAGTTGCTGCAGGTAGATGCCGTTGAAATCGATCGGGTCGAGCAGCATCGGTAGGAAACCGGCATCACGGACGGCATCGGCGATCACCCGGCGCGCGAATGGAAACAACAGGCGCGGCGCTTCGGCGTACATGAAGGCATGCATCTGCGGTTCGTCGAGATTGCGCATACCGACCAGCCCGGCATAGGTGAGATCGACGATATAGGCGACGCCGGGCTCGGCCTTGGCGTTGAGCTGGATCTTCAACTGCACTTCATGCACGTCGGCCTGGATCGGGCGCGCGGCGATATTGAACTGCACGTCGAGCTGCGGCGCATCCTGCCATTGGAAGCATTCCGGTGCATTCGGGTTCTCGACCGACAAATCCTTGACATATTGCGAGATAATCCCCGCGCTGGGTGCCATATCTTCGCCGTTGCCCAGATTGAGACTGGAGGTGACGTTGCCTTCGTCGGCCATGATGCATGTGCTTTCTATCGCTGGGCCCCGCGATGCGCGTGCCGGGGATGATGGTGATGAGTTGGGGCGCGCCTAGCATCAGGCCGGGGCGGCGGCAATCATCTTGGCCGGTCCGCATCCCCCAACTTAATCGCTGGCGCTGCCTGCGGCATCTGCTGGCTGGCGCAGTGAAATCCGCCGCCGCCCGCCAGTACCGCATCGCCGGGCAAGCCGATGCAGTCGCGGTCGGGGAACAGTTCCGCCACCACCGCTACGCCATCGGCATCATGCGGCGATCCGAACAGCGGTACCACCACCAGATGCGTGGTGATGGTGAAGTTCATGTAGCTGGCAGGCTCGATTTGCCCGTAACGCTCGATCAGGCCGGGTGAGGGCACTTCGCGTACCGTCGCCCCGAACGCTTCCGCGCGCGCCCTGGCATCGGCGTAGACGGCGGCGTTGGGGTCGTCGGCGCCCGTCGCTCTTGGCAATGCCAGGACGCCGGGCGCGACGAAACGCGCCAGATTGTCGACATGGCCGTCGGTGTGGTCGTTCAGCAAGCCATCGCCCAGCCACAACACCCGCGAAAAGCCCAGGTCGCGGTCCAGTCGGGCCTCTATCTGGCTTTGCGATAATTGCGGATTGCGATTGGGATTGAGCAGGCATTGCATGGTGGTCACGGCCAGCCCGGTACCATCGCCATCGACCGCGCCGCCTTCCAGAATCCAGTCGGCCTCTGTTACCATCAGCCCGGCGTCTGCCGCCAGTGCGCTGCCGATCGTCTCGTCGCCCGCCATTTCGTATTTGCCGCCCCAGCCGTTGAAGCCGAACCGGCGCGCGATGCGGTTGCCCCCGGCGTCGCAGACCACCAGCGGCCCGGTATCGCGCAACCAGATGTCGCCATACCGGCGCCGTTCCAATGTGACCCGCGACGATACGAGTTGGCGCGCGCGGGCTTCGTTGGCGTCGTCGCGCACGATCAGCCGCACTTCCTGCCCGCTTTCCGCTACGACGCTGGCGAAATCGGCGATCTGTTGCTGCGCCTGCGCCAAAAACCCCGGCCATTCCTCGGCATCATGGGGAAAGCCGATCCACAGCCAGTCCTGGGGATGCCATTCGGGGGGGAGGCGAAACGGGGAATGGTGAGGCATCGCGGCGACATAGCGACGAGTGGCGCTTGCGGGAAGGGTGTGCGCGGGGCACAAACACAACATGACGAACGGGGCTGATTGGAACGATGCACTGCGCCGGGCGGAAACCCACGCGCCGTTCCTGGCACGGGCGATGGCGCGGCTGCCGGATCTGGCCCAACTGCTGGCGGCGGGCGCGGGTGAGACAGCGCTCGACTGGGCGCGGGCGCAGGGACCGGCCAGCGCCGCGCAGGTTCCGGGCGAAGTAGGTCGGGCGCTGCGCCGCGAACGACTGGCGTTTGCGTTGGCGCTGGCCGTGGGTGATCTGGCCGGGGCCTTCCCCCTGGCGCGGGTCATGGCCGAATTGTCCGCGCTGGCCGACCGCGCGCTCGACGCGGCGATCACCGATGCCATCCGCCGCCGCACGCCCGACGCCGCCGTAGATGTGCGGAACAGCGGCTTTATCGCCCTGGCACTGGGCAAACATGGCGCGCAGGAGCTGAATTACAGTTCCGACATCGACCCCATCCTGCTGTACGATCCGCAGCGCCTGCCGCGCCGCCAGCGCGACGATCCCGGCGAAGCGGCGGAGGCGATGGCGCGGCATGTCGTCCAGACGCTGTCGCATGTCGATGCAGACGGCTATGTCTTCCGCGTCGATCTACGGCTGCGCCCCGCCTCCGAGATCAGCCCGCTGGCGATTCCGGTGGATGCGGCACTCAGCCATTATGAATCGTCGGCGCTGGCGTGGGAACGCGCGGCGTTTATCCGGGCTCGCGCCGCGGCTGGCGACATCGCGGCAGGCGGTGCTTTTCTGAGCGCGATCCGGCCATTCGTGTGGCGCAAGAGCCTGGATTTCGGCGCCATTGCCGAGATCGGACGATTGGCGCGGCGGATCCGTGCGGCGCATGGCCAGATCGAACGCCCCGGTCCCGGTTTCGATCTCAAGCGCGGACGCGGCGGCATCCGCGAGATCGAATTCTTCGCCCAGACGCATCAATTGATCCACGGTGGCCGCCACCCGGCGCTGCGGCTGCGCGGCACGCGCGCCAGCCTGGATGCGCTGGCGGCGGGCGGATTCATCGCGATCGAGGACGCGCGGTTGCTGGGGCAGTCCTATGACCGGCTACGCAGCGTGGAACATCGCCTGCAGATGGTCGAGGATCGCCAGACGCATACCCTGCCGCGCGATCCGGCGCTGCTGGATGGGGTGGCGCGGCTGGATGGCCTGAGCGATAGCGTGGCGCTGGTGGCCGAACTGGTGCAGATCACCGGCGCCGTGGGCGATCGCTATGACATGCTGATCGCCGAACAGACAAATCGGCCTGTCCGGCGCGAGGCCGATCCCGCTGTCCATGGCGGCGCGCTGGCGGATGAACTGGCCCGGCTGGGATTTGCCGAACCTGCGGTGCTGGCGGCGCGCATCGATGGCTGGCGCGGCGGCGCGGTACGGGCGCTGCGCAGCGATGCCGCGATTGCCGCGCTCGACCGGGTCCAGGCGCCATTGCTGGCGGCTTTGGCAAAAGCCGCCGAACCGACGCGCGCGCTGACCCGCTGGGAACAGATGATCGCCGGGCTGCCCAGCGCGGTGAACCTGTTTCGCCTGTTGGAGGCGCGCCCGGCATTGCTCGAATTGCTGGTGCGCATCCTGTCGCTGGCGCCGCCGCTGGCCGATGCGCTGGCGCGGCGCAGCGATCTGCTCGATGCGCTGATCGACGCCAGCGCCTTCGACTTGCCGGGCGCGATCCAGGCGCTGGCGGTGGAACTGGCGCGGGGTGAAAGCGATGACGATTATCAGCGCCTGCTCGACCGGGTGCGGCGCCGCGTCACCGAAAAACGCTTTGCGTTGGGGGTGCAATTGATCGAGGCGGCGCATGATCCGCTGGCGATATCGGCGGGTCTGTCGCGGGTGGCGGAAGCGGCGATCGAGGTGCTGGGGGCAGGCGCGGTGGCCGAATTCGAACGCGCCCATGGCCGCGTGCCGGGTTCGGAAATGGTGATGCTGGGCTTGGGGCGGCTGGGTGGCGGGGCGCTGACGCCTGCCTCCGATCTCGACATCATCTATCTGTTCACCGGCGATCACGGCGGCGAATCGGATGGCGCGCGCCCATTGGGGGCCACGCAATATTTCAATCGGCTGGCGCAGCGCATCACCGCCGCGCTCAGCGTGGCCACCGCCGAGGGAGTGCTGTACGAGGTCGACACGCGACTGCGGCCACAAGGAGCGCAGGGGCTGCTGGCGGTGAATTACGCCAGTTTTGTGGCGTATCAGCGCGCTCAGGCGTGGACCTGGGAACATATGGCGCTGATCCGGGCGCGACCGGTATTCGGTTCTGCGGCGGCGCGCGACGGGATCGAAGCGCTGATCGCCGACGTGCTCGACACCCCGCGCGAACCGGAAAAACTGCATCGCGAAGTGCTCGAAATGCGCGCCCGGATGGCGGTCCACAAGCATCCCAAAGGCCCGCTCGACGTGAAACTGCGGCGCGGCGGGCTCGTCGATCTGGAATTCGTGACGCATTACCTGCAATTGCGCCAGCGTATAGCGCTGACCCCCAACCTGCGCGCGGCGATCACGCAATTGGTCGATGGCGGCTGGCTCGCGCCCGTCATGATCGACGCGCATGATTTTCTCACCAGGTTGCTGTTTGCCGCGCGGTTGCTGGCACCCGACGCTGCCGAACCGCCGCTGCCGGCACGCGCGGCGCTTGCCAAAGCCTGCGGATGCGGCGATTGGGCGGGGGTACTGACTACACTCGCGGCGATGCGCCAAACCGTGATCGCGGCATGGACCTCGGTATTCGGCGAAACTGTGGAGATGGATTGATGGCGCATATGGCTGAGATCGGCGACCTGCTGCCCGACATCGCCATGACCCTGGCCGACGGCAATGCGGTACGCCCGACGGATTTCGTGGGGCGCAAACTGGTGATTTTCTTCTATCCCAAGGACGATACTCCCGGCTGCACCACCGAGAGCCAGGATTTTTCGGCGCTGGCCGGTGAATTCGCCGCAGCCGGTGTCGCGGTGCTGGGGGTAAGCAAGGATCCGCCCGCCAGGCACCAGAAATTCATCGCCAAATATGGCCTGACAGTGCCGCTGGCGAGCGACGCGCCGACCGGCGGATTATCCGATGCGCTGGGGTTCTGGGCGGAAAAACTCAATTACGGGCGCAGCTATATGGGCATGGTCCGCAGCACCGTCCTGGTCGATGCCGACGGCACAATCGCGCGGGTGTGGCATAAGGTGAAGGTCAAGGGCCACGCCGCCGAAGTGCTGGGCGCGGCGCAGGCCTGAATCTTGAACAGTGTGTCCGCCGCGATCCGCGCGGCGCTGCTGACCGGCAGCCCACAAACCCGCATCATGGCGACCCGGCGCGTGGCCCGCGACTGGCGGCTGGGCCGGTTGTCGGGCGCTTTCGATACGGAAATGCCCGATTGCCCGGCGCGGCCAGCTGTCCCTGAATTGCTGCCCCCAAATCGCATGCCCCGGCGCGGTCGCGGCTTTTCCGAGCGCAGCCGCATCGCTTTGTGGCATTCGCTGGCGCATATCGAATTCGTCGCGATCGATCTGGCGCTGGACATGGCCGGACGTTTCGGCGGCGAGATGGGCGGCGAATTTGTCGATGATTTCCTGGCGATCGCCGCCGAGGAAGCGTTGCACTTCGCGGTCATCGACCGTCATCTGCGAACGATGAACAGTTTTTATGGCGCGTTGCCCGCGCATGACGGGCTATGGCAAGCGGCTGCGGAAACGCGCCACGATGTCGCCGCCAGGCTGGCGGTGGTGCCGCTGGTGCTGGAAGCGCGCGGGCTCGATGTCACTCCGCCAACCTTGGCGCGGGTGCGCGAAGCAGGGGACGAGCGCGGGGCAAAAATTCTTGAACGAATCCTTGACGACGAAATTCGTCACGTCCGAATCGGCACAAAGCATTTTTTGGCGCTCTGCGATAAAATCGGCGAAAGCCCGGAATTTCATTGGAAAGCATTGATCGCTCGACACTTCCGCAGCGCCCCAAAGCCGCCATTCAACGACTCAGCCCGCGCCTCAGCCGGTTTGCCGCGCGTTTGGTATACCACACTTGCGTAACGGGAACCGATCTGGGTAGGTAGAACTCAGAGACGGGCCGGGGGTTCCAGCCAACTCAAAAAATAACCGCTGAGCCGTAAAAGCGGCAGAATCAGCGGCGGTCGTTCGCGGCCCGGATTGTGCGCCGCAGCAATGCGGGGCGCGAGCTGGACTGCCAGGATTAAGGTGGTTTTCGTGTTCGCATCGAAGTTTGCGTTGATTTCCTGCCGGATGCTTGCCGGATTATCTGTAGGGCTCTCGATACTGGCCATCGGCATTGCCGCTCCGGCTTTCGCGAACAGCAGCGACAGTGCCGATATCTCCGCGCCGCTACGTGCCGCCCAGACCGCACAGCAATCTGTGATCGGCAGTTCCGGATTGGGCAATTCCGGGCTTGGTAAGGGCGACGTTGAATTCCGCCAGTTGTTCGCCTCGTGGCGCTCGCTTGACCAGAACGGGAATGCGGTCGGAACCGGCGTTGCGACAGGTGACATGGGCGCCAGCAACATCGCCGCCCGCAACATCGCCGCCAGCAACATCGGCCGCCCCGCGATCGCAGGCTCCATCCCCTCGCTGATGCCGGTGCAAAGCCCGCGTCTCACCAGCGGTTTCGGCATGCGCTGGCATCCGGTTCTGGGTGGTCGCCGCCCGCACATGGGGGTTGACCTGGCCGACCCGGTCGGCACCCCGGTTCATGCCACTGGTGACGGGCTTGTCGGTCGCGCCGACTGGTTCAGCGGTTATGGCCTCTACGTCCAGATCGAGCATGGCGGCCAATTGGAAACGCGTTATGGCCACATGTCGCGGTTGAATGTCGCGGCTGGCCAGTTCGTGCATCGCGGCGACGTTATCGGCTATGTCGGCGCCACCGGCCGCACCACCGGCCCGCACCTCCATTACGAAGTCCGCGTCGATGGCGTGGCGGTAAACCCGATTCCCTATATGCAGGGCGCGGGCAGCACCGAACTCGCGCGGGCCGCCGCCGCTGCCGGTTCGGTCGAAGCGACTGTTGCCGAAGCAGGCGACGAATAATCACCTGAATTGAGAGATTTAAACTGGTCCCGATAACGAGCGGGCAAGCTCGCGGGCCAATCATCCTGGAGAGGGTGCGGGAAAGGCGGCAGGCACTGCCGCCTTTCCTTGTTTCAGCTAACCTTCGCGCAACAGCCGTTGCATGATTGCGCGCACGTCGTCTGCCATGTCGGGCCGACTGAGCGCCAGTTCCAGCGTGGCCTCGACAAAGCCGACCTTCGATCCGCAGTCATAACGTTTGCCCGCAAAAGTGACGGCGTGGAACGGCTGCTTGCCGATCATATGCGCCATGGCGTCGGTCAACTGGATTTCTCCGCCCGCGCCCGCCTTTTGCGTTTTCAACACGTCCATGACTTCGGGCTGGAGGATATAGCGCCCCGAGACGATCAGATTGGATGGCGCTTTATCGACTGCGGGCTTTTCCACCAGCCCGGTCACTTCGGTCAAGGTCGCCCCCGGGACATCGAAACGCGCGCCCGGCGCGATCACGCCATAGCTCGACACTTCGTCGTGCGGCACTTCCAGAACCGAGATCAAATTGCCGCCGACGTGGTGGTAGGCGTCGACCATCTGCCGCATGCAGCCCGGCGTGCCGATCATCAATTCGTCGGGAAGAAAGATCGCGAAAGGCTCGTTGCCGACGATCGCCCGCGCGCACCAGATGGCATGGCCCAGTCCCAGCGGCACCTGTTGGCGAACGGTCACCAGATTGCCCGGTTCGACGCGAGTCGGATCCAGAACTTCGAGCGTCTTCGCGCGGCCGCGCATCGTCGCTTCCAGCTCGAAGGCATGATCGAAATGCTCGACGATGGCCGTCTTGCCGCGCCCGGTCACGAAAACCAGTTGCTCGATGCCGGCATCGCGCGCTTCATCGACCGCGTACTGGATCAGCGGCCGATCGATAATCGGCAGCATTTCCTTGGGGATCGCCTTGGTCGCGGGCAGGAAACGCGTGCCCATGCCAGCCACGGGAAATACCGCAGTGCGGATCGGCTTGATCGGCGGTTTTTCAGGCATAAAGCTATCGTCTCCAGTGCAAGCGGCGCTGGTTAAGCCGGTTTCCAGACCGAACGCAAGTGCAGCAATTGTGGCCCGAGCCGATGCATTTCTTCGCCACATTACGTTTAGGTGGAAAACCGGTTCCCACTTTTCCGCGCGATGCTCTAGACGCTCCCCATGGACAAAATCATCATTCGCGGCGGCAAGCGCCTTTCGGGCACGCTGCCCATTTCCGGGGCCAAGAATGCGGCGCTCACGCTGCTGCCCTGCACCTTGCTCACCGATGAGCCGCTGACCCTGCGCAACCTGCCGCGGCTTGCCGATATCGACAGTTTCCAGCATCTGCTTAACCAGTTCGGCGTGTCGACCACGATTGCCGGTTCGCGGCCGGAGGATTTTGGCCGTGTCATGACCCTGGCGGCGACGCGGATCACCAGCACCATCGCGCCTTACGAACTGGTTCGCAAGATGCGCGCGTCGATTCTGGTGCTGGGGCCGATGCTGGCGCGGATGGGTGAAGCCAAGGTGTCGCTGCCGGGTGGCTGTGCCATCGGCAACCGCCCGATCGACCTGCATCTGAAGGCGCTGGAAGCATTTGGTGCGACCATCGAGACGACCGCGGGCTATGTTCGCGCGATCGCCCCCGATGGCGGATTGCCGGGCGGCAGCTACAGCTTTCCGGTGGTATCGGTGGGGGCTACCGAAAACGCATTGATGGCCGCAGTGCTGGGCAACGGCACCAGCATGCTCCACAACGCCGCGCGTGAGCCCGAGATCGTCGATTTGTGCCAGATGCTGGTGGCGATGGGCGCCCAGATCGAAGGTATCGGCGGCTCCGACCTGACCATTCATGGCGTCCCCCGGCTGCATGGGGCGACCTATATGGTGATGCCCGACCGGATCGAGGCAGGCAGCTACGCCTGCGCCGCCGCGATCACCGGCGGGGAGGTCATGCTCAAAGGCGCGCGGGGCGGCGATATGGCGGCCACGCTCACGGCGCTGGGCGATGCCGGGGTGCGCTGCGAAGCGCGGCCGGACGGAGTTTTTATTGCCGCCGATGGCCCGATCCGGCCGATTACGCTGTCGACCGCGCCTTATCCCGGTTTTGCCACAGACATGCAGGCGCAGCTCATGGCGCTGCTGTGCCGCGCCGACGGGGCCAGCGTCCTGACCGAGACGATCTTTGAAAACCGCTATATGCATGTGCCCGAACTCAACCGGATGAGCGCCCGCATCGAAA
>JALYHR010000062.1 GCA_030776465.1 Pseudomonadota bacterium
GCTCGCAATGACGAACGAGATGGATCAATGCTTGGGGCCCTTGGTATAAGATGCCGAGGCATCACGCCTTGGTTACGCTCAAGCGCCGCGCTGGCTTGAGAATTACCACTTCACCGTATCGCCCGGCTCGATCCCGAGTTGCGCCGCGCGGCCACCGTTCAATTCGAGCACGCCGGACACGGCCCCGACCGAATACAACGGCGTCTCGTCATAGGGCCGGGCATTGGCGGCGATGTTGCTGATCCGCCCGTCGAGATCGATGAAGATGATATCGAGCGGCAGCACCGTGTTCTTCATCCAGAAACTGGCGGGCTGGCCCGACGGCATCGGAAAGATCATGCCCTCATCGGCGCCCATCGCCTTGCGGAACATCAGGCCGCGTTCCTGCGCTTCGGGGGTGCTGGCCACTTCCACCCGGAAACGGTGCTGGCGATGCTGGTGCGTGACTGTCAGATCGATGACCGGCAGGCCCGATAGCGCGTGGCGCGTTTGAACAGCGCTGGGGGTCGCGCGGCTATGCCTGCCATGCGCCTGCGACGAACAGGCCGCCAGCGCGAAGGCCAGCCCTGCCCATGCCGCCACTCCGCCGCCCAGCCAGCGCTTCATCGCCATCAATAATCCTCCTCATCGTCCCGCGCCCAGGCCTCGGCCGCTTCGACGCTGGCCGCATTGACCAATTTGCGCGCGCTGTCCAGCGGGTGACCAGCGCGCAGCAGCACCGCGATCTGCTTTTCGCGCGCCGCTCTTTCCAGGGGTGCCGCGCCAAACGGGCCGAGCCGCCGCTTGCGGGCCAGGGTCAGCGCGGCCTGGCGCGCGGCTTGTTCACCGGGCAGCGCAGCGGCGGCGACCTCGCTGGCGATGCCCGCCTGGCCCAGCGCCTGGGCAATGTGGCGCCGCCCAAAGCCGCGCCGTTGCAGCCCGCCCGATCGCGCGCTGGCAAAGGCCCGGTCGTCGATATAGCCCGCCGCGACAAAGCGCGCGACAAGATCGGTTACTTCCTGGCGCATCAGGGCGGGATCGAGCGCCAGATCGACCGGCGTTACGCCTGCGGTTTCATCGTCGGTGTCGTCCTCGTGCTGCTGCCGGGCGCCGCCTCCCGGCCCCTTCAATTTGCGCAACAGATAGGCCTCCAGCCGCCCCGCGCTGGTGGCAAAGCGCGCGACATAGCCCAGTGCCAGCGTGTTCAGCCGGGCCGCGTCGATCGGCGCGGGCGGGCGGCGGACGCGCGGCGTTGCGGGCTTTTTCGTGGAGAAGCGTTTCATCGGCCTTAATCGTGCCACAGTGTCGAGCAATTGGGGAGCGAATAGACGCGCGTGCTCCATCGCCCACCGCTATCCAGCTTGCCGGATCAGCCTGCCGACCTGCCGGACCAGACTGCCGACCTGCCAGAGATGTGTTCGTTCGGAATTGTTTACGTGACTAGCAGAATGCACAGGCCCGGCCCGAGGCTGCCCCGCAATAACGGAATGAGCTCATGACCGACACCGCTACGCTGTCGCAGCCCCGGAAATTAGCGCAGGCTTCACCAAATCTGGTCGCCACGCCCAATCTGTGCGAGTTGCCGCGCCGCTTTTCGGACTTCGCTACTTTTGCGGACGCGATCGATTATGCCGCGCTGGGCAAACGCGGCATGAATTTTCACGATCCGCGTGCCACGCTGACGCGGGTCTATCCGTTTTCGGAACTGCGCGCTGACGCGCTGGCGATGGCGCGGCGGCTGATCGCGTTCGGCATTAGGCCGGGCGACCGGGTGGCGTTGGTGGCAGAGACCGGCCCCGAATTCGCCGCATTGTTCTGTGGGGCGATCTATGCCGGGGCCTGGCCCGTGCCGCTGCCGCTGCCCACCAGCTTTGGCGGCAAGGACAATTACATTGACCAACTGGCGCAACAACTGACCAGCAGCGATCCGGCGCTGCTGCTGTATCCTGCGGAACTGGGTGAGATGGGCGCAGCCGCTGCTGCCCGTTTGGGCTGCGCTGCAATGGACTGGGACGCCTTCGCCGATTTGGCCGCGCCCGATTGCGCCTTGCCCCCGCTAGGCCCCGACGACATCTGCTATCTGCAATATTCCAGCGGCTCGACCCGTTTCCCGCATGGCGTCGCGGTCACCCACCGGGCCTTGCTCAACAATCTGGCCGGCCACAGCCATGGCATGGAATTGGTGGAGAGCGATCGCTGTATCAGCTGGCTGCCATGGTACCACGACATGGGGCTGGTCGGATGTTTTCTGTCGGTTATCGCCAATCAGACTTCGGTCGATTATTTGCGGACCGAGGATTTTGCCCGCCGCCCGCTGGCCTGGCTCGATCTGATCAGTCGCAATCCCGGCACCACCGTCAGCTATTCGCCCACCTTTGGCTATGACATCTGCGCGCGCCGCATTTCCAGCCAGACCCAGGTCGATCAGCGCTTCGACTTGTCGCGCTGGCGGATCGCCGGCAACGGCGCCGACATGATCCGCCCCGATGTCATGCAGGGCTTCGTCAATGCTTTCGCCGACGCCGGGTTCAAGGCCCGCGCCTTCCTGCCCAGCTATGGCCTGGCCGAAGCGACGCTGGCGGTCACTATCATGCCGCCGGGCGAAGGCATCTGTGTCGAACTGGTCGAGGAAGAGCGTTTATCCGGCAGCCCGCGCGATCTGTCACGTCCGGCACGCTACCGCGCCATCGTCAATTGCGGCAAACCGTTGCGCGACATGTTGCTGGAGATTCGCGGGGCGAATGGCCACGTCTTGTCTGACCATCATATCGGAAAAGTATGGTGCAAGGGCCCCAGCATCATGCATTCCTATTTCCGCGATCCCGAAAACACCGAGGAATGCCTGGTCGATGGCTGGCTCGATACCGGCGACATGGGCTATATGGTCGATGGCTATCTGTTCATCGTCGGTCGCGCCAAAGACATGATCATCGTCAATGGCAAGAACCATTGGCCACAGGACATCGAATGGGCGGTCGAACAACTGCCCGGCTTTCATCAGGGCGACATCGCCGCCTTTGCCATCGAAACCGCCGCGGGTGAGGAAACGGCGGCGGTGCTGGTGCATTGCCGGGTCTCGGACCCCACCGAACGCCTGCGCCTGCACGAAACTATCCGCGACAAGGTCCGTTCGATCACCGGCATGAACTGCGTCGTCGAACTGGTCCCGCCACGCACCCTGCCGCGCACCTCGTCCGGCAAGCTCAGCCGGGCGAAGGCGAAAAAGCTGTATCTGTCAGGCGAGATCGAACCCTTTCAACTCGCGGCTTGATGGGCTTTCAATAGACGCAGGCCGATTAGAGCGTCGCGCCGTAAATCAGGATCGCCAACCAACCCCGTCTTCCCTGAGCTTGTCGAAGGGCTGCACTTCTTTCTTGAGGCCGGACGAGGCGCAAGAAAGAAGGGCAGTGCTTCGACAAGCTCAGCATGGACGGGGGGTGGACCAGATTTAGCGCAGTCTGCTCTAATGGCCGCCCTGGATTTCATTGCGTGCGGCTTCGGCGACGAAGGCACTGCGCGTCATTCGGCGTGATGCTGCGGCCGCGTCGATCGCCTCGACCGTGCCGCGATCGAGCGACAAGTTTACCCGGACCGACTTGCCCGCATTGCTCACCCGTGGCACCGCAAGCAGGAACGCGCCCTGGGCCAGATCATCGGCAACCTCGCTCCTGATCGCGGCGATGTCGCGTGGCACGACAGCATCACTGTCCTCGAACCAAAGGCTGAGTGCTTCGCAGGCGTTGGGCAAAAGCGCTTCCAGCGTGTCGGCAGCCGAAAAGCAGCCCGGCAGATCGGGAAAACTGACCCCGTAGGCAGATTTCGGATCCTTGTGGACTACCGCAATAAAGGTTTTCATCGTCGCTCCTGAGCCGAGCCGGTAATCAGAGCCAGCCCGCCATTTTGGGCGTTTGACGATCCTTTTGCTGCCACGCTCCATCTGCTGGTATCATACCATCGTTGATTGGCAATAGAATTGCGCATTTATTTGCGCAAAAATGTGCGCTTGCCGACAGCCTTCAGAATGCGACCCATGTGAATGCCCGTAGCGTGTTATTGTCGGACGCATTGGCGCCATTACCATCGTAATTATTGCTGGCGCCGTTGAACCGGCCATAGGCGGTATATTGAACACCGACTCGCAGGTTGAACAGCGAACCCAGCGGTGAATTGCCCCCGCCCCACGGCGTGTAATCGAGTTGTGCGGTCAGACCGTTGCTGTCGGGGTGATTGGTCGGCGCATAGAGATTGGCGTTGGCCGTGCCATTGGTGGCGAACAGCCCCAGCGTTGCGCCCACTTTACCGCGCCAGTCATAAGATACATCGCCGCGCCATTCATTTAGCTTGGTTTTCGCGCAATCGGTGGTGGTGCCATCCCCCAAATTACCCAATGCGCAACTCGCCTTGAGGTCGCTCGCCTCGTGGATATAGCGCAGGTTCAGCGACACCGTGTCGCCCGACGCCAGCGGCTTTAGCCACGAGGCATCGGCGCCCACGTCGGTATAATGGTCGGTATAGCCCGAACTGAAATCGCGTCCGGGGACGATCTGCGCCTTCAGCGCAAATGCGCCAAGTTCGGCGGTGCCGCCGCCCAGCGTGGTCTGGTACGCGATCCGGCCATAGGGCGCGATACCGTGGATATTGCCCGGCGCGGTGGGATCGATTCCCAACCAGGTCAGCGTTCCCGCAGACGGGCTGGAATAGCCGCCCGCTTCGACATATAATTTGTGACCGAACCAGCCGTAAGCGCTCGCCCCCAGCACATTTTGCGCTAGCGCTCCGTCGATCAGCGGCGCGGCACCGGGTTTGGCCGGAAGTGCGCTGGCGGTATAGGGAAAGCCCCAGGCCGCCCCCGTATTCCACACATCCTGGACCATCGGCGCATTGTTGACGGTAATGCCATAGGTCGCATCGGTGCCGAACAGCTTGCCGGTATTGACCAGGCGCACATCCAGATTATCCCAGTGGAACTGCCGCGCCACGCCATCATAGGTGATCTGGACGAAGCCGCCGAGGTGCGAACCCATCCCGCCTGCCACGAACAGGCTGACCTGATCCAGCGCGAAATTGTTGTTGGCGGCGAAGTTGGTCGGCGGCGGGTTCTGGTCCTTGGCGGTGTGCGTGAACGAGGCGACGGCCATCGCCGCCAGCGGAACGGCGGACTTGGTACGCAGGGTGTAGCCGCCCAGTTTGAACTCGCGCCCGAACGGGGTGAGTTGTGGCCCGAACCCGCCGACATGGCAGGCAGCGCAGGGCTGGCCGGTCTGGTCGGTGAACGACGGCACGGCATTGGCGGGCGGGGTGATCGTTGCCACCAGCAGCGCCGCCGCAGTCGCCACTGACGCATACAGGCCGCAGCTGCGCAGGCGGGGCGATTTTTGGAAGCGAGCTTTTAGACCCACTCCGGATTGGAATTCGTCGGGAGCGCCGGGTTCTGTTACTTCGTGAACAATGGTCATGGGAGCTCGCATTTCATGTGACCTTGGCATTTCGCCCTGGCCCGTTGCCAGTGGCCGGATAAATATGACGCGCCACGCTCGCCGTCTTTGACGCCGATCAATGAAAAACCATTCACTAACGAGCTTGGGCAGTGACGAGCCTGGGCATTGAGGATGCTGGGCATTCAGGGGAATGGCGGATGAATACCGCTACGCCTGCAATTGTTATCACGGAAAATAAAAAATATCCAGCATAATTATGTATTTATTATAAGCCTTCAAAAAGTGATGGATTTATGAGTTCTGTGGTTAGTTCCCGAAACTAAAAATAAAATTTTCCATATTTATTATATTTGGACATTTATAGCCAAGAGGTTGAAAAACGCGGGCACCGCTTGAGTATCTTGATAAGGCCGATGGTCGCCCCGCCATCTCCGCGCCTCGGGATCAGTGCCACAACAACCATTCTGGACCGACATCGCATTGCGCCTGCACATCCTTTCAGGCCAATTACCGCGACCGGGAGCGTCTCACTCCCCCCATCGATTCCAGGGGCACCAGAAATGTTCTTTCAAACCAAAAGCGAATTTTCGTCGCCCCAATCCTTCAAGGGGAACCCGCCGTCGTTGACCGAAACCACGGACTATGAGCAGTTGCTGGAAGGCATGAAAGAGAGCCGGGAACACCTACGCGTCCTGCAGGTCAGTGGCGAACAACAAAATATCGACCTGGCAAAGGCGTTTTACCGCATGGATTCAGCGGTCGCAGCCATCAGCGAATTGCTCGCAACGACTCGTGCCTATCAGGCGTAATCCACGCAAACTCCCGCCTCGACGAATTTTCAATTACACCCCAGTTTTTCAATTGCACGTTCGCAAAATCCGAATGAGCAGGGTCGGATCACGACGTGTTGCGCATCGACGACCATAGCGCTGCGCCGATCAGCACGGCGCCGACCAGGCCGGTCACGGTTTCGGGAACTGCAATCCTGACCGATATCAGCATGATCACGCCCAGCGCCGTTATGGCCCAGAATGCGCCATGTTCGAGATAGCGATATTCGGCCAATGTGCTTTTCTGGACCATCAGCATCGTCAGGGACCGCACGAACACCGCGCCGACCGACAAGCCGATGGCGATGATCACCATGTTTCGCGACAAGGCGAAGGCGCCGATCACGCCATCCAGGCTGAATGACATGTCGAGGACATTGAGATAGAGGAACGCGCCGATCCCCGCGCGCACGACGGTGCCAGTAATGGGGCCATTGACTGCGCGGCGCGCTTCGTAATTGTCCGAGGCACGGCCCAGCGCTTCCACCGCGATAAAGGCGATCGCGCCGATCAATCCCGAGGACAGGAATTGCGCCTTTTGGGTCACGGGTAGCCCCTGCGCGATCAGCAGCAACGCCCCCAGCAACAATGCGACAGCGCCGGTCTTGATGATGGCGAAGCGTTGCAGGCGGCGCTCGGCCCAGCCCAGCCAATGGACATGTTTTTCTGTATCGATGAAATAGCCGAGCCCGACCAGCACCAGGAATGCGCCGCCAAAGCCGGCGATGGCGATATGGGCGTGCGAGACGATGGCCTCGTAGCGGGCCGGATCGGCCAGTGACAGCCGCACCACGTCGATCGGGCCGATTCCGGCGGTCAAGGCAACGATTGCCAGGGGAAACACGATGCGCACGCCGAACACCGCAAACACCATGCCCCAGGTCAAAAAGCGTTTTTGCCAGACGGGTTCCATCTGGGCGAGCACGGCGGCGTTGACCACGGCATTGTCGAAGGACAGCGAGATTTCCAGCACCGCCAGCACCGCGACCACCCACACCATCGCCATGGTCGCGGCCACCGAACCGGTCTCGTGCCAGCCATACAGTGCCGCGAGCCCCAGCCCGGTGAGCGCTACCAGCGTCGAACCCGCAAAATGGTGCCAGAATCTGCGCAATTAACGGGATGCCTTTATCGGGTTATACCAGCCGTAAATCCGGCCTTCTTCAATCCTCCCCCAGAGTGGGAGGATTGAAGTGAAACAGATCAATGCGCGCACATTAAAACTTATTGTCACGCGGAAACCCGGTCGGCGGCATCCGGCCTGCGGCACCGCGTGCGACTTTCCATAGGCGCATGTCCTTTTCGGTGCGGATGCGGCCCTTTTCGCCACCCATCGTCCAACTGAGGCCTTCGTCGAGCTTGAGCGTGGTCGCATCGGCCAGCCCGCCGTCGCGATAGCGTTGCAACGCCACGCCTTGGCCCTTGGACATTACCGGCAGTTCGGCCAGGCTGAAAATCACCATCTTGCGATTGTCGCCGATCACCGCGACGTGATCGTGATCCTCGGGAATCTCTCGCACCAGCGCCAGTTTGACGTCGGGCTTGGTGGTCACGACGCCGCGACCCTTGCGCGTTTCGGCGAGCAATTCGCTTGTCTCCGCCGCGAACCCGCGCCCGTTGCTGGCGGCCAGCAACAATTGCCCGCCGGGTTTCGCGGCGATCAGCGCGATGATCTGCGCCTCGGGTTCGATATCGAGCATGCTGCGCAACGGCTCGCCAAAGCCGCGCGCCGAGGGCAGTTTATCCGCGCCCAGCGTGTAAAAGCGGCCGTTGTCACAAGCGATCAGCAGCTTGTCGGTGGTCTGGACATGCAGGCTGAAGCCAGCCGCATCGCCATCCTTGAACTTGAAATCGCTTGTCTGCGGGACATGGCCTTTGGCACCGCGAATCCAGCCGCGCGCCGACAGGATGACCGTCACCGGCTCCTTTTCGATCATCGCGTCCATGTTGAATTCGCGCGTCGGCGCCGCCTCGGCAATCGTCGTGCGGCGGCGCCCGAGCAGCGTCGTCTCGGCATAATCCTTGCGCAAGGCCAACAGATCGCGTTTCAGCCGGGTGCGCTGCCGGGCGGGACTGTCGAGCAGTTTTTGCAGTTCCTCCTGCTCGGCCAGCAAAGTGTCACGCTCCGCCCGCAGCTCCATTTCCTCCAGCTTGCGCAGGGATCGCAGCCGCATGTTAAGGATCGCTTCGGCCTGGCGGTCGTTCAGCGCAAACTCGGCCATCATCACCGGCTTGGGCTCATCTTCGGTGCGGATGATGGCGATGATCCGGTCGAGATTGAGGAAGGCGATGATATAGCCGCCGAGCAATTCCAGCCGCGCCGCGATCTTGTCCAGCCGGTGCTGGCTGCGGCGCAGCAGGATGTGGATCTGGCTGAGCACCCATTCCTGCAGCACCAGCTTCAACCCGAGCACGCCAGGGGTCCGCCGCGCATCCAGCACGTTGAGGTTGAGGCTGATACGGCTTTCCAGCTCGGTCAGGCGATAGACGCTTTCCTTCAGCAGGTCAGGATCGACATTGCGGCTCCTGGGCACCAGCACGATGCGTATCTGTTCGTCCGATTCGTCGCGCACGTCTTCCAGGATCGGCAATTTGCGGTCGGCGACCAGCCCGGCCAACTGCTCGATCAGCTTGCCCTTCTGGACCATGTAGGGGATTTCGGAGATGACCAACTGCCACTGGCCCGCAGCCAGCCGCTCGATCCCGGTCGGCTCCCATGCGCCGGTCGCGTCACGGCCTGTGGAAAAACGCCCGCGCAGCCGGATCGCGCCCTTGCCACTGGCATAGGCGGCGGAAATCGAGGCGGGGCTGTCAACCACGACACCGCCGGTGGCGAAGTCCGGCCCGTGGAACAATTGCATCAATTCGCCATGCTCGGCATGCGGGTTGTCGATCAGCAGCAGCGTCGCATCGATGATCTCGGCGACGTTATGGCTGGGGATCGATGTCGCCATGCCGACGGCAATGCCGGAGGCGCCATTGGCCAGCAAATTGGGGAACAGGCCCGGAAAAATCTCCGGCTCTTCGTCCTCGCCATTGTACGTCGGGTGATAATCGACCGTGCCTTCGTCCAGCCCGGCCATCAGATACATCGCCGTTTTGGTCAGCCGCGCCTCGGTATAACGGTAGGCGGCGGCGTTATCGCCATCGATATTGCCGAAATTGCCCTGGCCATCGACCAGCGGGTAACGCAGCGAAAAATCCTGCGCCAATCGCACCATCGCGTCATAGACCGACTGGTCGCCATGCGGATGGTATTTGCCGATGACGTCGCCCACGACGCGGGCCGATTTCTTGTAGGCGTTGGCCGGTTCGAGCCGCAGCAGCCGCATCGCCCACAACAGCCGGCGATGCACCGGTTTCAGCCCGTCGCGCAGATCGGGCAGAGACCGCGCCGTGATCGTCGACAGCGCATAGACCAGATAGCGTTCGGACAGCGCCGAATCGAACGGCGCGTCAACGATGGCGTCGAAGGGATCGGGTTCGGTTATTTCGGTCACCATGGCGACGAGGCTCTGGACCCTTGGGGATCAATCATCGATCCCCCCGCCCGTCTTTGCTGAGCTTGTCGAAGCACTGTCCTTCTGTTCGTTTGCACGCTTAGGTCTCAAGGAAAGGCAACCCTTCGACAAGCTCAGGGTAGACGGGGGGGTAAATGCTATGAGCGCGGGCCTAGCAGTGAGCGGCGTAAACTACCAATCCTCAACCCCGCTGCATATTGCGACTTTCCCCCGGAATTCGCACCTCGATCCCGTCCAGCGCGGCGGTCAGCGTGATCTGGCATGACAATCGGCTGGTGCGGGCGACATCGGCGGCCAGGTCGAGCATGTCGTCCTCGTCCAGAGAGGCGGGCGGCAGCCGGTCGAACCATTCGGGTGCGACCACGACATGGCAGGTGGAACACGCCATCTGGCTCTCACACGTACCCTCCAACGGCATGCCCGCGGCTTGCGCTACATTCAGGAGATGCGCGCCTTCGTCCGCCTGCGCGGTGACGCGCTGGCCGTCGGCGGTGATGAAATTAACCTGGACCATTTTATTCTCCCTGCGCCGCAGTGGCGGCTCGTATTTCAGCGCAGGCATCCTCTATTTCCGTGATTTTCGTATAGCGCCCGAATCCGATCCGGATAGAGGATTTTACCTGGGTGTCCGACAGCCCCAACGCCCGCAGGACGTGACTGGGACGGCCCGATCCGCTGGCACAGGCCGAGCCCGCCGAAAAAGCCAGGTTGCGGCAGTCCGACATCAACCGCGCGACATCGACGCCATCACGGCGGATGTTGAGGTTGCCGTGCCAGCGCTGAGCCGCGCTGCCGTTCAAAATCCAGCCGGGCAACGCGGCCACGGCCGTTTCCCACAGCATCTGCACGTGTTCTCCATCGTTTTTACACAGGCTTGTGCACAGGCTTGCCGCCGCGCCGAAACCTGCACACAGCGCCGGGCTGAGCGTGCCTGATCGCAGCCCGCCTTCCTGTGCGCCGCCATGCATCACCGGGCGCAGGGCAATCCCGTCGCGCAGCCACAGCGCGCCGATGCCCTTGGGTCCATGCAGCTTATGCGCCGAAATCGCGATCATGTCCGCGCCTGCGGGTGCGCTCAGCTTGCCTGCACCCTGCACCGCGTCGCACAACAGCAGCGCGCCTGTGGCATGGGCCCGCTCGGCGATGGCAGCGATCGGCTGGATCGTGCCGATCTCGTTATTGACCTGCATCACCGCGACGAGATCGGTGCCCGGCGCAATTTCGGCGCCCGCATCGACCAGGCCGGCGGCGTTGACCGGCAGCATCTGAGTCGGCATGCCCAGCGCCTTCGCCGTATCCAGAACGGCGGCATGTTCTATCGCAGAAACAGCTACTTGTCTGGCATTCACGCCAAATAACGCGAGGTTCAGCGCCTCGGTCGCGCCGCTGGTGAAAATTACTCGACCACCGGGTGGCAGCAGTGCCGCGACTTGCTCACGCGCCACTTCGACCGCCGCTGCCGCCATCCGCCCCGCGCGATGGGCGCTGTGCGGGTTGCCGAACCCCCCCACACTGCCTGAGATTGGCGTCTCCGCGCCGCCCAGCCACGGCAACATCGCCTCGCGCGCTTCGGGGGCCAATGGGGTCGTCGCCTGGTAATCGAGATAGATCACGCCGCTATTCTGGCCGAAATCATCGCGCGCACGACCGCCAGCAAGGCTTCCAGATCGGCGCGAGTCGTGGTGCGGCCGATCGACACGCGAAACACTTCGCGCGTTGCGGCATCGTCCAGCCCCATCGCGGTCATGACGTGGCTGGGCTTGATACTGCCCGAGGAACAGGCGCTGCCCGCTGAAATGGCAATGCCCTTGGCATCGGCGCGGATCAGCAGGACCGAGGCATTAATGCCGGGCAGGCGATAGGCTCCGACCGTTGGCAGGCGCGGCGCCCCCGCGCCAATCACCTCGCCGCCCAACGCGCGCCACTGTTCATCCCACCAGCCGCGCAACGCCGTCGCCTCGGCCAGCCAGCCCCGGTCGAGTTTCAGCGCCGCTGCCAGGCCCAGGATATAAGGCAGGTTTTCGGTGCCGGGGCGATAGCCGCGCTCTTGCCCGCCGGTGGCGGCCAGCATCCCCGCGTCGGCCACCAGCAACGCCCCGATGCCGGGTGGCGCCCCGATTTTATGCCCGGCGATGGTGATCAGATCGGCATCGGGCAAATCCAGCTTGGCCGCCGATTGCGCGCAGTCCGCCAACAGCAGCCCGCCTGCGGCGTGCACTCGCGCGGCGATCTCGGCCAGCGGCTGGATCACACCGGTTTCGTTATTAACATGCTGCACCGCGATCAGATCCACCTTGGGCAGATGTGCGGGAGCGATCAGGCCGTTGCCGTCAACCGCGATCACCCGCGTGGCGGCATGGCGCAACACGGCGGTATGTTCGACTGCCGACGCCCATTTCCCCGCTCCCCGGCTTTGCTGCCAGGCGATGGCCAGTGCTTCGGTCGCGCCGCCGGTAAAGATCACCTCGTGCCGCCAGCCCAGCGCATCGGCGACATCGCTCCGCGCCCGTTCCAGCGCCGCGCGGGCCGCGCGTCCCGGCGCATGGACGCTCGACGGATTGGCCCAACATGCCAGCCCCTCGGCGATAACTTCGCGCACTTCGGGATGCACCGGGCAGGTCGCGGCAAAATCGAGATAAATCGTCTGGGTGGTCATTGTCGGGTCATGTTACCAAGCTTATGCAAATTATTGCTTTTGGGCTTCGGCTTTCTATATAGCAAAGCGCTTCCCATCACAGTCCCCCCTGGTCAGAACGCGCTTGGCTGGCGCGGAGCATTCGGTCTCCGCCCGCTCCGGCGCCCGATGCAACTGGCTGGGGGGAGCACGCCAAAGGTTTTGTAATTCATGCCCGCAGTTATTTTTCCCGGTCCGGAAGGCCGTCTCGAAGGTCGTTTCCAGCCCAGCGGGCGACCGCGTGCGCCGGTCGCGATGATCCTGCACCCGCATCCCCAGGCTGGCGGCACGATGAACGACCGCATCACCCAGGCGATGTACAAGACCTTTGTCGCGCGCGGTTTTGCGACGTTGCGGTTCAATTTTCGCGGCGTCGGCCGCAGCCAGGGCAGTTTCGACAACGCCATCGGCGAATTGTCCGATGCCGCCGCCGCGCTCGACTGGGTGCAGTCGATTCATCCCGAAGCCTCCACCACCTGGATCGCGGGCTATAGCTTTGGCGCGCTGATCGGCATGCAATTGTTGATGCGCAGGCCGGAAATCCGCGGCTTCATCTCGGTTTCGCCGCCCGCCAACATGTATGACTTCAGCTTTCTGGCGCCTTGCCCGGCGTCCGGCATCGTCGTGCAAGGCGCGGCCGATACGGTGGTTACGCCCGGTGCGGTGCAAAAGCTGGTAGACAAGCTGCGCACCCAGAAACACATCACCATCCATCACGACGAGATCCCCCGTGCCAACCATTTCTACGAGGCCGAACTGGACGAGATGATGCATGCCGTGGACAATTACCTCGACATGCGCCTCGCGCCTGATTGCCCGATTAAATAGTCAGGCGCAAAAATCCCGTCCGGAGTGGAATTTAGGTTTAGATCAGGTCGCGGCGGGCTGGTTCACCTGCGGGTGATGCGGGACCAGGATCAATGTGTGACCCTCTACCCGCCAACTGGCGAGCTGCGACAGAAAGTTCATACCCAGCACGTTTGTTTCCGCCATTGCGGGTGAGACAGCGACGGTCAGGTGGCGCACAATGACGTTGCCGACGCGCATGCTGGGAATGACGCCGAGTTCGGCCTGGGTGATGCCGTTGGCGGTGGTCAGCGTAATCCGGCTGCCATCGGCGTCGGGAATGGTCCCGAAATCATCGGCGGCTTCGCCGGACAAGGTCGTCAGCGTCGCCCCGGTATCGACCAGCAGACGCCGCACGGCGCCATTGGCCCGCACCTGCACCCAGAAATGACCGTCCTGGCCCATGTGGACGCGGGTCTCCGTGCCGGTCGTGGTCTGCGCCGGGGTGTCCGCCCCTCCCGCACTGAGGCTCATCGGAAAATCAAGGAATTGCGCCGCTGTCGCCAACAGCGCGATCAGCAGGCCAAGTTGGCCGACCAGCCGCAGCGAGCCGCCCAGAAACCCCAGCCGCCGCCGCAGCAAGCCGCCCACGATGACCAGCACCAGCGACAACAGCGCCAGTTTCAGTTCCTTGCTCTGCATGATCGTGGTGATCGCCGGGGGAACCTGGGGCGTGGTCCAGAATGGCATGTCAGCAGTGCCCCTGGACGGCCAGCACTTCGCTCAGCAATTCGGCAACGCGCGCGGCATCCGGGAAACCTTCGCTCACCCATCGCGCCTCGACTTCCTGAAGAATGCGGGCAACCTGTGGGCCTGCGGTGACCCCCGCCGCAACGATCTGGCCGCCTTTGAGCGGAAACACCGGAACCGGCCAGTCGCGCAAGGAGTCCAGCGAGCCGCCGGTCAGCAACAAGCGATCGGTGGCGGACGGAATCCCCAGCCGGTAGGCCAGCGCGCGCGGCTCCTCGCTATTCTCGTCGCGGCCTGCGGCGATCGCCAGCCGCTTTCTTTGCGCGCCAGACAAGCGATAACGGGCGGCGATTTGTTCGGCCAGCACGGGCTGGGCGGGCAACAGCGCGGCCAACCGCCGTAATGCATCGGGAGCGACCGCTTGCGCGGTTTCTGCGGCCACCAGCGGCGCCAGCGCGGTTGCATCCGCCTCGGGCAGGATGACGGCCAGCACGCCCAGGCTGGCCATGCGGCAGACGACCGGCGCGGGGTCGGGAAGCGCCAGCAAATTCATCATTTCCATAGCGATCCTTTCACGCGACAAGCCCTTGAGCGTGGCCGCCAATTCGCTGCAGGCCGCTTCGGCGTCGGCGTCGGCAGGCAGCGAGCCGAACCGCGCCTGAAAGCGGAAATAGCGCAGGATGCGTAAATAGTCTTCGCGAATACGTGCGCGCGCGTCGCCGATAAAGCGCACGCGATGGTTGGCCAGATCGTCCAGCCCGCCGAAGAAATCGCTGATTTCGCTGCTGGCCGGGTCGGCATACAGCGCGTTGATGGTGAAATCGCGCCGCGCCGCGTCTTCGTGCCATGCCTGCGCAAAAACGACCGTGGCATGACGGCCATCGGTGGCAACGTCGCGGCGCAAACTGGTGATTTCGACCGGCCCGCCGGGCAGCACAGCGGTGACCGTGCCATGGGCGATGCCGGTCGGGACGGTAGAGATGCCCGCTGCACGGGTGCGCGTGATCACTTCGGCAGGTTCCAGCGGCGTCGCGATGTCGATATCCTTGATCGGCAGCCCCAGCATCGTGTCGCGAACCGCGCCGCCGACATAGCGGGCATTGCCGGGACCGAGCGCGGCGACCAGCGTCGCCAGATCATGGCGGCGCATCCAATCGGCCTGTGGCAATAGCTTAGCCATGCCAGTTAAGGCGCCGGGTGAGGTTGAAGATGATCGCTGCGGTCACCCCCCAGATGCGGTGTTCCTGCCACATGATCTCGATGAAAGGGCGTTTCACGCCACCAAATTCGAGCCATTGCTCGACCTGGTTGGCAGGGCTCAGGATATGCGCGAGTGGCGCCTCGAACCATTGCGCGACTTCGGCGGGGTTGGGATGGATGGCGATATCGGCGGGCACCGTCGCCAGCACCGGGGTAATGTCATAGCCCGACCCGCTGTGATAGCGATCCGACGCGCCGATCACTTGCACAAGCGCTGGATCGATCCCCAGTTCCTCCTCGGCTTCGCGCAGCGCGGCCTGGGTCGCGGTTTCGCCGGAGTCCAGCCTGCCGCCGGGAAAGGCGACCTGGCCGGGGTGAGCGCGCATATGGGTCGGGCGGTGCAGCAGCAGCACGCCCGGTTCCGCTCGCTCGGTCACCGCGATCAGCACGGCGGCGGGGCGCAATTGCTCGCCGCCGATCAGCCTCGGGTCTTGCCACAACTGCGGTGGCGCGGCTTCCTCGCCTTGCCGGTACAACCGGGTCAGCCGCTCGAACACCGTGCTCATTGCGGTATCAGCGACCAGGTTTGGCCCTGGCTCATGACCACCAGATCATCACTCTCCAAAGCGATTTCAATGAGTTGGGAGTAAGTGCTACGGTTCAATCTAGCTTCGGTGCCGTGGCGCACAGCGACATACAGCGCCGGGGTGGCGGGATCGCCGCGCGCCACGATGGCATGGTCGGGGCCGGCGATGACGAATTCGTCGGTGTTGAGCCGAAACACCAGCGATCCGCCGTCCCACTTGACGTCGATCGCGATGAAGGCGGCGTCATCGACGGCAATGGCCTGCTTTTCGTGTGGGGTGACCAGCCAATGCTCACCCTGGGCATCGCGCACCAGCAGCGACGCAAAGGCGCGCACCATTGCGGGGCGGCGGATTTCGCCGCCGTCGTGGAACCAGCGGCCATCGGCGGTAATCCGCATCAGGCTGTCGCTGCTTTGCACAGGCTGCCATTGGTCAACCGGGGGCAGCTTGCGCGCTTCGACCAGCGCGGCAATCTCGCTCAGGGACAAGTCGGCCAGTTCCGGCGGCGGCACGTAAGGCATGGCGTTTTTGATTCCGCGTGATTTAAGAGCAAAAACCGGTACCCACTTTTTGCTATCACGCTCGTCCCTGCCAGATCGGCTTAGCGCCGCCAAGGCCCCAGTGATCCTGCTTGCGGTAGCACAGCGGTATTGTCGCAGCGCGCCAGCAAGCGGTGCGGCTCATATGGGCCCGGCAAGGTCCAGTTCGCCGTTACGCTATTGGTAAAGCCCCAGAACCGCCCGTAATATTCCGGGTCACCAATCATCACCTGCGGCAGCGGAGCCTCTGGCGACAGCGCCGACAGGCTGGCGGTCATCAGCGCCTGGCCATAGCCCGCGCCGTGATGATCGGGCAGCACTGCGACCGGCCCGACCATGATCATCGGATGGATGCGGCCAGTGGGATCGGTCAACCCTACCGGCCAGCACTGGATGGTGCCGACCAGCAGATCGTCCGGGTCCAGCGCGGCGAAACTGAGCGCGGGCAGCCAGTCCATACCCTCGCGCACCTTGTAAGCGGTACGCGCATGGCGTTCAGGCTCGAAGGCACGGTCCAGCAGCGCCTCGACCAGCGCGGGGTCGATATTATCGAGGGGTATGAGCTTGGCATGATCGGTCATCAGGGCGGCGCGGATAGGCGAGGGGGCGTTAACTGGCAATTGCTAACCTTAAGCTTGGGGAAACGTGTATAAGCATCGCCAGGCCCTTGCAGTTCCACGGATAATTGCGGCAGGGTCAGGCATGGCGAGGCGCGGACAGCGATTCATTATCGGCGTGGATGAGGCGGGGCGTGGCCCCTTGGCGGGGCCAGTGGTGGCGGCGGCGGTGGCGCTCGATACAGTCATGATCAAGGGGCTGAACGATTCCAAGCGCTTGTCCGGCAAAGCTCGCGCAATACTTGAAGTTGAAATCAAGGCCAGCTGCCGCTGGGCGATAGGTGTGGTCCATCCGCAAGAGATCGATCGCGTCAATATCTTCATGGCAACCATGCAGGCGATGACCGCCGCCGTCGCCTCGCTCTGCGCGGCAACGCCGTATGAAATGCCGCATGAAGTGCTGATCGACGGCAATCTTACTCCGCATGGCCGGACCGCGGACTGGTGCTGGCCCGCCCGCGCTATCGTCGGTGGCGATGCCAGCGAACCCTGCATTTCCGCCGCCTCGATCATCGCCAAGGAACATCGCGACCGGTTGATGCGCGCCCTGGCTCAGGATTTTACGCAATATGGCTGGGCCACCAACGTCGGTTATGGCACGCCCGAACATCTGGCGGCGCTGCAACGTCACGGCCCGACGCCGCACCATCGGCGCAGTTTTGCGCCGGTCGCGCAACTGGTGCTGATTTAAGGACGCAAAGCAAATGACCGGTTTCACCGCGACCGATGTTCTCGACCAGCATGGCAAATGCTTTATCGTCACCGGCGCCAATACCGGGATCGGTTTCGAGGCGGCCAAGGTTCTGGCCGCGCGGCAGGCCCGCGTGTTGCTGGCTTGCCGCGATGAAGCCAAGGCGCAAACGGCGATGGCGCGCATCCGGGCCGAGGTTCCGGGCGCTGACCTGGCCTTTCTGCCCTGCGACCAGGCCGATCTGGCCAGCGTGCGCCGCGCTGCTGAAATAGCCGAGGCAGAGCCGCGTATCGACGTGCTGCTTAACAATGCGGGGGTGATGTTGCCGCCGCTGACGGCTACCGCGCAGGGGTTCGAGCTGCAATTCGGGGTCAATCATTTGGGCTGTTTCGCCTTGACCGCGCTGTTGCTGCCAAAGCTGGCGCAAGGCCTGGCCGGGCGGGTGGTGGTGACGGCCAGCCTGGCGCATACGCGCGGCAATATCGACTGGAACGACCTGAACGCCCAGAAAACCTACCTTGCGCGGCAGCGGTACAGCGACAGCAAGTTGGCTAATTTGCTATTCGTCCAGGAACTCGACCGGCGGTTGCGCAGTGCTCATTCGCCGGTCACTGCGCTCGCTTGCCATCCCGGCATCGCTGGCACCGATCTGTCGCGCCACATGTCGGCAATCGGACGGCTGGTCTGGCCGGTGCTGGGCATGGTGCTCAATTCGGCGGCGCAAGGCGCATGGCCGGCACTGCAAGCTGCCACCGCCCCCGGCATCGTTCCGGGCGGCTATTACGGGCCGCAGCAATTGGGCGGCGCGCGCGGCCCTTCGGGCATCGCCAGGCGTACCGCGCCGTCGCAGGATGCCGCATTGGCCCGAAGATTGTGGGATGTATCCGTGGAAATGACTGGAATCGATCCCGCACTGGACCCTGCCTGAGATAAATTTCTGGCGAGTCTTGCGGGCCACACCACAACATCTCGAGTCCGCAGGAACAACTTGGCCCCATATGCAGCGCCAACCGGGCTGAGCACCATCACGGCAGCCATGATTTGCATATGTTTTTGCCGAGTCGCGACTTGACGCGGAGTCCACGAGGACTCACCCTGTGCATATTTCGGGGGATAAATTGGGTATGCTGGAACTGATGCAGATCGACGATCCGACGATTGCGCGCTTGCGCCCGCGTTCCGGGCGTAAACCCGCGCTCATAGCCGCACCGCACGAACTGCCGCTGGGCCGGATACTCGATGGCGACTGCATCGCGGCGATGCAGTCGCTGCCAACGGCCAGCGTCGACATGGTTTTCGCCGATCCGCCGTATAATCTGCAACTGGGCGGCGATCTCAGTCGGCCCGACGGCAGCCATGTCGATGCCGTCACCAACGATTGGGACCGCTTCGACAGCTTCGCCACTTACGACAGCTTCACCCGGGCGTGGCTGAGCGAAGCGCGCCGGGTGCTCAAGCCGGACGGCTCGCTTTGGGTCATCGGCAGCTATCACAATATTTATCGCGTCGGCGCGATCCTGCAGGATTTGGGCTTGTGGATCCTTAACGATATCGTCTGGCGCAAGGCTAATCCCATGCCCAATTTCAAGGGCACGCGCTTTACCAATGCCCATGAAACGCTGATCTGGGCGTCGCAGGGCGAAAAGGCGCGTTACACCTTCAATTATCGCACGATGAAGACGCTCAACGATGAATTGCAGATGCGCAGCGACTGGGTGCTGCCGATCTGTTCGGGACCAGAGCGTTTGCGCAAAGGCGGCGCCAAGGTTCATCCGACGCAAAAACCGGAAAGCCTGTTGTACCGGGTGATGCTGGCAACCACCAAAAAGGGCGATGTCGTGCTCGACCCGTTTTTCGGCACCGGTACGACCGGCGCAGTGGCGAAACGGTTGGGGCGGCAATGGATCGGGTGCGAGCGCGATAGCGGTTATCGCGACGCTGCGCGCGAACGGATCGAGATGGCCTTGCCACTCGATGAAAGCGCGATTGCGACGATGCAAAGCGCGAAATCCACGGTCAAGGTCGCCTTTGGAACGCTGGTCGAAACCGGCTGGATCGCGCCGGGGACGGTGGTGCGCGACCGGAAGGGGCGTCTGGCGGCGACGGTGCGCGCCGATGGCTCGCTGGTGGCGGGCAAGGATAGCGGCTCGATCCACGGGCTGGGCGCGAAATTGCAGAACGCGCCGTCATGCAATGGCTGGAGCTTCTGGCATATCGAGCACGAAGGGCAGGCCAAGCCAATCGATGCCATCCGCCAATTGTATATTCTCGCGACCGAACCCTGAGTTCAGCGGCTGGGCGAAACCCTTTATCTGCGGCCGATCGCATTGGCCGACAGCCCGCAATGCGAGGATGGCGAAGCCGTGCGGCTGGCGGGCGGGATGGTCTATGCCAGCCGCTTTGCACTGATCCGCCGCGAAAATGGGCGGATTGTCGCGCGTCAGCGGCTTGGCGCGGCTCAAGTCCTGGCGGCGCTGGCCGATTTACCCCCGGCGCTGGCCGCACAAGGTGCCGGGCAATGGGCGGCGCTGAGGCGGGCTCATCCGCCGCTGCAATGTGGCGCGCGGACGATCCGCCTCGATCAGCCGCAAGTGGTCGGTATCCTGAACGTGACGCCCGACAGTTTTTCCGATGGCGGTGAGTTCATGGACAAGCCGGAGGTGGCCAATGCTCATGCCGCCGCGATGCTGGAAGCAGGCGCGGCGATCATCGATGTCGGCGGCGAATCGACTCGTCCCGGCGCGGCGGCGGTGTGGGAAGGCGATGAATTGCAGCGCGTCGTACCTGCGGTGGAGGCGCTGGTGGAGATGGGGGCGGGGATGGGCGCGGCGATCAGCGTGGATACCCGGCGGGTTGCGGTGATGGCAGCGGCGCTGGCAGCGGGCGCGCATATCATCAACGACGTTTCGGCGCTGCGCCACGATCCGCGCGCGCTGGAATTCGCCGCGCGCAGCGGGGTGCCGGTGGTGTTGATGCATGCCCCCGACGGCGACGACCTGCACGCCGATACCGGATTTGGCGACATCGTGCTCGACGTCTTCGACTGGCTGAAAGCGCGGCGCGATGCAGCATTGGCGGCGGGGATCGCGGCGGAACGGATCATCCTCGACCCCGGCATCGGCTTCGGCAAGTCGCTGGCGGGTAATCTGGCGCTGCTCAATGCGCTGCCGCTGTTTCACGCGCTCGACCAGCCGCTGCTGGTCGGTGCCAGCCGCAAACGCATGATTGGGGCGTTGTCCAACGAAGCTGGACCACGCAAACGCCTGGGCGGTTCGCTGGCACTGGCGGTAAAGGCGATGGACGCGGGCGTGCAACTGATCCGGGTGCATGACGTGGCGGAAACGGTGCAGGCGCTGCATGTCTGGCGGGGCTTGCGCGACGCGGCGCTGACCGATTTTTCGCAATTGCCATAAACCGTACGCTGGCTCATTTCCCCGCTTGGGCACGGTAAAGCGCAAACGGTCGATCACTGCGTGCCCAATATATTCCTGGCGCGTCCCGCCGACTACAGATCGGCCACGATCATCGTGCCGAGTGGCGGGACGCATGCCAGCACGGGATGGCTGCCTATCGTGCCGGGAATACCGTGGGCCGGGCTGTCGAAGCCTAAATCAGACAGTTTCCGGTACAGCGTCGAACGGCCGATCCCCAGACGCCGGGCTACTTCGGTCATGCGCCCACGGTAATGGCCGATCGCCAGGCGGATGACATCGCCTTCGATCTCGTCCAGCGGGCGCAGATGGCCGTCGCTGGTGAACAGGGTGATGCCCGTGCTGTCGTGGCGCCGCACTCCGATGCCGCCGCCGTTACCCCCGTCGATGCTGGCTGGCACACGCCGGACCTGTTCCACCAGTTGCGGAAAATTGTCCGCAGTCAAGGCATCGCTGTCGCAGAACACCGAGGCGCGAAACAGTACCGCTTGTAACTGGCGGACATTGCCCGGCCATTCGTAAGCGGCCAGCAACGCCAGCGCGCCGTCAGTGATGCCCAGCGGACGCAGGCCGGGTTGTTCGCCGATGCGGCCAAGGAAATAACGCGCCAGCGCGGCGATGTCGCCGGTCCGTTCCCGCAAAGGAGGCAGTGTGAGTGACACTGCGGCCATCGCCTGCGCCAAAGGCCCAAGAAAATAGCCATCCTCGACCATGTCCCTCAGTGGGTAATTGGCGGCAAGGATGTAGCGCACATCGACGCGAAAGCTGTGCCGCGCGCCGACCGGGCGACAATGACCCCCCGCCAAAGCTTCGAACAGCCGGTCCTGGATGGCGGCTGGCAAACGATCAACCTCATCCAGCACCAGCGTGCCGCCGTCGCAGTGCTGGATTGCGCCTATTTGGCGATCGAAAGCACCGGGGAATGCGCCCTTTTCATGGCCGAACAGCGCCGATTCGAGCGAATTGGCCGGGGTCGCACCGACGTTGAAAATCCGTAGCGGCGCCTTGGAACGCGAGCTGGCGGCATGCATGGCGCGCGCCAGCATTTCCTTGCCGGAACCGCATTCCCCTTCGATCAGGACCGGGCCGTGGCCACGCGCGGCTTTCGCGGCGATCGCCAGCGCGACGCGAAATGCGGGCGAGGCCCCGATCATCGATTCGAAATCGGGGTTGGCTGACAGTTTTTCGCTCAAGGGTTGCAGTTCCGCGGGCTGCACCCAGCCGGCTGACGTGCGCGATGTCGCCGAGCGCAGCGCCTGCAACAGCTGGTCGGACGCCACCGGCTTGATCAGATAATCGGTGGCACCGGCGCGCATGGCTTCGACCGCCAGCAATGGCGAAGCGCTGGTGGTCAGCATCAGCATCGGCAGCGCAGGGCGACGACTCCTGATCTCGGCGATCAGGTGGCAGGGGTCATCGGGTTCGCCGCAACCGTCGCCGCGCGCCTCATGATCGAGAATGATCGCCGATAGCTGCATGCCCTGGTGCGTCCCCAGCATGGCGATGGCGCTTTCCGCATCCCGGACGACGATGGCGTGCCAACCATCGCGCGCCGCAAGCGCGGTGATGAGCCGGCATTGCGCCGGTTCTTCCTGGATCAACATCACCAGCCGAGGTTCGGTATTGTCCATTATTCCCAGGTTCCACAGGAGATGCCTTAGGAATACGAGCGGCGGGTAAATGTTTGGTTAACTTCATCGGCCGGGACAAAGAGGCGTCCCGCCAGGACGGAGATTTTCGGCGCAGGCTCCTTAGGTCTTGAGCATGACACGGCACGGCGTTAAGGCAGATGAATTCCGGCATAATATGAGGAAATGCGATGGCTTCGGGCAATGACATGAAGGCGGCACAATCGACCTACGACAGTTTCATCGGGGTGGTAAAAGTGGCAACGCCGGTTATTGCGCTCATCGCGGCAACCGTGATCTATCTGCTAGCCCATTGAACGGGTGATGGCTGAAGGCCAGCGGATTGCGGTATTACAGGAGCGCGCGGGGGAAACCCGGGTCGCAATCACCCCCGAGACCGCCAAGAAATTCATCGCGCTGGGCGCGGGCGTGGCGGTGCAAAGCGGTGCTGGTGCACGGGCCGCGATAGCCGACGCCGATTATGCGGCTGTGGGCGCGGAAATCGCCAGCGCCGAGGATGTGCTGCGCGGCGCCGACATCGTGCTGGGCATCCAGGGACCGGACCCCGCAGTTCTGAGCGGGGTCAAACCCGGCGCGTGGATCGTTGCCGGGCTCGAACCCTTCACCCCCCAGGGCCGCGCCCGCGTCGATGGCTATGCCTCCGCCGGGCTGGAGGCGCTGGCGATGGAATTCATGCCGCGCATCACCCGCGCGCAGTCGATGGATATCCTGTCCAGCCAGTCCAATCTGGCTGGCTACAAGGCAGTGATCCTGGCCGCGAATGAATATGGCCGCGCTTTTGCGATGATGATGACCGCGGCGGGCACGATCAGCGCCGCGCGGGTGTTCGTGATGGGCGTGGGCGTGGCGGGCTTGCAGGCGATTGCCACGGCGCGGCGGTTGGGCGCGCAGGTTTCGGCCACAGACGTGCGCTCGGCGACGAAGGAACAGATCCAGTCGCTGGGCGCCAAGCCGATCTTCGTGGAAAACGTCGCAGGCATCGAGGGCGAGGGCGCGGGCGGCTATGCCACCGAAATGTCGCCCGAATACCAGGCGGCGCAAGCTGCGCTGGTGTCGTCGCATATCGCCAAGCAGGACATCGTCATCACCACCGCACTGATCCCAGGGCGCGCTGCTCCCCGCCTGATCAGCGACGCGCAGATCGCCACCATGCGCCAGGGCAGCGTGATATATGATTTGGCGGTGGGGCAGGGCGGCAATGTCGAAGGCAGCGTGGCCGATCAGATCGTGGAACGCCACGGCGTAAAGATCATGGGCTATGCCAATACCCCCGCGCTGTTGGCAGCCGACGCCTCCGCCTTGTTCGCCCGCAACCTCTATAATTTCCTGTCCGCCTTCTGGGACAAGGAAGCCGGCAAACCGGTGCTCGACGAAGAAATCGGCAACGCCATCCGCCTGACGCGCGGCGGGGCGGTGGTGCATGACAGGTTGCTAAGTTGAGAACTGAGGCTTTCCGTGAGTGGTTGGCCGCCCGTTTCGCGCCGAACACGGTATCGACACAGCTATCTGCCGCGAAAGGTGGCGAGGCTGCTTATTGTGATGTGGATAGGATTTTCGAGCAAGATCGCTTCTCGTTTACCTTTGACGACCCTGCATAGGCGTGGCCAATGCAGACAAGCTCATCGAAAAAATGCGCACAAATCAGCGGGACTGGCGGATCGAAGATATCGGCACATTGTGCGAAGCATACGGCGTGGATTTTTCAGCCCCTCGCAAAGGATCGCATTACAAGGTAAAACATTCAGGCGTGGCCCAGATACTCACCATCCCGGCTCATCGCCCGATCAAGCCGGTTTACATTCGTGAGTTGATAAAGTTTATCGATGCCGTCCGAGGAGTAAAATCATGAATCCGCATGATTATGAAGTCGATATTCTACCGCTGTCTGAGGTCGATGGCGGCGGTTATACTGCGATTGCGCCTGAACTCCCCGGCTGTCGGTCGGATGGGGAAACGCCGCAGGAGGCGCTCGCCAATGTTTACGACGCGATAGCCTGTTGGATCGAAGGTGCCGAAGAAATGGGCCGCGCAGTGCCGCCACCACGACGCATTGCCGCCTGATAGTACAAGGGAAACCAATGGACTTCATTTCGATCCTTTCCATCTTCGTGATGGCCTGCTTCGTCGGCTATTATGTCGTCTGGTCGGTAACACCGGCGCTGCACACGCCGTTGATGGCGGTGACCAACGCGATTTCGTCGGTGATCGTGGTCGGCGCGCTGATCGCGGCGGCGGCGAACGGCTCTTCGCTGTCGAAACTGCTTGGGCTGATCGCGGTCGCGCTGGCTAGCGTCAACATTTTCGGCGGCTTCGCGGTGACCGCGCGAATGCTGGCGATGTACCGGAAAAAGGACCGTTGAGCGGCATGGCGCATACCGCTGTACCTGAATGGGTGATGCTGGCCTACCTCGTCGCGGGGGTGTGCTTCATCCTGGCTTTGCGCGGGCTGTCGTCGCCCGCCACCGCGCGCTCCGGCAATCGCTATGGCATCGGCGGCATGGCCATCGCGGTGGCGACCACGCTGCTGATCGAGGCGCCGGTACCGCCGGGTGGTTTCTGGCCCACGCCCACGCTTGATGACCTGCAGACGCTGGCCCAGATCGTGGCGGCGATTGTGATCGGCGGCGTCATCGGGCTGGTTACGGCGCGGCGGATCAAGATGACCGACATGCCCCAGCTTGTTGCCGCTTTCCACAGCCTTGTCGGCATGGCGGCGGTGCTGGTCGGTCTGGCCGCTTATCTCAATCCCCAGGCTTTCGGCATTGCCGAGCCTGACGGATCGATTCATGTGCAAAGCCGCGTCGAAATGGGGCTGGGTCTCGCCATCGGCGCGATCACCTTTTCGGGCTCGGTCATCGCCTTCCTGAAACTGGCGGGCAAGATGAGCGGCGCGGCTATCCTGCTGCCGGGGCGCCACGTCATCAATCTCGGCATCCTGGCGGCGATCCTGCTGCTCGTCGGCTATTTCATGCTGGACCAGTCGCAATGGGTGATCGCGGCGATCACGGTGCTCAGCTTTGCCATCGGTTTCCTGCTGATCGTGCCGATCGGTGGCGCCGACATGCCTGTGGTGGTGTCGATGCTCAATTCCTATTCGGGATGGGCGGCGGCGGCGATGGGCTTCACGCTGCATAACACCGCCATGATCATTACCGGCGCGCTGGTCGGCAGTTCGGGCGCGATCCTCAGCTACATCATGTGCAAGGCGATGAACCGAAGTTTCATTTCGGTGATCGCGGGCGGCTTTGGCGCCGAAGCCGCCGCCAGCGGAGGCCCCGCGAAGGAACAACGCCCATGGAAACGCGGCAGCGCCGAGGATGCCGCCTTCATCCTGGAACAGGCCGAGACGGTCATCATCATCCCCGGCTATGGCATGGCCGTAGCGCAAGCCCAGCACGTCCTGCGCGAAATGGGTGATTTGCTCAAAAAAGCTGGCGTCAGCGTCAAATACGCCATCCACCCGGTTGCCGGACGCATGCCCGGCCATATGAACGTTCTGCTGGCCGAGGCCAATGTGCCCTATGATGATGTCTTTGAACTGGAGGACATCAACGGCGAATTCGCGCAAGCCGATGTCGCCTTCATCATCGGCGCCAACGACGTCGTCAATCCAGCTGCCAAAACCGACAAGACCAGCCCGATTTACGGCATGCCAGTGTTCGACGTGGAAAAGGCCAAGACGGTGATGTTCATCAAGCGCAGCATGGGCGGCGTGGGCTATGCCGGGGTCGATAACGACGTCTTCTACATGGACCAGACGATGATGCTGCTCGCCGACGCCAAGAAAATGGTCGAGGATATCGTCAAGTCGCTGCAACATTGATGCGCCGCCCTGTCGCTTGGGTGGCGGCGAGTGGGGCATTGGCACGTGGTGCGTATAATCGGAATCGCCGACCAAACCCGTCTACCCTGAGCTTGTCGAAGGGCAGTGCTTCGAGAAGCTCAGGATTACCGCAGCTTGGTATGACGCTGTCGATCCTGGGGAGGGGCTGAGCCATCACCCAGCCGCTTTCCCTGCTGGCATGCGACCCGGCGCATTCACGCGGACGTGAATTCCCGCTGGAGGGGTCGCTGGCGCGCGGGCCGCGCAGTGCCTATCAGCGCGATCGCGACCGCATCATCCATTCGATTGCGTTTCGCCGGCTACGCCACAAGACCCAGGTGTTCATCGCGCCCGATGGCGATCATTACCGGGTCCGGCTGACGCATAGCCTGGAAGTGGCGCAGATCGGCCGGGTCATTGCCCGCGCGCTGGGTCTGGACGAGGATTTGACCGAGGCGCTGTGCCTGGCCCACGATATCGGCCATCCGCCGTTCGGCCATTCGGGCGAGGAAGCGCTGAATGCAGCGATGGTGGAGCAGGGCGGTTTCGATCACAACGCCCATTGCCTGCGCACGCTGATGCGGCTCGAATCGCCCTATTGCGAACATGACGGGCTGAACCTGACCTGGGAATTGCTGGAGGGCCTGGCCAAGCACAATGGCCCGGTGGCGCACCCGAACTGGGCGCTGGTGGAACTGGACGCGGCGTTTCCGCTGTCGTTGGGCGAATATTCCTGCCTGGAAGCGCAAGTCGCGGCGATTGCCGACGATATCGCATATGATAATCATGACATTGACGATGGCCTGCGCGCCGGGTTTCTGAACCTCGAAGATTTGCTGGCCGAACCGTTCGTGGCCGAACAGTGGCGCGCGGTCGAACGGCGCTTTGCCGGTGCGCCGCGTGACCGCCAATTGCGCGAACTGGTGCGCAGCCAGATCGGGGTGATGGTCAACGACGTCCTGGAGGAAACCCGGCAACGAACGGCAACGATGACTTGCCAGGCGGAAGTTCGCACAGCAGGGCGACTATCGGTTGATTTTTCGCCCGGCATGGCGGCGGAGGAACGCAGATTGAAGCGCTTCATGTATGACCGGCTATATTACCACCCCGACCAACTGGCGACCGCAGCCAGGGCACGCGACGTCACGGCGGGCTTGTTTACCGCCTTTGCCGAACAACCCGCGCTGATGGGCGAACATTGGGCGAAGGCCCTGCCGCCGCGCCAGCCAGAGCGCAGTCGGCATATCGCGGATTACATCGCCGGCATGACCGACCGTTTCGCCATCGCCGCTTATGCCCGCATTTTTGGCCACACCCCCAAGGGGCTGAGCAGCGTCTGAGGATAAAGCGCTTTTCCCGCTTTGACTTTTGCGCTGCAACATCCGAATGGTGGGGCGTCGCTGATCGCGCGGGAGAGCTCCTGCGATTCGCGCCAGATGCGTTTTGCACTGGCACGGTTCGCAGGGCGCCGAAGGAGCAACCGCCCCGGAAACTCTCAGGCAAACGGACCGCGTGGATCGACAGCGATACTCTGGAAAGAGTCCCCACCGCCGGGTTCATGCCCGATCAGGCCGGGGGCCGCCGAAGGGGTAAGCCCAGGCCGTTGGCCAACATGGGTGAAACTCTCAGGTTCCGTGACAGAGGGGGCACCGATGAGGTGGACCCCTGTGCGGAAGGCATTCCTGTGACCGATCCCGATATATTTCCAGACGGCGACGAAGAGGCGCAGGTCTCGCTGACCCTGCCGCTCGACGCCTGGCACCGCGCGGCGGGCGGGCGGATGGTGGAATTCGCCGGTTACTGGATGCCCGTGCAGTATGAAGGCATTATCGCCGAACATGCATGGACGCGGACCAGCGCGGGCCTGTTCGACGTCAGCCACATGGGCCAGTTGGAAGTCAGCGGCGAGGGCGCCATGGCCGCTTTGGAAGCATTGGTGCCAGCCGATCTTGCCGGGTTGCAGCTGGGCCGCCTGCGCTATTCGCTGCTGCTCGATGAGAATGGCGGCATTCTCGATGATCTGATGGTGACGAATGCCTTTGCTGAAGGGGGCGGCGATCACTATTTCCTGGTGGTCAACGGCGCGACAAAATGGGACGATATCGCCCATCTGCGCGAACATCTGCCTGACGAGATCACCCTGAATCACCTGGACGATCACGGTTTGCTGGCGTTGCAGGGGCCAAAAGCGGCAGCCGTGCTGGCGACCATGGGGTTGGAGCCCGCTTTTGCCGGTATGGTGGCCGTGGACGAACTCGGCTTCATGCAGGCGGGCGCCTATTTCTGGAAAGGCCGCCCGCTGGGCGTCAGCCGGTCGGGCTATACCGGGGAGGACGGGTTCGAGATTTCGGTGCGGGTAGAAGATATCACCGCGCTGGCCGACGCGCTCTGCGCCGCGCCCGAAGTGAAACCGATTGGCCTGGGCGCGCGTGATTCGCTGCGGCTGGAGGCGGGACTGCCGCTGTATGGCCATGATCTCAGCCCCGAAACCGACCCGGTCAGTGCCGGGTTGAGCTTTGCCATCAACAAGCGGCGGCGGGGCGAGGGCGGGTTTCCGGGCGCCCGGATTATCCTGCCGTTGCTGGCCGATGGCGCGCCGGTCCAGCGCGTTGGCCTGGCGCTGGCGGGGCGCATGGCAGCACGCGAAGGTGCGCAGATATTCGTAGATAATCATATGGTTGGACATGTAACCTCGGGCGGCTTCTCACCAAGCCTCAATCATCCGATCGCCATGGGCTATGTCGCGGCGGCGCAGGCCGCAGTCGGTACGGCGCTGGAAATCGATGTGCGCGGCAAACGTCTGGCGGCACAGGTCGTCCCCATACCCTTCGTCTCCCACCGTTATTTTCGCAAAGGAGCCTCGCGATGAGCCGCTATTTCACCAAGGAACATGAGTGGATCGAGATCGACGGCGATATCGGCACCGTGGGCATCAGCGATTACGCGCAAAGCCAGTTGGGCGACATCACCTTCGTGGAACTGCCCGCAGTGGGTGCGGCGTTCAAGCAAGGCGATGCGGTGGCGGTGGTCGATTCGGTCAAGGCCGCGTCCGACGTTTATATACCGGTAGCCGGCAGCGTCACTGAGACCAATGAAGCGCTGGAAGACGAACCCGAACTGGTCAACACCGACCCCGACACCGGGGGCTGGCTGTTCCGCATCAAGCTGGTGGACCTCGGCGAATTGTCGGTGCTGATGGATGAGACAGCTTATAAAGCCTATATTGCGGAGCTTTGATATCATGCGCTATTTGCCGCTGACTGCGGGTGACCGCCAGGAGATGTTGTCCGTTATCGGCGCCGCATCCATCGATGATCTGTTCCGCGACGTGCCCGCAGATGTACTGCTCGATGGGGCAATCGCTGGCCTGCCGGGGCACGCCAGCGAAATGGCGGTCGAACGACATATGGCGGCGCTGGCTGCCCGGAATTTGTCAGCAGGCGCGGCGCCATTTTTCCTGGGTGCCGGGGCCTATCGCCATCACATTCCCGCCAGCGTCGATCATCTGATCCAGCGCGGCGAATTCCTCACCGCTTACACGCCGTATCAGCCGGAAATCGCGCAAGGCACCTTGCAAGTGCTGTTCGAGTTCCAGACGCAGGTGGCGCGGTTATTTGGCACCGATATCGCCAATGCCTCGATGTACGACGGCTCGACGGCCTGCTGGGAGGCGATCGCCATGGCGGGCCGCATTACCCGGCGGAACCGCGCGGTGCTGTCCGGCGGCTTGCACCCCCACTACACCGAAACGGCCCGGACCATGGCGCGTTTCACCGGCGATAACATCGATGCGCGGCTGCCGGTGCTGAGCGCGGAACCGGACGATGCCGCCATCATCGCCGCAATCGATGCAGAAACCTCGTGCGTGGTGGTGCAATATCCCGACGTACTGGGCCGCATCCCCGATCTGGCGCTGATTGCCGAGGCGGCGCATGCGCAGGGCGCGCTGCTGGTCGCGGTGGTAACCGAACCTGTGGCACTGGGATTGCTGGAGGCACCGGGGCTGGTGGGCGCGGACATCGTCGTCGGTGAAGGCCAGGCGCTGGGGGTCGGCTTGCAATTCGGCGGGCCTTATCTCGGGCTGTTTGGGTGCAGGGAAAAATTCGTGCGCCAGATGCCGGGCCGATTGTGCGGACAGACCGTCGATGCGGATGGTCGGCGGGGCTTTGTGCTGACGCTTTCGACGCGCGAGCAGCACATCCGCCGCGAGAAGGCGACCAGCAATATATGCACGAATTCAGGTCTTTGTGCTCTGGCATTTAGTATTCACATGACGTTGCTGGGCGGGGAGGGATTGGCCGCGATGGCTGCGGTCAATCACGCCAATGCCCAGCGGACGGCTGCGGCGCTGGCTAAAATACCCGGTGTTTCGGTGCTTAATTCGTCGTTTTTCAACGAGTTTTGCGTTGTTTTGCCACGTGCGACGCATGAAGTCGTGCGGGTGCTGGCCGACAAAGGCGTGCTGGGCGGGGTCTCGCTCCATCGGCTTTATCCGCATGCCCCGGAACTGGCGGGAGCAATGCTGGTGACCGCGACCGAAACCACCACCGACGACGATATCGCGGCGCTGGTCGCCGGTTTGCAAGGAGTGTTGGCATGAACGCCCCCAATAGCGCCGGCTGGCGCCCGGAAATGATCGCTGGCGCGCCCGTGCTGCTGCCCGACACGGCCAGCGGCGATCGCGGTCTCACCCTGGAGGAGCCGCTGATCTTTGAGCTGGGCGTTCCCGGCAAATGCGGGGTCGATTTCGATGCACCCACCGACGGGCCAATGCCCGGATTGACGAAATTTCTGCGCGCCGCGCCGCTGGCCCTGCCGGGCCTGACCGAGCCTGAAACCATGCGCCATTACACCCGGCTGTCGCGGCAGAATTATGCCATTGACCTCGGGCCGTTTCCGCTGGGCAGCTGCACGATGAAGCATAACCCGCGCCTCAACGAAAAAGTCGCCCGGATGGCGGGCTTTGGTGACATTCATCCGCTCCAGCCGCGTCAGACGGTGACCGGCGCGTTCGAGGCGATTGCGCAACTCGCCGACTGGTTGCTGGCGCTGACCGGCATGGCACAAGTCGCGTTGACGCCGAAAGCGGGCGCACATGGCGAGTTGTGCGGGCTGTTGTGCATCCGTGCCGCACTGGAAGCGCGCGGCGACGTGCGGGCAGTGGTTCTGGTCCCCGAAAGCGCGCATGGCACCAATCCCGCTACGGCGGCCTTTGCCGGTTACCGGGTCGAGAATATCCCCGCCACGCCCGAGGGCCGCGTCGATGTGGCGGCGCTGCGGGCGCGCATGGCGCCTGATGTGGCCGCGGTGATGATTACCAATCCCAACACCTGCGGGTTATTCGAGCCCGATATGAAGACTATCTCGCAAGTAGTTCATGAATCAGGCGGATTTGTCTATTGTGACGGCGCGAATTTCAACGCCATCGTCGGCCGGGTACGGCCGGGTGACCTGGGCATCGACGCCATGCACATCAATCTGCACAAGACGTTTTCCACGCCGCACGGTGGTGGCGGTCCGGGTTCTGGTCCAGTGGTATTATCGGCGGCGCTGGCACCCTTTGCGCCGCTGCCTTACGTCCAGCGCGACGCCGAAGGCACCGCGCAACTGATCGAGGAAGAAGACGCGGCGGGCACCGGCCATGACAGTTTTGGGCGGATGGCGGCGTTTCACGGTCAGATGGGCATGTTCACCCGTGCGCTGACTTATATCCTCAGCCACGGCGCCGATGGCCTGCGCCAGGTGGCTGCGGATGCCGTGTTGAACGCCAATTACGTGCTACGCGCGCTGGAGGACGTGCTGGACGCGCCCTTTGCGAGCACTGGCCCCTGCATGCACGAGGCGCTGTTCAGCGATGCCGGTCTGGCCGAGGGCTTTTCCACGCTGGACATCGCCAAGGGCCTGATCGACGAGGGTTTCCACCCGATGACGGTATATTTTCCGCTGGTCGTCCACGGCGCGATGCTGGTCGAGCCGACCGAAACCGAAAGCAAGGCTGGCCTCGACCGCTTCATCGCCAGCATGCGCAGCCTGGCGACCCGCGCCCGCGCCGGTGATGAAACGCTCAAATCCGCGCCGCATTACGCGCCCCGGCGCAGGCTGAATGAAACGCAGGCGGCGCGGAAACCAGTGCTGGTATGGAAGGGTTAGGGTATGCGCGTATTTGCCGGGCTACGAACGGCCGCTCTTTGAACTTCCGGTGCTCACGGCCCAAACGGCCGCTGCGCTCCGGGAGTTCGAAGATCAGCCGTTCTCGCTCCGCCTGATCCAAATCCCACACTAACGCCAGGTGGTTCGAAATCCCGCGAGGCGGAATTTCGAACCAGAGGAGCGTGTCGTCAGCAGCCGTGTTCGTGGCGGGTGTGTGCCTTGTCGAGGTGCCTGCCAAGCAACGCACCGCCGACGCCGCCAGCGATCGTGCCGACTGGGCCGCCGAGCACGGCATTGCCGATCAAGGCACCACCAACGCCGCCGCCGATCGTGCCGACAGCGCCATTACCGCCACGGCAATCGCGCGCATAGTATGCGCGACCGCGATAATAATGGTGATAATGCCGGGCCTGCGCCGTGTCCGGGGCAATTCCTCCGGCCAGGCTCAACAGGCCTCCGGCAGTCGCAATCATAAGCTTCAGTTTCATCATGCACTCCTTCCATATAGAATTCTGATCGGACAACGCACGGCGCGGCAGAATGTTGCGTCAGTTGCTGGCGTCAGCTTGACATAAGTCGGAAACTCTAACCAAAATTGCTGTTTTCCAGCGCCCGCGCTGGTGCGAGGCATTGTAGCGCATCGGCACGATCCGTACCGTGCCGTCGGCGGTCATGGTCACCAGCACTTGCTTCCTGGTCCACATCGCATGGGTCCTTGCCTGCGCTTCAATCCGTCTTTTCGCCGTTCCCCTTGAACCCTTGGGCAATCACATACCACTCCGACGAATCCTTGCGGCTTGCTGGCGGCTTGGCGTGTTTTACCGTGGCAAAATGGCGTTTCAGCAGCGTCAGCAGACCCTGATCGGTGCCCCCGGCCAGCACTTTGGCCAGAAACGTCCCGCCCGGCGCCAGTTGGGCGATGGCGAAATCGGCGGCGCATTCGACCAGGCCCATGGTGCGCAAATGGTCGGTTTGCCTGTGGCCCACGGTATTGGCGGCCATGTCCGATAAAATCAGGTCAGGCGCGCCGCCCAGGGCTTGCAGCAGCGCGGCGGGGGCTTCGTCGGCCATGAAATCCATCTGGAATATGGTGACGCCGGGGATCGGATCGGTGGGCAGCAGGTCGATGCCGACGATGGCGGTGCGCGGTTTGCGCTGGCGAATGACCTGGCTCCAGCCGCCGGGGGCGATGCCCAGATCGACGGCTCGTTCGACGCCCCGCAACAGGCCAAATTTGTCATCCAGCTCGATCAATTTATACGCCGCGCGACTGCGATAGCCGTCAGCCCTGGCCTTTTTGACATAGGGATCGTCGAGCTGACGTTGCAGCCAGCGTATCGAGCTGGCGGTGCGCCCCTTGCCGCTGCGCAGTTTTTCGTTGGGGTCTTTTCCCGATCTGCTCATGACTGCTGGTTGTGCCTGCGCAGGGTGGCGCGGGCGCGTTCGCCAGCGTCGCTGGCGCCGATCAGGCTGCGCAGGATGCCTTCGCGGATGCCGCGATCGGCCACGCCCAGCCGGGTAGCGGGCCACAAGTCGAGAATGGTTTCCAGGATCGCGCAACCGGCCACCACCAGATCGGCGCGTTCACGGCCGATGCAGGGTAATTCGCGCCGTTCCTCGATCGACATCGACGACAAATCGCTGCTCATGCAGCGCATGGCTTCGGCGGGCACGATCAAGCCATCGACGGCGCGGCGATCGTACTGCGGCAAGTCGAGGTGCAGGCTGGCGAGCGTGGTCACGGTGCCACTGGTGCCCAGCAGGCGCAACGCGGGCAGGGTTTCGACATTTTGCTGCACCCGGTCACGGACGGGGGCGATCCGCGCGGCAAATTCGGCAAAACTGTCGGCCACGGTTTCACGCATCCGGGTATAGCGGGCCTGGCGTTCAGCGCGGCTGGCGGTTTCATCGCCAAAGGTTTCGGTCAGTGAAACGACGCCCCACGGCACGCTTTTCCAGTCGAGAATGGCGGGCACGCCTGGGCCATTCTCGATCAGCACAAGTTCGGTCGAGCCACCGCCGATATCGAAGATCATGGCTGGTCCGCGACCCGGCTCCAGCAGGATATGGCAGCCCAGCACCGCCAGCCGTGCTTCCTCGCGCGCGCTGATCACGTCGAGCCGGATGCCGGTTTCGTTGCGCACGCGTTCGATGAAATCACTGCCATTGACGGCGCGGCGACAAGCTTCGGTCGCCACCGAGCGCGCCAGATGGACATTGCGCCGCTTCAGCTTGTCGGCGCAGATCTGCAGCGCAGCGACGGCGCGTTCCATCGCTGCGTCTGACAAGCGACCGGTCTGCGCCAATCCTTCGCCCAACCGGACGACGCGGCTGAAGGCATCGACCACCACCAGGTTTTCGCCCGATGCGCGCGCGATCAGCAACCGGCAATTATTGGTGCCCAGATCGATCGCGGCGTAGGATTGGCGGTAACCGTTCGGTCCGCGCCCGGTTGCGGCTGTCTCGTCAGGGGCCGATTTGGCGCGTGTGGCATCGGTTTCATTCGTCTGCCCGACGGCGGGCTGCGGGTTCCTGCTGGGGGGGCTTGCATCGCGGATGGGCCCGCGTGCCAGCCGGTTGCATTCATCCGCCTCGTTCGAAAACTCCTTGCGCGCCGTCGGCGGAAGCTGTTCCGCCATGGTCCTGTACTCAATTCTGTCAAAGCCCGCCGCAGCGGCGGGTACCTGACGCCCATGTTAGCGGCAGCCGCGCCCCGCGACAAGGGCGCACGATCAAGGCGATCTATATCCTTGACCCTATATCCTTGACCCAGCCCGGACCCATGTCTAGACGCGCCGCTTCTTGCCCTGTCGTCTAACGGTAGGACTACGGATTCTGATTCCGTCTATCGAGGTTCGAATCCTCGCGGGGCATCCATATCTACCCATCGATGTCTTGAGATAGCCGACGGAGATCGAGCCCACCAGCAGGGACGGCGATCAGCGTCATCCATGGCGATATCCGCATCGACCTGATCCAGGAATTAGAGGGAAAGGCCCTAATGCGTCGTGGACGGGGCGAAAAACAGCGCTTGTGAAATTGCCGCGCGCACAGCGTCCTCGTGGAACGGCTTGGACAACAGGTAGGTCGGTTCGGGCCGGTCGCCAGTCAGCAGGCGCTCAGGGTAAGCGGTGATGAAGATCACCGGCACATGCGGCATCTTCGCCAGGATATCGGCGACGGCGTCCAGCCCCGAACTGCCGTCGGCAAGCTGAATATCGGCCAGCACCAGTCCGGGGCGGTTGCTGGTGGCGGCTTTGGTGGCCTGATTGCGGGTCGCGGCGGTCCCGGACACCTCCATGCCCATCGAGGCAACAATCTGTTCCAACTGCATAGAAATCAGCGGTTCGTCCTCGATAATCAGCACGTTCGTCGCGGTATTGCGCGCGATATCGTTGGCTGCCGCATTGGCCAGCGCAGCGGCTTCGGCGGCGGGAATACCCATGATTTCCCCCGCCTCGGCGTTGGTGAACTGTTCCAGCGCGATCAACAGCAGGGCTTCACGCTGGCGCGGGCCGATGACCGACAGATGGGCGTTCGCGGAACCTTCGCGGGAGTAGGCGTCGTCGGCATTGCGGGCGTGTTCGGCTTGCGTATTTTGCCAGACTCGGGTGAAGGCGGCATACAGCGCGACCCGACCACCCTTGAGTTCCAGGCGTTGGTCACGATTGTCGATCGCGCTTTCCAGCGTTGCCCGAACCAGATCGTCGCCTTCACGCTGACTGCCGGACAGGGCCCGTGCATAACGGCGCAGAAATGGCAGATGTTCGGCGATCTGGCGGCCCAGCGGCATAACGCATTTTTCCTGATGACTTGCCCTCAAAATGCGCCAGCCTGAGCGATGTTCCCCCGGACGCGCCCGGCTCGGCGGGGGCGATCATTAGAATCTTTCCGACTGCCGTCGAGCCGGGCTGGTGCCGATTTAACCGGAAAAACGCCATGCGGCACCGCACCAAAAAATTTGAAATTTGTCGAAGGGCCGGGAACGGCTTTCAGATTGACGCATTATCCCATTGTCACCGCCGAGACCCCCCCCTCCCGTCCAAGCGGCTGGTGACATTATCCCGAAGGGCCTCCAATCCTAGCGAATGGAGGCCCTTTTTTCGATCTCAGCCTCGGGAACCCCAGGACATCCGCTGGATTTCCTTTTCGCGGTCGATGAACTGGTGCTTCAGCGCGCCCGCGATATGCAGGAACAGCAGAACATACAGCGCAACGGCGGACAGCGAATGTGCCGCTGCGAACAAGTGGCGGACGTGCTGCTTTTCACCGGGAGCCAACTGCATGATCGCGCCAAGGTGCGGGATCGGGATCAGCCCGAACCACATGATCGGCTGACCTGACGCCTTCGAGGCTGAATCCATGATATAGCCGGTGATCGGCAGCCCGAACATGATCAGGTAAAGGAACCCGTGGACGATATGCGACAACACGCTTTCCCAGCGCTGATAGGCCGCCGGCAAATCCGGAGGACGGTGGCCGATGCGCCACAACAGCCGCAACAGCGCCAGCCCGAGCACCGTCAGCCCGATCGATTTATGGACATTCACGACCGAATGCGCATTCGGCTTTGACAGCGAATGCCACGTCCAGGCGAGCAGCACATTGATGACGATCAGCGCGGCAACCAGCCAATGCAGCACAACCGCTACCCTGGTATAACGGCGAATTGGCATATGACGGTCCCCTTGTGATGGACGGGCGGCGCGGTGACGAGGCAGTTCAGACCGTAAAACTCTCCCCGCAGCCGCAGCTTCCCTTGGCATTGGGGTTCTGGAACACGAAGCCTGCGGTGAAATCGTCTTCCTGCCAGTCCATCGTGCTGCCGATCAGGTACAGCACACTGCCGCCATCGATGAAAAACAGCCCGCCCGGGGTTTCGATTCGTTCGTCCATCGGGTTTGCCTGCGTGACATAGTCCACCGAATAGGCCAGCCCGGAACAGCCCCGGCGCGGAGTCGAGAGCTTGACCCCGATGGCATCGGCGGGCGCCTGCGCCATCAGCTTGGCGATGCGGGCCTCGGCAGACGAGGTTAGCAGGACGGCAGCGGGTCTCGGTCGGCGAGTTGTTGCAGTAGTCATCACAACATCCCCAGTTCGAGACGGGCTTCGTCGCTCATCTTTTGCGGGTCCCATGGCGGATCCCACACCAGATTGACCTCGGCGTCGCGCACCCCGGGCACGCTGCTGACGCGCAATTCGACTTCGCCGGGCATCGATTCGGCCACCGGGCAATGCGGCGTGGTCAGCGTCATGGTGACGACGACCGCGCCATCACCGGTAACATCGACCCCATAGATCAGGCCAAGATCGTAGATGTTGACCGGGATTTCGGGATCGAAAATCTCACGCAGGGCGGTGATCACGGCTTCGTAAAGTTCGCCACCGGGCTCACCGGGGCTGACGCCTTCGGGCTTGGCAGCAAGAAAACCTTCGAGGTAATCCTTCTTGCGCTCCATTTTCTCGGCAGTGGTTTCGGCTGGCAGCACCGCATCCTCGACCCGGGCACGGGGCGGTGGGCTGGCGCTGTCCACTTTTTCAATGGCGAAGGCGGGGGGCTCGACGGCAAAGCCGCGGGGCCCATCCTCTGCGGCAGAGCCGCCAAAAAATTCATTCATCCAAAGATCCTCCTGGTCCGCTCGATGCCGCGCAGCAGGGCGGCGATATCGCTTTCATCATTGTACAGTCCGAAACTGGCGCGCGCGGTGGCGGGCACGCCCAGATGCGCCATCAGCGGCTGGGCGCAGTGATGCCCCGCACGAATGGCGACATTTTCCTCGTCCAATATGGTGCCGAGATCGTGCGGATGCACCCCGTCCAGGGCAAAACTGACGATCCCCGCCGAAGCCTCTGGCCCGAACAGGGTAATCCGGTTGGTGGCCGACAGCGCCTCGCGCAATTGGCGCAGCAGCGCGGCTTCGTGGGCGTGAATGGCGGCCAGGCCGATGCCGTCGACGTAATCGATCGCGGCGGCGAACGCGATCGCCTCGACGATGGCAGGGGTTCCGGCCTCGAAGCGTTGCGGCGACGGGGCGTAAGTGGTTTTGCCGAAGGTCACGCGGTCGATCATCGAACCGCCGCCCTGCCATGGCGGCATGCTGTCCAAAATTTCGGAGTGAGCCCACAGCGCACCGATGCCGGTAGGGCCATAGAGCTTATGCGCGGAAAAGACGTAGAAGTCGCAATCGAGCGCGGCGACATCGACCGGGATGCGGGGCACGGCCTGACAGCCATCGAGCAGCAGTTTCGCGCCTACGGCATGCGCCAGCGCCGCGGCGCGGGGGGCGTTGAGCATCGATCCGAACACGTTGGAGACATGGGCAAAGGCGACCAGCTTATGCGCGGGTGTCAGGATCCGCTCGGCGGCGTCGAGATCGATTTGGCCGTCATCGGTCAGCGGGCAGACATCGATCTCGATGCCGATCCGATCGCGCAGCAATTGCCACGGGACGATGTTCGAGTGATGCTCCAGCAGCGACAGCAGCACGCGGTCGCCCGCTTTGAGATGCGTTGCACCCCAGCTTTGCGCGACCAGATTGATCGCCTCGGTCGCGCCGCGCGTGAAGACGATCTCGTCCGCAGTGCCGCCGACGAAGCTGGCGACGCGGCGGCGAGCGGCCTCAAAAGCCAGCGTCATCTCGGCCGATCGACCGTAGACGCCGCGATGGACGGTGGCGTAATCGCTGCCTATCGCCCGCACCATGGCATCGATCACGGCCTGCGGTTTTTGCGCAGTGGCGCCGCTGTCCAGATAGTGCCACGGCTGGCCATCGCGGGTCAGCATGCCGGGGAAATCGGCCCTAATGCCCCTCCCCTTCAGGGGAGGGGTTGGGGTGGGGTTTGGCCCCATATCCCACGCTGGTGCCATTGGCGAAACCCCACCCCCGGCCCCTCCCCTGAAGGGGAG
>JALYHR010000063.1 GCA_030776465.1 Pseudomonadota bacterium
CGCGGCCCGCGCAGCGCCAGATCGAGTTCCCGCACCCGTTCCAGCCACGCGGGTCGGCCTTCATCGGCATGCACCAGCGGATGCGACAGCAGCGCAATCAGCGGCACTGGCGGTGCAGCCTCACCCATCACCTCGGCCAGCAGCAACAGCACGCGGCCTGCGGCGGTCTGCGGCAGTGGCCGCCCGGCGCTATCGTCGGCGGCGATCTGCCAGCGCCGCAATTGCGCCACCACCCGGCCAGCCAACCCGCGATCGGGGGTGATCAACGCGACCCGGCGTTCGGGCACCTCCAGCGCCTGGCGGATCAGGATGGCGATCGCGGTCGCCTCGGCGCCGGGATGCTCGCTGGCCATCAGCCGTACCCCCGCCAGCCGCCGCTGCGGTTCTGGCAGGCCGACCCAGCGCGAACAGGCCAGCGGTGGCAGAAACAGGCTGGAAATGGCGCGACTGCGGGCGGGCGGCGCGGCGCCAAGCCCGGCGCGGTGCCAGGGTCGAACCTCGTCGCGGGCGACACCCATGCGGTGCAGCAACAATTTGAGATGATATTGCGGATGAGTGACCGCATCGCCGCGCGCGAATGGCGGCTCGCCCGGCGCGTCAGCCTTGCCGGCGCGGCCCAGCAAGTCCCAGACATTGTCATCGAGCGCAAGGTCGAGATCGGGCAGGATCACCGCACCTTGCGGCAGGCCCGCGACCACCCGCAACAGCCGGGCAATCGCCGGTGACGCGCTGGTGACGCCCACCGCCACGATTGGATTTATGGGCGGATTGGCTGACCAGGCCCGCGCCGCCTGGTCCAGCAGCCGGTTGCGCCGCGTCGGTGCATCGACTTCGCCGCGCGCGTCCAGTTCGGCCTGCCAATGCGCCCAGACCCGCAGGAAAGCGGCGCTGCTGCGTTGCCAATGCGCCGACTGGTCGCCGACGATGCCGATGACATCGTCGGCCAGCAGTTGCGCCGGATCGATGCCTTCCACCGCCAGCCGGTCCATGGTCTGGGCCATGGCGCGCGCCTGCCGCAACAGCGCCACACCGGATGCGGCATCATCGCCTTGAACCGCGCGCAGATGCTCGGCCAGTCGCAGCCACCGCCGGGTCGGCGCGGCGGCGGGCGGAATATCGATATCGGTATCGATCGGATCGAACAGCGTCCCCAAAGCTTCATCCAGGTCGAGATCACCCACCACCACCAGCCGGGGCAGCAGCATCCCCGCGCCCGAAACGCGCACAAACGCTTCGGTAATGGTGCGCGCGGCGCGCTGGCTCGCCAGCAGCAGGGTCAGCCGCGCCAGCCCCACTTCACTGTCGGCGTAGCGCGGGATCAGTCCGGCGACCAGCGCATCGGCAAAGCCGCGATGCGCCGCGATGGAGTAGATTTTCGGCGAATAAGGCAAAACTGGCGCATCACCCAAAGCGGGCTCTGCCAGCTCAGGCACGCGCCAGCCAGTCCTCGGTGGGGGCGATATCGCCGGGGGTGCCCACCTCGAACCATTCACCGGTATGGACCAGCCCATACAGCCGCCGCTCGGCAATGGCGCGGCTCCACAGCACATTGGTCGAAAACGGGCCTTGCGGCGCATCGCGCAGCAAGCGGTGCGACACCAGCTGGATGCCGGTGTAGATGAATGGCGCCACCCGGTCCGGCCGCCGCCGCTGGATCAGCCCCAGCGGATCGAGATGAAAATCGCCATTGCCGATGTAATTATGTGCATTGCGGTGCCTGGCCACCAGCAACAGCGCATCCATCTCGTCGGGCCGCCACGCCAGCGACAATTCGCGGAACAGGTTGCGCGGCCCATCCAGCCACAAGCTGTCGCTGTTGAGGCAGAAAAACGGATCGGGCAGCAACGACTGCGCCTTGACCATGCCACCGCCGGTTTCGAGCAAGAGGTCGCGCTCGTCGGAAATCTGCACTTCGGGCGCGGCGCGTTGCATGACATGCGCTTCCATCGCGTCCGCCAGATAATGGGCATTGACGACGGCGCGCGCCACCCCGGCCTCGGCCAGCCGGTCCAGCGCATGATCGATCAGCGGCTTGCCCGCCACCACCACCATCGGTTTGGGCCGCGATGCAGTCAACGGGCGCATCCGCTTGCCCAGCCCCGCCGCCAGCACCATCGCGGTGTCACTGGCCAGCGCATTGCCGCGATCCAGTGGCGCAACCGGGGGTGACGCTATGTCGGCCATATCGGTCATACCGGAAAGGCACCCCCCAGATCGCGGCGCAACCGGTCGGGAATATTGGCAGCGAACCATCCCGCCACCGGTGCCAGCGCCGGATGCGCCAGGTCACGCTCAAGCAGCGCCCAGACGCGGGGGATCAAGGACAAATAGCGCGGTTTGCCGTCGCGCCGCCACAAGCGCACGAAAATACCGATGATCTTGGCATTCCGCTGCGCTCCCAAACGGGCATAATCGGCCAGGAATTCATCTGGATCGACACCTGTGGCACGGCAATAGCGGTCCAACATCGCGGCCTCCAGCTGGGAGGAAACGTCGCGGCGGGCATCCTGCAACAACGACACCAGATCGTAGGCGCGATGACCAACCAGCGCATCCTGAAAATCGAGCAGGCCCTGCCGGTCGAGCGTATCGAGCAGCATTATATTTTCCGCGTGATAATCGCGCAATACCGTGACCCCGGCGCGCTGGCGTTTCACCACCGGCGTCATGACCTCGGCCCAGGCCTGGGTATAGCCATCGAAATCGACGTCCAGATTTTGCGCGGGGCAATACCAGTCCACCAGCAGGCCGACTTCGCGCTGGTAAACCGTCATGTCATAGTCGGGAAACGGGCCCGGCGGCAGGCGATGCAATCGCACCAGCGCATCGACCGCGCCAGCATAAACGGCATCTTCGTCGGCGGGCGCTTCATCAAGATAATCGCGCATCCGGGTTGTCCCGAAATCTTCGAGCAGGACCAGCCCGCGCTGCGCATCCAAATGCAGGATACGCGGCGCGCGCATGCCGTTGGCGTCCAGCCATTGCGCCGCGCGCAGGAACGGCGCCGTGTCTTCATGCGGCGGCGGCGCGTCCATCAGCATGGCGGTGTTTTGGGCGTTTGTGTGCTGATCGCCTGCGCGATCGGGCCGGCGCAGGCGAAAATACCGGCGAAACGAGGCATCCCCCGGCAGCGGTTCGATTCTAGCGTCCGACCAGCCCGCAGCCGCCAGAAACGACTCGATACCTTGCGGAAGATTCACGGTCACAGGCTTGTCCATAAGCCCCGCATTACCCAATCGGGACCGGCTTCGACAATGGCCCAACGGCGTTCTCCAACAGCTTCTGCTGCGATTTCCAGCCTGATCGACAGGCAAGCCGCTTCATGGGCGAAGCCACCCGCCTTTTCGGGCCATTCCGCGATCAGCGCAGCCCCGGTGCGGTAATCGTCCAGCCCGATTTCGACCGCTTCCGCAACATCGGTCAAGCGGTAGAAATCGGCATGAACCACCGGCAAGCGCACGCCGGGCGGCTCGTACACCTCGATGATCGAGAAACTGGGCGACGGCACTTCGCCGCCATGCCCCAACGCCAGCAGGATCGCGCGGGCCAGCGTGGTCTTGCCCGCGCCCAGCGTGCCGCTCAGGGCAACGACATCGCTGGCACGCAATTCCGCCGCGATGGCCGCCGCGAAACGGGCCGTCGCCGCCAGATCGGGCAGTTCGACAACCCGCGCTCGCGCGTGCGCTTCGGCTCCGGTCACGGCAAATCCACCAGCGCGGTGGTCCCGGTACCCACTTCGGAGATCAGCTCGATCCGGCCACCATGCGCCTCGATCAACTGTCGCGCCAGCGGCAGGCCCAGCCCGTGGCGCCGATCCACCGACTTGCCATCGACCGACAGCCTGAGCCCTTCGAGCGCCCGCGCCAGCGTCGCCTGGTCCACTCCGCAACCATTGTCCGAAACCACGATGCGCGCCCAGCTCTGGCCCTTCTCGCGTCGGCGCGATAATTCGACCAGGATGCGCCCCCCCGCTGGCGTCGCCGCGATGGCATTGTCGACGATATGGCCAAGCGCCCGGGCCAGCCGCCGCGAATCGCCCTGGATGCGGCCCGCCGATGCATTACCGCGCAGATCGAGCGTCAGCTTGCTGCTGCGCAAAGGCTCCGCCCGTTGCTGGACCAGCCGGGTCATAAAGGGAAACAAATCGATTTCCTCGCGCGCCAGCGGCAGCATCCCCGCTTCGCTTTGCGACAGATCGAGCACGTCTTCGATCTGGCTGGAAAGCCGCGCCGCCGAGGTCAGGATCGCCTCGACATATTCGCGCCCCGACGCGCTGAGTTCGCCCCCCAATCCGCTTTGCAACAATTCCGCGAACCCGCCGATCGAGGTCAGCGGCGTGCGAAATTCATAGCTCATATTGGCCAGGAAACGCGTCTTCATCGCGTCCGCCTCGATCAGCGCGGCATTGCGTTCACGCAAGCTATCCTGGGCAGTTTGCGAATCGGTGATATCCAGCACCGTCAGCATGCCGTTGCCGTCGGGCAGTGGCACCCCCGCCAGTTCCAGCGTCCGACCGTCGGCCAGTGCGACCCGCGCCCCGGTTTGCTGGCGTTGCAAGGTCGCCGCGCGCACGACATCGCCCACGCCTCTGGCCTTTGCCGGCTCGGCCAGACTTTCAGCGATCCGCTCCAGCAGCGCTTCGATCCGGGGATGCGCATCCAGCAACTCTGAATCCAGCCCCCAGGCGGCGGCAAAACGCCGGTTCCACAGCTGCAAGCGGCCATCGGGGGCAAACACCGCCAGCGCCTCGAACAAATTGTCGAAGGTCGCGGTGCGGGTCCGCAACAGCGTATCGCGCATCGCCGAAACATGCAGTTGCTCGGTACGATCCTCGACGATCAGCAGCAGCCCGCCATCGGGCAGCGGCTGCGCCACGACCCGCAGATGCGTGCCGTCCGTCAAGGGCCACGCTTCCTCAACCGCACCATCGGCGATGAACCACGATTTGCGCTCGCGCCGCCAAGCCGGAAAATCACGCACTTCGGGCAAACGGCCCGCCTCGCGCGCCAAGTCCAGAATTTGCTCGAACGATGGCGGATTGACCATCGCCGGTGGCTGCAGGACAAATATCCGCTGGAAATGCTGGTTGGCAAAGGCCAGATGGCCCCCGGCATCGAACTGCGCCACGCCCGCCGACAACTGATCGAGGATGGCCCGCTGCGCCTCGCGAAAGGCGCGGAACGATCTGGCCAATTGCTCCATATCCTCGACGTCGATGGCGTAGCCGGCCACGCCTTCCTCACCCAGCGGGAAATCGCTGATCCGCAGCGCCCGGCGCTGGCCGCCGACCGTCGCCGTCACCAGGCGCTCGATCGGCGATTGCTGGCGCGCCGCCGCCAGCGCGATCGCCGCCGGCTCCTGACCGACCGATGGCTCGACCAGTTCGATGCCTGCCGCCACCACCTCGTCGGCACTGGCGCCGCTCACCGCCGCCACATAAGCCGAGTTGACCAGCCGCAACTTGCCCGTGGGCTCGCGAAACCACATCGGCATCGGTGCCGCCTCGATCAGCCCGATCAGCGCCGCGAATTTTGCGCGGGCCTTTTCCGCATCGCCGCGCAACCGCCCCATCTCGGCCTCGCTTTCGCTGCTGTCGAAGGCCCAGACCAACGCCGCCCCACCCGGCGACACCGCCGGATCGGCCAAATGCCCACGCAACGCCAGATTCCGCTGGGAACCCCTGGGCGTCACATTCAACAGAAACGGCATCGCCGTCTTCTGCGTCCGGCGCACCGCTGCCGCCAGCGCCTCGATATCCGCCTCGCCCAGCCCCGCATCCTCCGCCGCGCCGCCCAACTCGCTCAGGAACTGCGGCACATTGTCCAGCCCGAGCCACGCCGCCAGCCGTGGTGGCGCCTCGATCCGTCCATCCGCGCGCACCAGCAACGGCACCGTCGGCGATTCGTCCACCATCCGCGCCAGCCGCCGCCCCTGCCGCAAACTCGCCCGCGCGCGCCTTTCCCGGCCACGCGCCGCCAGGATCGCCCAAGCCGCCGTCACCGTCCAGGCGGCCAGCATCAAGCCAATCAGCACAAGCGCAAGCTGGGAAAGGATCATGGCCGATGAGCTATGCGGGCGCGCCGCAGATTACAACCGCCCCGCGCGGTTATGCCCGCCATTGGTGGGGCAAAGCGATTTAAGGGAATTTCAAGTAAAGGATAGTCCTGGGGCCATGAGCCCCAGACCCCGTTAATGTCTGCGTTGCCCGATAATTCGGCCTTGTGCTACTTCTCAGCGCCGCAGGCTTTTAAACCGCTTCGCGGAAAGGAAATAGGCATGGAGATCGCACAACAAATAATGACGGGGAGCGCGAGGGGTTTGCCCCTCGTATCTTTTCCTTAAATTGAGCCTTACTTACCCTGCTTCGCCTTATGCGCCCGCAACAGCTCATCCAGTTCATTGATCCGTTGTCGCTCGGGCGTATCCTTGGCCAAGCCCTTAAGCCGGCAACTCGCCCACAGGCTTTTGCGCTCTGCTTCCAGCGCTTTCAGATACAGGTCGGCCATGCGCGGTCAGTCTTTCGAGAAAGGGTTGGCGGCGCTGCGCAGGGTTAGCCGGATCGGCACTGCGGCAAAGCCCAGTTCGCGGCGGATGCCGTTGATCAGATAGCGACGATAGCTTTCGGGCAGCAGGTCGAGCCTTGTGCCGAAGACGATAAAGCCTGGCGGACGGGTTTTCGCCTGGGTGATGTAGCGCATCTTGATCCGTTTGCCCCCGGGCGCCGGTGGCGGGTTGGCGGACAGGGCATCGTCGAACCAGCGGTTCAGAAGGCCGGTCGAGACGCGCTTGCTCCACGCCACGCGCAGTTCGAAGGCGGCGGCGATGAGCGCGTCGAGCCCCTTGCCGGTGCGCGCCGAGACGGTCAGTACCGGCACGCCCTTGACCTGCGCCAGCCCTTCGTCGAGCGCGGTGCGGATGCCGTTGAACAGCGCGGATGGCCCCTCTGCGACGTCCCATTTGTTGATCGCGATGATGAGCGCGCGACCTTCTTCCAGCGCCATCGCGGCGATTTTGAGATCCTGGTGCTCCAGCCCCAGCGTGGCGTCGAGCAGCAGCACCACGACCTCGGCAAAATCGACGGCGTGGCGGGCGTCGGCGACTGCCATCTTTTCCAGTTTTTCGACGATCCGCGCCTTTTTGCGCATGCCTGCGGTGTCGATCAGGCGGACGGCGCGGTGGTCGCCGGTTGCGGGGTCAACCCATTGCCAGTCCACTGCGATCGCATCGCGCGTGATCCCCGCTTCTGGTCCGGTCAACAGCCGGTCCTCGCCCAGCATCGCATTGATCAGCGTGGATTTGCCCGCGTTGGGGCGACCGACGATGGCCAGCTTCAACGGCCGCGAGGGGTCGTCCTCGTCGCCTTCGTCGTTTATTTCAGCCTCGTCGAAGCGCTCGTGCTTTTCGCCTTCGAAATAGGGCAGCAGCGCCTCGAACAAATCGCCCAGCCCTTCGCCATGTTCGGCGGACAAGGCAACGGGATCGCCAAATCCCAGCGAAAAGCTTTCATAAAGGCCGTAATCGCCCGACTTGCCCTCGGCCTTGTTGGCGACCAGCACCACCGGCACCGTACTGCCATGCAGCCAGCGGGCGATTTCCTGGTCGAGCGGAGTGATCCCGGCGCGCGAATCGATGACGAACAGCGCCAGGTCGGCGCCTTGCAGCGACACCTCGGTCTGCATCCGCATCCGGCCCGGCAGCGAGGCAGGGTCCTGATCTTCCCAGCCTGCGGTATCGACGATGGTGAAATCGAGCCCCAGCAGATGCGCCTCGCCAAAGCGGCGATCGCGGGTGACGCCCGGCTGATCGTCGACCAGCGCCAGCTTTTTGCCGATCAGCCGGTTGAAAAGCGTCGATTTGCCGACATTAGGCCGACCGATAATGATGATCTGGGGGAGTTTGACGCTGGACATGAGGCCCCGCCAGTGGCCCAGCGCGCCGCCTGTGGCAAGGATTCATGTCGGGGGAGAGGGCTGGTACCGACTTCAGAAATTCGCCCTTGGGAATTTCTGCTAAACCAAACGCGCCACTGGCGCCGTCTCGCCCAGATCCTCGAACCAGGCTTCGACCGGCCCGTTCAGCTTCAGCGTCAGCGGCTGGCCTTTGCGGTCCATGGTCTTGCCCGCCTGCACGCGGATCCAGCCTTCGGAAATGCAATATTCCTCGACATTGGTTCGCACTGACCCCTTGAAACGAATACCGATCCCGCGCTGCAACTTGTCCGCGTCGAAGTACGGATTGCGGGGCTGGATCGCCAGCCGGTCGGGCGGGACATCATCAGGGGCAGCCGCCGCTGTGGCGAGTTCTGCGGGGACGGCGTCAGCGATGGAATCTTCGGGCGTTTCGGTCATGCCCGGTGCCATAGAGCATTCGCAGCCAACGATGCAATCACGAGAAAAAGGCTGCCATCCGCACTTGTCAACGCCCGCCCCTTTCTCTAAGCGCGCGCCTTTCCGCGGCATCGTACGCGGGGCGCGTAGCTCAGTGGTAGAGCACACCCTTCACACGGGTGGGGTCGCAGGTTCAATCCCTGCCGCGCCCACCATAAAACCCTCTGAAATATAGGGATTTTATGAACTGACTTTGCCCTCGTCCAGCGTCTCCCTTGGCGTTCTGATTATGCTGCCAAGCTGATTTGCCCGGCAAGCCATTTCTCGCTCGCAAGCCATCGGCTTGTAAGCCCCTTTCATCTCGGCGAAGACAGCCTTGATGTGCACCGCCAACGCTGTGTCGCTGAGCTGGCGGTGTGGCTGGTTCGGCCTAGCGCGCCTTCACTCCCGTCCTTCATCCTGATACCCCTTCGCTGATCTGATCCTATCAGCCAAGGGAGACGTCGGGCAGGGGCAAGCTCAATAAACCGAATCGGCCACTTCGCGTTCATGATGGCATCCACGGGCATGACGAGCGGCAGACCGTTTCCATATTCATTGCGATCCAAATTCGCCATCGCAAGCCACGGAAAATATATCGGATAATTTTTAAGTGCTGCCGTCTACACGCTTTGTGCAAAAAATATTTGAGATAATGGAACATACGTATATAACAAGCATTTCTAACACATCAACCTCAATTTGTTTCCAACCATTGCGTCATAAACGCTTTAAATTTCAGGGATATAGAAGTAGTACGGTTTCGTACTGCCTGTGACAATTTGTCGTGATAGAGTTAGCTGGGTCTGTCTTTTAGACTTGGCTTGTCAGTCGCGAAGCGTACACAAGTCATGCTAGCCGCATGACTTACGCAGTGTCGCTCTCATCAACCGGATTGTCCCGATACCAGGCGAACCGACTTTCAAAGCAGGGGCAAAACATGAAAGCAACAATTCGGGGTATGGTGCTGGCATCGGTCGCGGCAGTATCGATCCATAGCAACATTGCCGTCGGCCAGGTCGCAGGTCTGGTTCCTGGGCAAGTCTCGCAATTGCCATCCGCTCCGGTAGCGCCAACGGCTATTCCCGATATTCGCATCCAAAAGCCCGAAGCTGCAAGGGATCGAGAATCCGAAGGGCCTTCGGTGCTCGTTCACTCGCTGCACATTACCGGTCAAACCCGATACCCGGAAAGCGAATTGATAGCGGCGGCAGGCTTCACGCCGGATCGCTCGCTAAACTTGTCGGACCTGCGGCGCATGGCGCTGATGATCACCCGCTATTACAATTCGCGGGGCTACATTGTCGCGCAGGCCTATGTGCCGGCGCAGACCATCAGCGATGGTGCGGTTACGATCGCCGTGATCGAGGGCCACTATGGCGCGATAGGCCTGAACAACACGTCGCGCCTGCATAGCGGTGTGGCGCGAGATGTGCTGCACGGCCTCAACAGCGGCGATATCGTCGGAGCACCACCGCTGGAACGCAGGCTTCTGCTGCTCTCCGACCTTCCCGGCGTTCGGGTCAGTTCTGTCCTCAGTCCCGGTTCGGCGGTGGGCACCTCCGATCTGCTGGTCGATGTCACTCCCGGCCATCTCATTAGCGGCGATCTGGAGGCGAGCAATGCTGGCAGCCCTTACACTGGCCTATACCAGGGCGGAGGCACGATCAATTTTAACGAACCGCTGGGCATCGGCGATGTCGCCAGCCTGCGGGTACTCACCTCGGGGGGCGGGTTGCAGTATGGCCGTGCGTCCTATCAGGCGCAGGCCGGAAACCTGACCCTGGGCGCTGCCTACGCCTATTTCCACTACCGGCTTGGCAAGCAATTCGATGCTCTGAACGCCAACGGCAATGAACAGATTGCCAGCCTCTATGCCAGCTATCCATTGATCCGCTCGTACGATGACAATCTCCAGGTCCGGGTCGATGCCGATTACCGCACTCTGCAAGACAATATCGTCAGTGTCGGCAGTACCAACAGACGCCGGGCCGAAGTGGTGACAGTGGGCCTGACGGGGGACCATCATGACAGCATCGGCGGCGGTGGCTGGGATGGCTATTCGCTGTATTTCATCGGGGGTAATCTCGACATCCGCTCACCCGTTGCCCTGGCTGCCGATGCCGCAGCGGCGCGAACCAATGGTCACTACGGCAAGCTGACCTTCAGCGCAGACCGGCTGCAGACCGTGTTCGGCCCGTTCTCACTGTATGGCTTAATCCGTGGGCAGTTGGCGTTCCACAATCTCGACATCACCGAAAAAATGGAATTGGGAGGTGCCTATGGCATTCGGGCCTATCCCGAGGGCGAAGCCTATGGCGACGAAGGCTATATCGCGACTGCGGAGGCCCGGATGTTGCTTCCTCCTATCGCAGGTCTGCCGGGACGGCTGCAACTGGCGGGTTTCTATGATTATGGCCGGGTCTGGCTCAATCAGGATCCTTGGCTCGCGGGCAATAACAGCCTGACCCGTAGTGGCGCGGGGGGCTCGTTGACATGGTCGCAGAACGGCAATTTCCTTGCCCGGGTGTCCTATGCCTTCCGCCTGGGGCCCCCGGCGACATCGTATTCGCCCAATTCGACCGGGCAGTTCCGCTTTGAATTTATCAAGTTCTTCTGATGATCGCGCCAGTTTGTAATCCGCTTTTCACGATTATTCTTTGGGAGCCTGCTCCATGACACGCAACACCCTGGAAATCCGCACCTTTCGCCTGACGGGTGCCGTGCCTGCGCGGAAATGGCGCAAGCAGGGGATTTGGTGCGCGACGGCGCTAGTTGGATCGCTCGGGCTGGGTATCGCATCTGCCGTTCATGCCGGACCGACGGGCGGTGTCGTATCAGCCGGCAGCGCGACCATCGCGACAATGCCGGGCGTGGTGACGGTCAAACAGTCATCCCAGAACGTCGCCATCAACTGGTCGAGCTTCAGCATTGGCGCTAATGAAACCGTCGCCTTCGTGCAGCCGTCCAGCAGTTCGGTGGCGCTGAACCGGGTCGTCGGCAGCGATCCTTCAACGATTCTCGGCCACCTGACCGCGAACGGGCAGGTTTTTCTGGTCAATCCCAACGGCATCCTTTTCGGCAAGGGCGCCGAAGTGAATGTCGGCGGCCTCGTTGCCTCGACGCTGGGCATTACCGACGCGAATTTCATGGCCGGGAATTACAAGTTCTCGGGGCTCAGCCAGGAGACCGTGCTGAATGAGGGCTCGATCAATGCCGATGGCGGCTATGTCGCCATGCTGGGCGCCAGCGTCGGCAACAATGGCCTGATATCGGCAAAGCTGGGCACGGTGGCGCTTGCGGCCGGCAATGCCATCACTTTGGACGTCGCTGGCAACGGGCTGTTGAACGTCGCGATCGACAAGGGCGCATTGCAGGCATTGGCCCAGAACGATGGCGTCATTATTGCCGATGGCGGGCATGTGCTGCTGACGGCAGCATCAACAAGCGCGCTGCTGCATTCGGCGGTCAACAACACCGGCGTGATCGAAGCCCGCACCCTGGAAAATCACAGCGGCACCATCAGCCTGCTGGGCGACATGACTTCGGGGGAGGTGAAAGTGGCCGGGACGCTGGACGCCAGCGCCCCTGTCAGCGGCGATGGCGGTGCGATCGAGGCTTCCGCAGCCAACGTGTCTGTCGCAGACGGCGCGCTTGTCACCACCGCCGCGTTTGCCGGCAAGACCGGCACGTTCACCATCGATCCGTCCGACTTCACCATCGCTCCCACCGGCGGGGATATCTCTGGCGCAACGCTGTCCGCGTTGCTGGTCACCAACAGCGTGACGATCAGCACCGCGACCGGCTCTGGCGCCACGACCGCCGGCACCCCGCCTGTCACCACCAAATATTCCACGACGGCGGGCAATGGCGACATCACCGTCAATGACGCAATCAGCTGGGTAGCAACTCCCAGCACCACAACGCTGAAATTGCTGGCGGATCGAGATGTCACCGTGAACGCCGCGGTGACTGCCACCAATGGCAATTTCGTCATCTGCTGCGGGCGCGATATCACCGTCAACTCAGCGATCACGACCACGAATGGCAGCATACTGCTGAACGCAGGGCGCAATTTTTCACTGACGAACACCGGCGCCATTACTGCCACGGATGGCAACATAACCCTTTGCGCGGGGCTCAATCTCACGATCGCGGGCGCCATTACGCTAACCCGGGGTAGCAGCGATCCCGCCCAAGGCATGGGCCTGGGGCTTGGCCTGGTACTGATTTCCGGCAATTCCGGCGTGGGGCCGGGGACCGCGGGCGGAACGGTGATCTTCGCGTCAGGTGCGCCACTGGTTACGGTTACCGGACCCAACGCACCGGTGTCTCTCTACTATAATCCGAGTTCATATGCGACACCGTCGGACTTCCTGCCCAACTTTACCCTGACATCCGGGGCCACGCTCACCCAGTATATGCTGGTCTATCCGAGCGCGACCAAGGCCGCCGACGGCACCACCACGGCGGTTTTGTCAGGATTTAACAGCACCTCCGCGAGCGGCCTTCCGACAGGCGTAACACTCGTAGCCGGGCCGGACGCAACGGCGACCTACGACAGCGCGGCGGCCGGTACCGGCATCGGGGTCACCTATACAGGCTACAGCCTTTCCGGAACGAATGCTGGTCAGTACGCGCTCGCGGCGGCCTGTTGCACTACCGGATTCAGAACCGCCGGCAATATCACTACGCCTACGCCTACGCCTACGCCTACGCCTACGCCAACGCCTACGCCGACGCCGACGCCTACGCCGACGCCGACGCCTACGCCTACGCCAACGCCAACTCCGACTCCAACGCCAACTACGACCCCAACGTCGACGCCTCCGATATTGCCGCCCACAGTGTCCTGGTTCTCACCAGCGGCAGGCTCATCGCCTTCCCTCGCCGTCAATGGCGTCAGGATGCCCGCGCCCGCCGTTATCGAAGCGGCGCCCATCGCTCCGGTTGCCCCCGTCATCACTCCCCCAGCCCCCGTGCCGCTGGAGAGGAAACCCAAACAAGATCGGTTCTAGCCCGATGCCTCGCTGCAGCATGCTTAAGAGCGTCGCGCTCCAGTCCGGGCGAATTGAACTGCTGCTGCTAGGAGCGGCTTGGCTGATGCAGGGGTCGGCACAGGCCGCCCCCATTTCGATCCCGCCGAGCGAGAGTAAATCCGTTGTCGGTAGCTCATCGCTCGACACCTCACGATTGGACAAACCGCGTCCAGCGCCTGGGTCCAGGCGAGCGAACTTCCTTGGCGAAACTCCCTCGCCAGAGACCCGGCGGGTGGCCGATTGGGCACTATCGTCGGGCGATAGCAAAGGCCTGCCTTTCGTTGTCATCGACAAAATTAAGGCCAGGCTGTTCGTGTTCGATGCCATGGGCAAGCTACGCGGGACCAGCATGGCTCTGCTCGGCCTAGCACATGGTGATTATACCACGCCGGGAATTGGTACCCGCAAGCTGGCAGATATCCGCCCTGAGGAGCGCACCACGCCTGCGGGCAGGTTCGTCGCGTCGCTGGGTCACGATCTTCAAGCTGATATTCTCTGGGTCGATTACGATGCCGCGATTTCGCTCCACCGGGTTGTCAGGGGCAATCCAGGAGATCACAGGCTGGAGCGGCTCGTCAGCAATTCTCCTCTGAACAAGCGCATTTCCTATGGTTGCATCAACGTCCCGAGACAATTTTACGAAGATGTCGTCCTCAAGGTCTTCGCTGGCACGAGCGGCATAGTCTACATTTTACCTGAAAGGAGCAAGCTAGAGGATTTTTTTCCCCTTGCTGCGCCCGGCCCAAACGAGAAACCTTAGCAATGCCACCCACATCGGAGCGCTGGAGGCCTTCAAAAAGGGGGCTTTGCCGAATCCCTTGCGTGAGGCACCATCAAAGCAGCTTGGTTTAAGAGCCCCATCGCCGTTGTTTGGAATTCTTGTCAGCTTTGTGCAATGTTGCTAGCTTAGCACCACCATCCCGGCTGAAGGGATATGACGGCATGGTGAAACAGAACGGATATGCGGATTTTGCTGGTTGATGACGAAACT